>NZ_JBMDIL010000011.1:0-257747 GCF_057808655.1 Rhizobium sp. FG96 | reverse complement strand
ACCCAAAACCGCTGGAGCGAACTCAAAACTGGATAAAACTTGGGGGCAAGGTCACATCGAACGTCACATCGTCAAAAGTCGAAAAAGACTGCGAAGCAATTATCGACATCATTTCAAAGAATGATGATACGTGTATTGCGCTTTGTAACGATATAGCTCGGCGTTTCGCAACTTTGGGGCCAGTTGATCGTGATCGTCTGCGAACGACGCGATTTGTTTCCGAGGTGCGCGACGTGATGTGCAGATGAATTGGTGCTGAGGCAGTCGGCCCTACTCCGCAGCCTCCTCCCGCCGCACCTCAACCTCGCTCTCCCGCTCCGCCACCATCACCAGCGCCTCCAGCTCATAACTATACCCTTCGAGCATCTGATAGGCATGCTCGATCGCCTCGATCTGCCCCTGCGCCTTCTTGATCGCGTCGGTGATCGACTGGCTGCGGGCGCGCAGCATGGAGCCGAGGACGTCGGTTTCGGGGCGGCGGCCCAGGCGGTCGATATGCTGGCGGACGCGGTTGCGGTGGCGCTCCAGTTCCAGGATGTGGAAGCGGTTCTTGACGATGTCGTCGGAGAGCTTGCGGCGGATGGCGGCGACGGGGTCGAAGCTGCCGGGTTCGCGCTCGTCGAGGATGATGTCGTTGACGAGCTTTTCCAGCATCAGCACGCCCTCGATATCCTTGGGGTCGGCGAGCTGGGGGTCGTAGCCGGTATCGTCATAGACGCGGCGGCGCACCGGGTCCTTCAGGAGATCATAGGCGGCCTGCAGCTTGCCGAAATGCTCCGCATCGCCACCGGCGTCGGGATGCGAGGTCTTGGCGGCCTTGCGCCAGGCGCTGCGGATCGCCTGCTCCCCGGCATCGCGGTCAATTCCGAGCATCACATAGGGATCGATCAAACCGCCCACCTCTTCCGCATTTCGCATTCCCGCAGCGCGTCCATTCCCGCCATGTCTCCGGCCGGTGACGCCCTGCAGCATCCTTGCTTCAAGACCTACGCGCTTGCCCCGGATGCATCAAGCCCCGGCCGCGCCGGCCCACATTATTCCGCCGGTCGGGACGAAATTGTGAACTCGCCGCCATTTTCATGGAGAAAGCGCGGCGGCCGGCCGCTGTCGTGCCCGGATTTTGCCGCTCGCTTTCGGGCCGTTTGTTCTGTATAGCACCCTCGTTCCCGGCGGTTGCGCTTCGCGCCCCGCCTTCCCATCTCTGATGGGCCAGATTGTGGCGGGACGGCAGCGAAACAGGATCGAGACGGCATGACGGCGCAAGGCGGCGGGACATCTTTGGCTGAAGGCAGGGCGCATTATTCCAATGGGCCGGCTTTTGCTGTGGCCCCGATGATCGACTGGACCGATCGTCATTGCCGCTATTTCCACCGCCAGATCAGCGAAAACGCCCTGCTCTATACCGAGATGGTCGTCGCCGACGCGATCATTCATGGCCCGCGCGAGCGGCTCCTCTCCTTCGATGCCGCCGAACACCCCATCGCGCTGCAGCTTGGCGGCTCCGATCCGGCAAAGCTTGCCGAAGCCGTCAGGATCGCCGCGCCCTATGGCTATGACGAGATCAATCTCAATGTCGGCTGTCCCTCCGACCGCGTGCAATCCGGCACGTTCGGCGCCTGCCTGATGCTGACGCCGGAGGTGGTGGCGGACTGCGTGCGCGCCATGAAGGCGGTGTCGTCGGTGCCGGTCACCGTCAAATGCCGCATCGGCGTCGACGAGCAGGATCCGGAGGCCGCCCTGCCCGATCTCGTCACACGCGTGCTCGATGCCGGCACCGACGCCATCTGGATCCATGCCCGCAAGGCCTGGCTGAAGGGCCTGAGCCCGAAGGAAAACCGCGAAATCCCGCCGCTCGACTACGACATGGTCTACCGGATGAAGCAGCGCTGGCCCGACGTCTTCATCGGCATCAACGGCGGCATCCATACGCTGGATGAGGCTGAGGCCCACCTCGCGCATGTCGATGGCGTCATGCTCGGCCGCGCCGCCTATCAGAATGCGGCGATCCTTGCCGAGGTCGACCAGCGCTTCTACGGGGCGCCTGCGCGCGAGATGGATTGGGACGCATTGCGCGACCGGATGATGGCCTATGCCGCCGCCCATATCGACAATGGCGGCCGCCTGCAGCATATCGCCCGCCACATGGTTGGCCTGTTCACCGGCCTACCCGGCGCGCGTCGCTACCGCCAGATCCTCTCGACGGATGCGACTAAACCCGGCGCCGGCCCCGACGTCATCGCCGCTGCCTTTGCCGCCGTCGATGTCTCTGCATCGCCGGCGGAAGCCCTCAGCGCCTGATTTCGGACAACGGCCCAAATGAAAAACGGCGCCCCTGAAGGCGCCGTTCTCATTCCTGCCGGAAGGCAGAAATCGAATTAGTTAGCCGAGATGTTGACGGCCTTCGGGCCCTTGCCCATGCGATCCGGCTCGGTGTCGAACGTGACCTGCTGGCCTTCGCGCAGCGACTGGATGCCGGAAGCCTGGAGAGCGGAGATGTGGACGAATACGTCCTTAGCGCCGCCTTCCGGAGTGATGAAACCAAAACCCTTGTCCTGGTTGAAGAATTTTACGGTGCCCTTGGTGGCCATGTGGGATAGTCCTTTTCCCTTAGTCTTGTCTTAGTATCCGCCCCCTCGAGAGGAAGCGGACGGCTTTAGCTTTCGTCCCGAAACCGGGCGCGAAGGGTCAGTCGGAGAAGTCACGTACGGGGAAAGAACGTCTACGAAGCGGTTTCTAGCCGCTCTGCCACCCTTGCGGGAGGGCTACCACATCTGTCCAGTCACCGGCATGCTAATGCCCGAGTACTGCATGACGTGACAGCATTCGGGAAAAAAAGCAAGCGGCAATATTGTGGCATGCTCATGAGCAAGGCCGGAAATGCCAAAGATTCAGATACTTGACCAATGGTAACACTCCACAGCCACTGCTGTTTCAAAACGGGATTCCGTGCCGGAAAAGGACCCGTCGTTACCCGGCGATCAGAAGCAGCACATAAGCGATGACGGTGACCATCAGTCCGCGAAACGCGAGTGTGACGCAACGATACTTGCCGCGCGCAATGGTGGAGAGAATATCGGCATTGTCGAGATATTCGGCGAAGAGATAACGCTCGTCGCGCCGCGCCGCCGCGTCCCAGAAGAGCTGCCGGTGCTCGCCCCAGGTGCCCCAGAATAGCGAGGTGGACTTGGTGAGATGACGCGGCAGCACCACCAGGATCGCCGACAGGATCGAGAAGACGGACGCCGCTGCAAGCAGACCGGAGAACAGAATGTGCTGCAGGTTTCCGTCCGCATAGCGCGTCCATGTAAAGACCGCGCGTACCTCGCTGGAGCTGACGAGAAAGGCAAGCATGAAGGTGAAGATGTAAGCCGCCTTCTGATCGGATATCTTGATCTGATCGTAGAAGATGTCGTTTATCTTCTTGATATGATCGAAATATTCCGATCCGATATCCCCTGTCGAAGGATCGCTCATCATCAGTTCAGTCGCACTTTCGAAATCCGCCACGCACTTAACTCCGCCGCAAAGTGTTTCCCTGATATTACACTTCACAACCAAAGCAAGAGCATAAGTAGAACTCTGCTTGACTTTTGGCGGCACCAAAGACAAACGCTTTTCTATGAGGGGTAGATTTACGAATTCCATGTCCGCCGTGATGGCGTTGACTGTGGCAGCGTCTTTTGTTGCGCGGCCGGCAGCGGCCGACCCTGTTTTGCGCGCCGAACCGGCAGCCGGTTCCGTCATCGACCGCAAGATGGGCGAGGAAGTCCGCTTCGTCGATCTGTCGAACTGGCAGAATGTCGATCTGCACCAGGATCTGCTCGGCGGCGACGTGCTGCGCACCAATGCATCCGGCCAGCTCGCCATCCTCTTCGCCGACCGCACCCAGGTTCGCCTCGGCCGCAACTCGGCGCTGCAGGTCAAGAAGATGGCGCGCGACGGCGACACGATCCTCAACCTGCAATCCGGCACCATGTGGGCCCGCGCCCAGCGCGGCGGAACGGGGCTGACGGTCGAGACCCCGGCTGCGGCCGCCGCTATCCGCGGCACGGACTGGACGCTGACCGTCAAGGGCGACCAGACCTCGCTGATCGTGCTCGAGGGACAGGTCGAGCTGAAAAACGACTATGGCAGCGTCCAGGTGGCCGAGGGCGAAGGCGCCGTCGCCACCATCGGCCAGGCGCCGCGCAAGCTCGTCATCGTTACGCCGGATGATCGCGAGCAGATGCTCTTCTACCTGACGCTGCGCAGCGGCTTCACCTTCATGCCCGCCTCGCCGCTTCCGGTGCAGAAGATGCGCAGCGAGCGCGGCCGCATCGAGGCCAAGGCGCCCGGCGCCCGCAGCCCCGAGGACTGGCTGACGCTTGCCGAAGTGCAGCTCTCGCTCGATGGCCGCCAGAAGGCACTGCAATCGCTGGCAGAGGCTCGCGCCTTGGGCCTCTCGGGGTCGCAGCGCACCCGCGCCGATTTCATCGAGGCGCTGATCGCAGGCGCCGAGAAGCGCTATGACGATGCGGCGAAACTCTTTGCCGACGCCGAACGCTCCCTCGATCCGCTGCGCCGCGGCATCGCCGCCTACGGCGGCTATTATGCCCGGTCGCTCCGCGATCCCTCCCGTAGCGAGAAGCCGCCGGCGAGCGTCACCGGCCCCTACGCCGCGGTGATGAAGGCCTATACGGCAGGCTTCCTCGAAGACATCCCGGCAGCGATCGCCACGATGAAGCAAGCCGAAGCGCGCTACCCTGACGACTCGACGCTTCCGGCGCTGCGCGCCCAGCTCGCGCTGCTGATCAACGACCGCGTCCAGATGCAGGATGCTATCGCCCGCTCGCTGGCGATAGACCCGCAGGATCCGAACGCCCTGCAGGCCCGCGCCCGCATGCGCGCCGATTATCAGGGCGATCTCGAAGGCGCCCTCGCCGACTTGAACGCAGCGATCGAAGTGGCGCCCGGCTCATCCATGGCCTGGAACGACCTCGGCCTGCTTCAGGATGCCCGCGGCGCCTCGCGCGAAGCCGAAGCCACGCTGAAGAAAGCAATCGAGCTCGATCCCGACGATCCGATCGGCCACGCCAATCTGGCAATTCTCTATCTCGACCAGTCACGGATGAAGGAAGCCAAGCACGAGATCGACCTCGCGCTCGCCGCCGACCCGGCCTTCGACATCGCCCTTCTCGCCCGCGGCCGCTACTATCTGCAGATGGGCGAGATGGACAAGGCGATCGACGATCTCCTGGCGTCTTCGACGGCCAATCCGGCGCATTCGCAGGCGCAGCTTATGCTCGCCGCCGGCCACTACGAAAAGGGCGACCGCGTCCTCTCCGAACAGGCGCTCGACAATGCCGACCGGCTGGACAAGAACGATCCGGTAATCTCGTCATTCCGCACCGCCGTCGCGATCGACGATTACGATCCGGATGGCGCGCTTGAGAATGCCCAGGAATTCCTGCGCCGCTCCAAGGCCCGCGGCGGCCACTACGGCTCGCTCGGCGCCAATCAGGATGCCGGCTCGACGCTGAACAACGCCTTCCGCCTGCGCGGCCTCAACGCCTGGGGCCGCTATTACGGCGATGCGGTCTTCGACCCCTTCGCCGGCAGCGGCTATGTCGACCAGTCGATCCGCGGCAACATCCGCCCCTTCGCCAATACCGAGATCTTCGACGACGAGATCGATCTCTACAAGCTGAACTCGAACAGCTTCTCGGCGCTCTTGCAGGGTCTGCTGCTCGATCCGCACATGCTGTCGGGGCGCTCGCGCTCCGCAAATCTTCTGCGCCGCCCGTTTCTGGAGGGTTCGCTTGGCGCGGGCTTTATCAATTCGGCTGGCGAGACGAAACCGACGGGTGAAGCGGAACTGCAGGGTTTTGCCAACGCGCCGTTCCCGGTGAGCGGGTATCTGAATTTGACGTGGGTGCAGACGCCGTATGGCGGCGATTATGCACCGTTCCTGACCAGTCCTGCAATTTTCGGCGGCCCAGGCAGCTTTGACGGAAACATTCGTAATTTGTCCGGCAACGGATATCTGACGGCCACGCCCAATCCGGACGACCGCTTTGTGCTTTACGCCAATCACTCCGACAGCCGGCTGGATCAGTCAATCGACTTCCCCACTGCGGGCTACACCGAGAGCGACGACATCGATACGAAGTCAACGGCGGCCGGTCTGGGCTGGAGCCACACATTCGGCTATCGCAATGTTGTCAATGCCGCATTCTTCTACACGAGTGCCGAACAAAACGTTGAACAGGAGCTCGTCGCTCCGCCGTTAGTGCGCATCGCCGACAGCGTGCAGCGCAACTATGTGGCAGCGATCAATCATCTGTATGGCGTCGAAGATCTGACCTGGCGCTACGGCATCGAGGGCGGCTTTGCCGACGTAAGAGCTACCGACCCATTTTTCACTTCGGTCGATGAGCGGATCGGTATCGGTCGGGTCTATGTCGATCTGCTTCACGAGATTACCCCAAGCCTCAAGGCGGAATACGCGCTTTTCGGCACAGTCATGGACGGCGGCTCGACGGATGTCGCGAGACTGGAGCCGCGTTTCGGCGTCGCCTGGGCGCCGCTCGACGGTCAATGGCTGCGAGCGGCCTTCATGCGCCAGAGCTACGACATGGGCTCGCCGACCTTGTCACCGATCGGTGTCGTCGGCATCCAGGCCAATCAACCCTATTCCGGCATTGACGGCTATACGGACACGATCGCGCTCCAATGGGATGCGCAGTGGACCGATCGGCTGTTCACCAGCATTGAATACCAACATCAGGAAATTCGCGACCTCGATCTGGCCTATCCGGTAGCGGGTCCCTTTATTCCCTATCTGCCCGGCGGGCTCAGCATCAGCAAGGCGAATATCGATCGTGTCAGCGCAACAGCCAACGTTGCGCTCGCCTACGGCTTCGGCGTTTCCGCAACTGTCGCCTATTCCCACTCCAAGAATGAAGATACGAGCAGCGCCGGCTTCGGTGATGCCCTGCCCTACATTCCCGAGAAGAGCGGTCAGCTCGCCCTCACATGGGTCAACGAAGCGAACGTCAAGGCGACGGTCGCGGCAAACTACATCGGTGAACGCCAGGGCGACGGCGGCCTCGGCGGCACAGATCGCCTCGACGACTACTGGACGCTCGACGCCAACCTGATCTGGGAGCCGCTCGACAAGCGTTTCGCCCTCGAAGCCTCTGCCTTCAATCTTCTTGACGAAGATTTCGAAGTGGCACCGGGCGTGCCGGGCTGGGGGCGTGCGGTCAAGGGCAGCCTGAAGATCCGCTTCTGATGCGCTCCAATCCCCGCCAGTCCATCCGCGCTCCCGGCTGGCCGTTCAGCAGCCGGCCGGTCAGGCTTGCCGTGCTGGTGCTGGCGACGCTGGTGGCGATTTCGTTTCTATCGCGGCTGCCCGCGTGGTCGCTGCTCGAGCTCCGGAGCTTCGACTATCTCTCGACGGTCGATGATCCGCTGCCGCCCGAGGATGCGCCCGTCATCGTCGCGATCGACGAACCGGCGCTGGCGCAGATCAACGCCCAATGGCCCTGGCCGCGCCGCCTGCATGCCGACCTGATCAAGGCGCTGCGGGCCGCCGGCGCCAAGGCGATCGGCCTCGACATCATCATGGCCGAGCCGTCGTCTCCCGAGAATGACGCGGCAATCACCACAGCCTCTGCACCCGATCTGGTGCTTGCCGGTGATGAAACGCTGATCCAGGCGCCGCAGGCCGACCAGCTGATCCGCACCACGCCAATGCCGCAGTTCACGGCCGCCGGTGCCAGAACCGGCATCGCCTCGATCGAGCTTGGCGGCGACGGCACCTTCCGCACCATTCCCGCCTATCGCGACGGCTTTGCCGTGATGCTGGCCGCCGCCGCGGGAAAGGCGGCCGAGATGCCGCCCGCGGGGGCAATGATCCAGTCCTTCGGCCCGGCCCGAAGCTATCCGACGGTCTCCTATTATCAGGCGCTCGATCCGCCGACTTTCCTGCCCCCTGATTTCTTCAGGAACCGCGTTGTGCTCGTCGGCCTCAGCCTGCAGAACGCACCCGAGATCGACAAGGGCGGCGCCGATACCTTTGCGACACCCTATACCGTCCACACCGGCAAGCTGGTGGCGGGTGTCGAGATCCAGGCAACGATCTACGACAATATCGTCCACCGCTTCTATATCGCCAGGGGCGCGCTGCCGCTGGTGGCGCTGGCGATCCTCGTCGCGGCGATCCTCGCGGCGGCAACGGTCTGGCGCTCCACCAGCTGGCTGACGCTCGCGGCCGCGATTGCCGCGATCGGCGTCTTCGCTGCCGCAAGCTTCGCCGGCATCCGTTTCGGCCATATCTTCGTCTCGCCGCTCGGCCCGTCGATCGCCTATATCGCCGTCGCCTTCGGCCAGGCTGCCTTCGACTTCGCCGAGGAGCGTCGCAACAAGCAGCAGATCACCCGCGCCTTCTCGCAATATATCTCGCCGGAACTCGTCAAGCGGCTGACGGAAGATCCCTCGCAGCTGAAGCTCGGCGGCGAGCGGCGCACGCTCTCGGTGCTGTTTTCGGATGTGCGCGGCTTCACGACCATCGCCGAGACGATGAAGGACGATCCGGAGCAGCTGACGACACTGATCAACCGGCTACTGACGCCGCTGTCCGAAGTGGTGATGAACCATGGCGGCACGATCGACAAATATATGGGCGACTGCATCATGGCCTTCTGGAACGCGCCGCTCGACGACCCCGATCATGCCATGCATGCCGTCACGGCATCGCTGGCGATGCAGGAAGAGATCACCAAGCTCAATCGCGAGCTGGAAACCGAAGCCAAGGCCTTTGGCACGCCGCTGCATGTGCTGAAGATGGGCGTCGGCATCAACACCGGCGAATGCGTCGTCGGCAACATGGGCTCCACCCGCCGCTTCGACTATTCCTGCCTCGGCGACAGCGTCAACCTCGCCTCACGGCTGGAGGGCGCCTCGAAGAATTATGGCGTCGCGCTGCTGCTCGGCGAGACCACGGCATTCCTGGTCAGCGGCAGATACACGATCGCCGAGCTCGACCGCGTCATCGTCAAGGGCAAGACCGTCCCTGCCCCTGTCTTCACCATTCTGCACCGGGCCAATGACGATGCGCTAGCCGCCCACGCGCTGTTCCTGCAGGCGAAATATGCCGGCGAACTGGTCGAGGACGATCCCCGCTTCGACGTGATGGCGGCGATGATCCCGGAACTTTCGGGCTATTACGCCGTCATGCGCCACGACGCGGCACAGGACCGATAATCGCGCCAGCGTCCTTTCCCTGCGTCACCTTTTACGTCTAAGATCGCGCACCGATAACAGCAAGAGCATGCCATGTCCGCCGATCTCAAGACCGTCATCCCCGTCCCGCAGCCCGTTCTGCTTCCCATCGAAGGCAGCGCCGATTTCTTCCCCGTGCGCCGCGTCTATTGCGTTGGGCGCAATTATGCCGACCACGCGATCGAGATGGGGCATGACCCGAGCCGCGAGCCGCCGTTCTTCTTCCAGAAGAACCCCGACAACCTGCTGCCCGCCGGAAAGCCCTTCCCCTATCCGCCACTCTCCGAAGATGTGCATTACGAAGCCGAATGCGTGATCTTCCTGAAGGAAGGCGGCGAGAACATTCCGGTCGAGAAGGCGCTTGATTGCATCTATGGTTACGCGATCGGCATCGATTTCACCCGCCGCGACCTGCAGGCCGTCGCCAAGAAGATGGGCCGCCCGTGGGAGGTCGCGAAAGCCTTCGAATTCTCCGCACCGGTCTCGCCGATCGTCCCCGCCGATGAACTCGGCCATCCCGCAAGCGGCCGCATCTGGCTCGATCACAATGGCAAGCGCGTCCAGGAAGGCGATCTCAACCAGATGATCTGGAAGGTGCCGGAGATCATCGCCGAGCTCTCGAAACTCTTCATCCTGGCACCCGGCGACGTGATCATGACCGGCACGCCCGCCGGCGTCGGCGCCGTCGTCAAGGGCGATACCGTCGAATGCGGCATCGATGGCATCGCCACCTTGACCGTCACCGTCAGCTGAGGAATTGCCATGCCGGTCTATGCGCTCGGAGGATTGACGCCACGCCTTCACGCAAGCGGTCTTTACTGGATCGCTCCGGATGCGCATGTGATCGGCGATGTCGAACTCGGTGAAGGCGTCGGCATCTGGTTCGGCGCGGTGCTGCGTGGCGACAACGAGCCGATCGTCGTCGGCCGCAACACCAACATCCAGGAAGGCGCGATGCTGCATACCGATCCAGGCGCGCCCGTGACGATCGGCGAAGGCTGCACCATCGGTCACCACGCCATCGTCCACGGCTGCACCATCGGCGACAACGCGCTGATCGGCATGGGCGCGACGGTGCTGAACGGCGCCAGGATCGGCAACAATTGCCTGGTCGGCGCCAACGCGCTGGTCACCGAGGGCAAGGAATTCCCCGACGGCTCGCTGATCGTCGGCTCCCCCGCCCGCGCGATCCGCACGCTGGATGAAAAGGCGATCGAAGGGCTGAAGCGCTCGGCTGAGAAATACGTGTCGAACTGGCAGCGGTTCGCGCGCGATCTCAGGCGACTAGACTAAGGGATTACGGCCAGAAATCCCCTCCAAGTTGAAAGGCACCCCGTCGATATCTACACTAGGATCGTCTGGGGGAGGATCGGATGGCCATTTACATCATTTCATTCGCTTTGAGTTTTGCCGTCATCATAGGCCTGAACTTCGCCTTCTCGGCGGACGGCAACTGGAGCCATTGGCTCTACATGTTTGCCATCGTCGTGGCCTTCCAGCTGATCATGCGCCTCTTCGTCCGGCGGCAGGCCAAGGACGGCAAGACCAAGCAGCAGTAATCGCTGCTGGCCTGCATTTGACGAAGCCTAAGCGGCGCAGCTCTCGCAAACGCCGCGGATCTCGATCGTCGTCTTCTCGGCCTTGAACTTCTTGGCGCGCATCCGGTCCATCAGCCGGTGATCCACCTCGTGGTCGTGGAATTCGATCACCTGGCCGCAGCTTTCGCAGATGGCGAAGGCGACGGTGCCGTGGTTGTGGCAGTTCTCGTCCGGATGGGCGCAGACGACGAAGGAGTTGATGCTTTCGAGCCGGTGAACGACGCCATATTCGAGCAGCTTGTCGAGCGCCCGGTAGACCTGCAACGGCGCCCGAAAGCCGTGATCCCTGAGCTTGTCGAGGATCGTGTAGGCGCTGAGCGGCCCTTCGGATTTTTCCAGGACGTCATAGACCAGGGCCTGGTTCTTGGTCAGCTGCGGCGTGTTCATGTGCCTTGTCCTTGCGCTTGTCTGCGTCCCAGCCGCGGCAGCAGGCTGAGGATGAAGAGGATGAGTGCGGCCACCACGATCGACGGGCCGGAAGGCGTGTCATAGGTCAGCGAGCCGAACAGCCCGCCGACCACGGCAACGGCGCCGATCAGCGATGCAAGCACCGCCATGATCTCAGGCGTCGGCGAAAAACGGCGGGCTGCCGCGGCCGGAATGATCAGCAGCGAGGTGATCAGCATGATCCCGACGATCTTCATGGCGATGGCGATAACGACCGCCATCAGCAGCATGAAGAACAGCCGCGCCCTTTCGGGCTGCATGCCCTCGGCCTCGGCAAGCTCGGGATTGACGGTGGAGGCAAGCAGCGGCCGCCAGAGCCAGGCGATCGCCGCGACGACGAAGATGCCGCCACCCCAGATGACCGCGATATCGCTCTTGGAGACGGCCAGGATATCGCCGAACAGGAAGGCGATAAGATCGATGCGCACCCAGCTCATGAACGCGACCATGACGAGACCGATCGCCAGCGTCGCATGCGAGAGAATGCCGAGCAGCGCATCGGCCGATAGCGCCTGGCGCTTCTGCAGGAGAAGCAGCAGGATCGACACCGTCGCCGCCACGCCGAAGACGGCGAGCGTCAGGTTGAACTGGAAGAGCAGCGACAGCGCCACGCCGAGCAGCGCCGAATGGGCGATCGTGTCGCCGAAATAGGCCATCCGCCGCCAGATGATGAAGCAGCCGAGCGGCCCGGTGGTCAGCGCCAGACCGACGCCGGCGAGGATCGCGCGGACGAAGAAATCGTCAAGCATGGCGCTCTCCCGCATGGTGATGATGGTGATCGTGCCCGTCATGATCATGACCGTGCGCGTGGTCATGATCGTGGTGATGACCATCCTCCGGATGGCAGTGATCGGTCACCGTTCCATCGGCATGCTGGACGCGGCCGTCGGGCAAATGCGTGTGGTCGTGATGGTGGCTGTAGACGGCAAGCGTCTGCGCCGCGCGGCTGCCGAACAGGCGCACATATTCCGGGCTCTGGCTGACCGTCTGCGGCGTACCGCGGCAGCAGACATGGCCGTTGAGGCAGATGACCGTATCGGTCTCGGCCATGACGACATGCAGGTCGTGCGAGATCAGCAGGATGCCGCAGCCGGTATTGTTTCGGATCTGCTTGATCAGGTCGTAGAGGGCGATCTCGCCGGAGAAATCGACGCCCTGCACCGGTTCGTCGAGCACAAGCAGATCGGGCTTGCGGGCAATGGCGCGGGCCATCAGGGCGCGCTGGAATTCGCCGCCGGAGAGGTGTTGAACCTCGGCATCGAGCATATGCGCCATGCCGGCCGCCTCAAGCGCCGCCATCATTTCCTTGTCGGCGAGCGGCCCCGTAAGCGTCATCAGCCGGCGCACGGTGAGCGGCAGCGTCCAGTCGACCGCAAGCTTCTGCGGCACATAGCCGACCTTCAGGCCGGACAGGCGCTCGACCGTCCCCTCATCCGGCTTCAACACGCCGATGGCCGCCTTGGCGCTCGTCGATTTGCCGGAGCCGTTCGGGCCGATCAGCGTCACGATCTCGCCCGGCGACACCGAGAAATCGACGCCGCGGACCAGCCAGCGCCCATTGCGCCTGATGCCGACATTGTTGAGGGAAACCAGCGGCTTCGCCTCTGTATTGGCGGGAGATAACATAATTTTCCTGATGTGCTGTTGCCTCATGCTATCGCACACGTTATAGCATTACGCAATTGATGTAATAACATAACAAACGCTATTCAAGCGGAGCGTGCACATGAAACTGGCCGCCGGCCTCTCCCTCGCCCTTCCGGCCCTGCTTCTGGCGGGCGCAACCCAGGCCGCCGATGCGCCTGTCGTCGTCACCTCGATCAAGCCTGTCCATTCGCTGGTCGCCTCGATCATGCAGGGCGTCGGCACGCCGGAGCTGATCGTCGATGGCGCGGCCTCCCCGCATACCTACAGCATGAAGCCCTCGAATGCGCGCACGCTGCAGGACGCCAAGGTGGTGTTCTGGGTCGGTCCCGGCCTCGAGGCCTTTCTGCAAAAGCCGCTTGAATCGCTGGGCTCCGATGCCAGCATTGCCGAGCTAGACGATGCGCCGGGCCTCACCAAGCTGAAATTCCGCGAAGGCGGCGCCTTCGAGCCGCATGACGATGGCGACGAGGCAGAAGCACACGATCACGACCATGCGGAAGCCGCCGGTCACGACGATGACGATCACGGGCATGATCATGGCCACGGCGAATTCGATACCCATCTCTGGCTCGACCCCGCCAATGCCAAGGCGATGGCGGCCGAGATCACCACGACGCTGGTTGCCGCCGATCCGGCCAACGCGCTGACCTATCAGGCCAATGCCAAGACGCTTGATGACAAGCTGGATGCCCTCGACAAGGAACTGGCCGCCACCGTCGCACCCGTCAAGGACAAGCCCTTCATCGTCTTCCACGACGCCTACCAGTATTTCGAGCACCGCTACGGCATCAAGGTCGCCGGCTCGATCACCGTCAGCCCGGAAACCATCCCAGGCGCCGAGCGCGTTTCGGAGATCCACAAGAAGGTCGCCGAACTTGGCGCCACCTGCGTCTTCGCCGAGCCGCAGTTCGAGCCGCGCCTCGTCGATGTCGTCATCGAAGGCACCAAGGCGAAGTCGGGCGTCCTCGATCCGGAAGCCGCCACGCTGGAAGCCGGTCCCGATCTCTACTTCACCCTGATGCGCGGCATTGCGGCCAGCATGAAGGATTGCCTCAGCCGCGAGAGCTGAGCTTTCGAATATCGACAAGAGAGGCGAGCCCTTCCGCTCGCCTTTTTCAGATCACCATATGTAATGGTATAACATTAATACAGAGATATCCATGGATAACAGGCTCCCGGTCACCGTCCTGTCCGGCTTCCTCGGCGCAGGCAAGACGACGCTGCTCAATCATGTCCTTTCCAATCGACAGGGCATGCGCGTCGCCGTCATCGTCAACGACATGAGCGAGGTGAATATTGACGCCGCGCTGGTGCGGGATGGCGGCGCCAATCTGTCGCGCACCGAGGAACAGCTGGTCGAGATGACCAACGGCTGCATCTGCTGCACGCTCCGCGACGACCTGTTGACCGAGGTCCGCCAGCTCGCCGAACAGGGCCGGTTCGATTACCTGCTGATCGAATCGACAGGCATCGCCGAGCCCCTGCCCGTCGCCACCACATTCGAATTCCGCGATGAGGCCGGCGAAAGCCTCTCCGATCTCGCTAGGCTCGACACCATGGTCACCGTCGTCGATGCCGCCAATCTGCTTGCGGACTACGCCTCCACCGATTTCCTCGCTGATCGCGGCGAGACTGCAGGCGATGGTGACAACAGGACGATCGTCGATCTCCTGGTCGAGCAGATCGAATTCGCCGATGTCGTCATCCTCAACAAGACCGGCACCGCAACGCCGGAGCAGCGCGATGCCGCCCGCATCATCATCGCCGGGCTGAACCCGGATGCCAAGCTGATCGAGACGGATTTCGGCCGCGTCGAACTCGCAGACGTCCTGGGCACCGGCCGCTTCGATATCGACAAGGCCGAGACCCACCCGCTCTGGTACAAGGAGCTGCACGGCTTCCGCGATCATGTGCCAGAGACCGAGGAATATGGCATCCGCTCCTTCGTCTATCGCGAGAAGCGTCCCTTCCATCCCGGAAAACTGCAGGCCTTCCTCGATCGCCCCTGGCCGGGCGTCGTCCGTTCGAAAGGCTTCTTCTGGCTGGCCACCCGCCCGCATTATGTCGGCGAGATCAGTCAGGCCGGCGCCATTGTCCGCACCGGCAAGATGGGTCTGTGGTGGACGGCGGTTCCGAAGGAGCAGTGGCCGCGCGATCCCGGTTTCGAAAAGAACATTGCGCCCTATCTCGATCCTGTCTGGGGAGATCGCCGCCAGGAAATCGTCTTCATCGGCGCCGATCCGATGGACGAGGCCAAGATCCGCGCCGGGCTGGACGCATGTCTCGTCGATGCCGCGGATTTCACGCCCGAGAAATGGCGCGATCTTCCCGATCCCTTCGCCAGCTGGGCGTTGCGCGCCGCATGAGCGAGAGAGCAAAGGCCTTCCGTTGCGTCTGCGAGGAATGCGAACCGCTGCCGCCGATCCCCGGCCTCGGCATTCCCGAGCCGCAGCCAAACAAAGCCAAGGCGCTCGCAGCAGCACTCCTCAAGGCAGCCATCGCGCGCAAGCCGGCTGCCGGTCAGGATAAATGAAAAAGGGCGGCATCACTGCCGCCCTTTCTGTTTCATTCCCGCAACCGCTTAGCGGCCGGCGATGATGCTGGTGATGATGCCGGTGGCGACGCCGACCAGCAGGAAGTCGTTGTCGACCTTTACCCAGTGATATCCGCGCGGCGGAGCCGACAGGCGGTAGCGGCGGTAGTCGCGAACGTCAGCCATCCGGCGGCGCTCGGCGGCGGTGACGCGATGACCCTTGGTCCAGCGGTACTTCTTGACGATGACCTGCTTGTGAACGTTCTTCTCGACGACAACCGGGCGGCGATAATCGTTGGCGCTGGCTTCCGAAGCAACGATCGGCGACAGCAGGAAGGAGGCGGAGAGAAGAGCGGCGAAGAACTTTTTCATTGGGGTTTCCTCGTGTTGAACACGCCCCGAAATTACGTCCATAAAGATGAACCGAATCTGAAATTTTAATTAAACTTCTGTAATCCGGACAAAGGCTTATGCCGGATATCTAATGTAGCTTTCGCGGCGTCAGCGGCGCACGATTGCCATTGAGATGACGTCGAGATAGCGCCCGTCGATGCAGACGAAGTCCTTGCCGATCCCCTCCCGAACGAAGCCGACGCGCTCGTAAAGCCGGATGGCGCGGGCGTTATCGGCGTGGACGTTGAGCTCGATGCGTACCAGCCCCTTCGACTGGGCATCCTCAATCGTCGTCCTGATCAGCCGCTCGCCAAGCCCTCTGCCGCGAAACGCCGGCAGGATGCCCATGCCGAGCGCGCCGCCATGGGCATGGATAGGCTGCGCGTGGCGGCGGATATCGCACCAGCCGGCCACCGCGCCGTCGGCGATCGCCACGAATTGCGAATGGCCGTTGGCAATCATATCCCGTACGAAGGCCCGCGTGCTCTCGAGCGGCGGCGCCTCGAGGAAGGTCAAGTAGCGCCGCTCGCGGGCGACGGTATCGAGCGCTTGATGAAAGCCGTCGATATGCTGCTCGGCGATCGGGACGATGTCGATATCGTTCATTGTTCCCTCACAGCTCCTCGTAATTGAACCAGTCGAAATCGGCCGTCTTCGCCCTGCCCGACGTATCGAAGGCAAAGACGCCGGCAAAGGCGCCGGTAAACGAGCCATGCTCGCCGCGCCCGCCCTCGTCGGAAACGACGCCGGCATCGAGCTCGGGGCCCACAGGTTGCCAGGCCCCCATGCCCTCGGTCTGCCAGAAGAACTGCAACCCGTTCTCGCGAATTTCCATCGACAGCTGGACGCGGCCCTCGGCCGGCACGGCGGCACCACTGCCTGCCGGGAAGCTCAGCCGCCCATTCGGATAATCGCCATCGCAGGAGAGCACTGTCACGCAGCGCCCGAGCTTCTCATGCAGCGTCACTGCGACGGCATGGAACTTGTGGCGGTTATAGTAATGCGTCAGGCCCGCCACCTGCTGGTAGGTATCCGGCTGGAACTCGACGACCGTCTCGGCGCGGAAGCTGTGATGTTCCTGGCGGCGTGCCACCAGCGACTGCTCGAACCAGGAGCCGATGCTTTCGCGGGCGACCAGCCGGAGATGACCGGGCCGTTCCGTCAGATTGAAGATGCGCTGCGGCTCCGGCGTGCGCAGCCACTGGAAATCGGCTGGCAGCTTGCCGCCGTCGAAACTGTACTCGGTGCGAACGGGCTTTTCGGCAAGCGTCGCGCCATTCAGGCCGGGAACCTCGACATCGGGCACGACGGTGCCGCTTTCGAGATAGAGCCAGCCATCCTCCTTCCACACGCATTTCTGCAGCGCCGTCTCCCGCCCAAGCGTGCAGCGCCGCTTCGGCGGCATCGGCCGCCCGCAGAGATGGGTGTGATAGACCTGCCCATCCGGCGTCTCGACATATTGCCCATGCCCTGCCCGCTGCAGCACGGCGCCCGGCTGGTCCTTGGAGGTGATCAGGTGCATGTCCGGATGCATCTCATAAGGACCATCGATGCTGCGCGAGCGCGCCATCGTCACGGCATGGTCGTAGCCCGTGCCGCCCTCGGCGGTGGTGAGATAATAATAGCCGTTCTTTCGGAAGAGATGCGGCCCCTCGACGAGCCCCAGCGGGCTGCCGGCAAAGATGTTCTTGATCGGCCCGACGAGCGAGCGCGTCTTCGCGTCCCATTCCTGCAGCAGGATGCCGTCGAAGGCCGGTGATTTCGGCGCCCCGCCGTAGCTCTCGGTCCGGTGGTTCCACTGCATGTTGACGAACCACTTGCGGCCGTCCTCATCATGAAACAGCGACGGGTCGAAGCCGGAAGAATTCACATAAACAGGCTCGGACCACTCGCCGTCGATCGTCGGCGACGTGACGATGTAATTATGCGCATCCTTGAAGTTGCCGTCGAAGCGCTTGACGTCGGTGTAGACGAGCCAGAACAACCCGTCAGCATAGGAAAGACAGGGCGCCCAGACGCCGCAGCTGTCGGGGTTGCCACGCATGTCGAGCTGCGACTTGCGCTCCAGCGGGCGGCGCACCAGCGTCCAGTTCACCAGATCGCGCGAATGATGGATCTGCACGCCCGGATACCACTCGAAGGTCGACGTCGCGATGTAATAGTCCTCGCCGACACGGCAGATCGACGGGTCCGGATTGAAACCGGGCAGAATGGGATTGCGGATCATGGCGGCTCCTCCAGAATTTGCGGTACGTACGTCAATTTCGCCGGGGCTGTGAGCATTAATACCCGTCTCCCCCCCTCATCTCTGTGCTCTTAGGCCTACGCCCACGGGATGCCACAGAGATCCAGCCGCCGCGCGTCCGCGCGGCGAGAAGAGTCTTACCGGCCCAAGGACTTGGGCCGGCTGGATCCTGTGACATCCCGTGGGCGTAGCCCTAAGGGCACAGGAATGAGGGAGCATGGTGAAACGTTGTCCGCCAAACTCCCCCGGGCGTCATCAATCACCCAGCCTATTCCAGCTCAGCCGACTTAGCCCACAGATTGATATCCGCTTCCTTGGCATAGACATCGATCTGCTTCAGCTCGTCTGCGGTGAACTCGAGATTGTCGAGCGCCTTGACGCAATCGACGATCTGCGAGGAGCGGCTGGCGCCGATCAGCGCCGAGGTCACGCGGTCGCCGCGCAGCACCCAGGCGATCGCCATCTGCGCCAGCGTCTGGCCGCGCTTCTCGGCGATCTCGTTGAGCTTCTTGATGTTGTCGATGATCGAAGGACGGATGAAGTCCTTCTTCAGGAAGTGGTTCTGCGCCGCGCGGCTGTCCTGCGGGATACCGCCGAGATACTTGGTGGTCAGCATGCCCTGCGCCAGCGGCGAGAAGACGATCGAGCCCATGCCCGTTTCATCGAGTGTGTCGAGCAGCTTGTCGTCCTCGACCCAGCGATTGAGCATCGAATAGCTCGGCTGATGGATCAGGCATGGCGTACCGAGTTCCCTAAGGATCGCGGCCGCTTCGCGGGTGCGCTGCGAATTGTAGGACGAGATGCCGACATAGAGCGCGCGGCCGGAGCGGACGATATGATCAAGCGCGCCGCAGGTCTCTTCCAGCGGGGTCTCCGGGTCGAAGCGGTGCGAATAGAAGATATCGACATAGTCGAGGCCCATGCGCTTCAGGCTCTGGTCGCAGGACGCGATCAGATACTTGCGGCTGCCCCACTCGCCGTAAGGACCCGGCCACATGTCGTAACCGGCCTTGGACGAAATGATCAGCTCATCGCGCAGGCCTGCGAAATCGGTACGCAGGATCTCGCCGAACGCGGTCTCGGCGCTGCCGGGAGGCGGGCCGTAATTGTTGGCGAGGTCGAAATGGGTGATACCGAGATCGAAGGCCGTGCGGCACATGTCGACCTTGCGGTCATGTGGCGTGTCGCCGCCGAAATTGTGCCAGAGGCCGAGAGAGACGGCAGGCAGCTTCAGGCCGGAACGGCCCGTGCGGTTGTATTTCATCTTCGAATAACGGTCGGAAGCCGGTTGCCAGCTCATGGTTCTATTCCTTTAAGAAAATCGCGCGGGCAGTTTGCCCGCGCGGGACAATAGTCGTTTGAAGCCTCACTTCAAGAGCGGGCGATTACCGAAGCAGCGCCTGCGCCTCTTCGATGCCGAGAGCGGCCGGCTGCGTGCAGGTCGTCGTCAGCTCGATGAAGCGGCCCTCTTCGCCCGACTTCAGGATCGAGGTCATTACATCGACGCCGTGCAGCGTGCGGTCGAGCGAGCAGCGCGCGTCACGCCCCTCGATGATCGCCATCGCCATGTCGGCGAGACCGGCCGTGCGGTAGTTGGCGCGCGGTCCCTGCGGGCTCTCCTGGTTGAAGATGCCGAAGGGATGATCCCAGCCCTCGACCGGCTTGATGTCCTTGTCCTTGCCGCTCGCCTCGACCACGCCGCCAAAGAAGTTCGGATCCGGCACATAGATCGAGCCTTCGGTGCCGTAGAGCTCCATATTGGCGTGGCGGTGAGACCAGACGTCCCAGCTTGCCGTCAGCGTCACGGTCGCGCCGCTGACGAATTCGAGGATTGCCTGGATCGTCGTCGGCGTCTTCACCGGGATCACTTCGCCGTTGCGCGGCGCACTGGTGATCGTGCGGGTTTCCGATGCCATCGAGGTCATGGCGCCGACGCGCTTCACCGGGCCGATCAGATTGATCAGGTTGGCGATATAGTACGGACCGAGATCGAGGATCGGGCCGCCGCCCGGCAGGAAGAAGAAGTCCGGGTTCGGATGCCACATTTCCATGCCCGGGCTCATGACGTAGCAGGCGCCCGAGGTGATGCGGCCGACGCCGCCTTCATCGATAAACTTGCGGGCGAGCTGGTGCGCGCCGCCGAGGAAGGTGTCGGGCGCGCAGCCGACGGAAAGGTTCTTTTCCTTGGCAATGCGGCGAAGCTCCTCGCCCTGCTCCAGCGTCAGAACCAGCGGCTTTTCCGAATAGACGTGCTTGCCCGCCTCGAGGATCGACTTCGAGACCGGGAAATGCGCGTCCGGGATCGTCAGGTTGACGACGACGTCGATCTCATCGTTTTTGAGGAGCTCCTCGATCGTCTGCGCCTTGACGCCGTATTCCGCGGCGCGCGCTTCGGCCGCCTGCATGTTGATGTCGGCGCAGGCAAGGACCTTCAGGCCCTTGAACAGCGGCGACAGGGAGAAATAGGTGGTGGAGATGTTGCCGCATCCGATGATGCCGACGCCAAGTTCCTTGGTCATGATATGCCTCAATAGGTCTTGAAGGATGCGATCGAGCGGGTGATCAGGCGGTCGACGTCAGCAGGATTGTCATGCTCGACGACGAAATGCTTGGCCTTGGTGCCCTTCAGCGCGGCGATCAGCTTTGCCCAGGGCAGCGTGCCATGGCCGACATCGGCCCAGCCATCCTCGTTCTTGTTCTCGCCGGCGGGCGCAATGTCCTTGACGTGCACCGACGTGATGCGCGAACCGAGCTTCTCGATCCAGGCGAAGGGATCGGCGCCGCCACGGACGACCCAGGCGATATCGGCTTCCCAGGAAATATCCGGCGCGCCTTCGAAGATGCGCTCGATCGGCAGCGAACCGTCGGCGAGCTTCACGAATTCGAAGTCGTGATTGTGCCAGCCGAACTCGTATCCGGCATCCTTGAAGGGCTTTGCCATCTCATGCAGGCGCTTGCCGAATGCCAGCCAGCCGGCGCCATCCGTCGGGCGCTGATCGGCGGCCAGATGCGGGGCATAGATCGAATCCATGCCGAGCAGCTTGGCAATGTTGAGCGACTTCTTGACTTCACCATCCAGGAAATCCGGGCTGAAATGGCCGCTCGCCATCGTGAGGCCGTTCTTGTCCAGTTCGCCGCGCAGGCTGTTCAGTCCGGCATCGTCAAGATCGGCATAGATGCCGCCGAAGCCTTCGACTTCGCCGTAGCCGGCCTTGCCGAGCTTTTCGAAGATCGCCGAATAGGGCTGGAAGTTGCGCGCGCTATAGAGCTGAAAGCTGAGTTTCGTCATCATTTCCTCCTCGGGCCTCGTGCCCATCTTTCAAATTCATTCTGCCGACTGGCAGGAATGCAGGTCGTAGAAACGGAAGTCCGGCAGCTTGCCCTTTTCGAGCGCCTTGGCCGGGGTGAAGGTGATGCGGCGAGTTTCACCGGCCGCGAGATCGAAGGCGTTGTCGGAATATTTCCCGTCCTCGTCCGTCTCGATCATCACGAAAAGCGCCAGTCCCCTCGCGGTGACATTGAGGCAGACCGAGCCGTCCTCCTCGACATATTCATGCGTCACCTGCAGACCGGCGGGTTCGAGCTCCAGCGCCTTGTAGGTGCCGTGGACATAGTGCCCCTCGCCGCCCATGCCGTTCGAAGCCGTGAAACGCCAGGCAAGCAGCGTCCCCTCGGGGATATCCGAGATATCGATCGAGGCGGCGGTCACCGCGGCATCCGGAGAGCAGACAGCCTGAACATCCCGCAGATGCTGACGCTCGCCCTTCATCGTCAGGATCGAGATCGACAGATCGACGCTGACTTCATCCAGCGTATCGTTGACCAGCGAGAAGCGGATCGACTTGCCGTCATCGGCAGGAATGGCGGCGACGGCTACTGGCTGGAAGAAGCGCTTGACCAGATAGTGCATCGCCTTCCAGCGGCCGCCGTAATCGAGGCTCGACCAGGAGGCCACCGGCCAGGTGTCGTTCAGCTGCCAGTAGATCGTGCCCATGCAATGCGGCTTCAGCGACCGCCAGTATTCCACAGCCGTCTTGATCGCCAGGCCCTGCTGGATCTGGCTGAGATAGACGAAATTCGGGAAATCCTTGGGGAAGCGGAAATAGCGGAACATCGTGCCGGCGATGCGCTCGTTGCCGCCGGCATTTTTCTGGTGCAGCTCCATGACTGGAGATGCGACATTCATGTCCTTGGCGTCGGCATAGGTCTTGATGACGGGCAGCGACGTATAGGACTGGAAGCCGAATTCCGAGCAGAAGCGCGGCCGCACCGTGCGGTAATTGTCGAACGACTTGTTCTCGTGCCAGACCGACCAGTAATGCATGTCGCCGGAACCGTCAGCATGCCAGGCATCGCCGAAATCGAGATAGCCGGAAGCCGGGCTCGACGGCCACCAGATGGCGCCGGGCGCCGCCTTCTTCATCGCCAGCTCGATCACCCGGTTCAGGCGGTCGTAGGAAACAAGATAGCGGTCGCGGTCCTTGCGCGACTCCTCGAACCAGGTGAGCGCCCCGACCAGCTCGTTGTCGCCGCACCAGATGGCGATCGACGGATGCGAGGAGAGCCGCTTGACCTGATAGTCCACCTCGAGCGCAACGCTATCGAGGAAGTCGTCGGTCGAGGGATAGAGGTTGCAGGCGAACATGAAGTCCTGCCAGACCATCAGGCCGAGCCGGTCGCACAGATCGTAGAAGTAATCCTGCTCGTAGAACCCGCCGCCCCACACGCGGATCATGTTCATGTTGGCGGCCTTCGCCGATTGCAGCAGGTCCTCGGTCTTCTCGGGCGACGACAGCGAATAGAGCGCGTCGGCCGGGATCCAGTTGGCGCCGCGGCAGAAGATCTCGCGGCCGTTGACCTTGAACGCAAACCGGCTGCCGGCGGCATCCGGCGTGGTGATCAGCTCGACGGTCCTGAGACCGATCTGCTTGCTGGCGCTATCGGCAGGAAGCTCGACCTTCAACGTGTAGAGCGCCTGCTCGCCGCTGCCCGAAGGCCACCAGAGCTTCGGCTTGTCGATCTGGAAGAACTGATTGATGACGGTCTCGCCGCCATTGACGCCGACATCGAGGCGCACCCGCTCGCCGTCGAGCTCGAAATGCACAGGCACGATGCCCGGGTCCTTCGAATAGAGCGTAGCGGTCACCTGCAGCTCGACGCTGCCGTCGAGATTATGCGTCTGGCGCGTGGTCACATGCTCGATGCGGGCCGTTTCCAGCTTCTTCAGCGCGACCGTGCCGTAGAGACCGAGCGGCGCCAGCGCGATATTCCAGTCCCAGCCGAAATGGCACTGCGGCTTGCGCAGCATGTTGCCGTTCGGGATCGGCGAGTTGCCGGTCGAATAGGGAATGTAGAAAGGCTGCCTACCCTGCCGGTCGGCACCTTCCGCGATGCTCGACTTGAAGACGATGCGCACCGTGTTGTCGCCGGCCTTCAGCATCGAGGTCACGTCAGGACGGTAGCGGCGGAAGGCGTTATCGGCCGAAAGCGCCAGGAAGCCGTTCACATAGACCGAGGCGACCGTATCGAGATAATCGATATCGAGATACCAGTCGCCCTCGGTCTCCTTGAGCTTGAAGCTGCGCTCGATCGTCCATTCCTGATGAGCGACCCACTGGATCTTCTCTTCGTTCCGGCCGAAATAAGGATCCGGAATGAGGTTGGCGGCATGCAGCGCGGTGTGCACGTCGCCCGGAATATTGATCGTGGTTTTGACCTCGCCATCGGCGGAGGCAAGGTGCCAGCTGCCCGAGAGGTCGATGGGGGAACCGTTCTTCGGCAAGGACGTCATGGTATGTTTCCGATCAGGCCGCCTTGGGAAGACCGATACCGGTCCGCGGCCAAACTTGGACGGCCTTTCGGCCGCTATTGAGGATAAGGCGGAGCTTACGCCCCGCCCCTATTGCGTTTGTCAGATCCGGTCCTCGGTCTCGGCATCGAAAACCGACGCGAGCGAGGTGTCGAAGCCGAGCTTGACCGGCGTGCCGGGGCTGAAGCGGCGCGCGCCGTTGATGCGTACCGACATCGTATGTCCGGCATGTTTCAGCCAGAGCAGATTGTCGGCGCCCATCGGCTCCTCGACGTCGACCGTCGCTTCATGAACTTCGGCACCGAGCTCCTCGTTGACCTTGATATGCTCGGGACGGACGCCGAGCACCACCTTTCGGCCGGGCTGCAGCGGCTCGGAAGCCTGGTATCCCTCCAGCGAGAAGGTCACGCCGTTTGCCACGAAGGCAGGCTTGCCGTTCGCAGTTGCCAGTTCGCCGCGCAGGAAGTTCATCGACGGCGAGCCGATGAAACCGGCGACGAAGAGATTGCGCGGCTTGTTGTAGATCGTCGTCGGATCGGCGAGCTGCTGGATGATGCCGCTCTTCATGATGGCGATACGATCGGCCAGCGTCAGCGCCTCGATCTGGTCGTGCGTGACATAGATCATCGTGTTCTTCAGCGACTGGTGCAGACGCTTGATCTCGACGCGCAGCTCCGAGCGCAGCTTGGCGTCCAGGTTCGACAGCGGCTCGTCGAAGAGGAACACGTCGACATCGCGCACCAGGGCGCGGCCGATCGCGACGCGCTGGCGCTGGCCGCCCGAAAGCTCGGCCGGCTTGCGCTTCAGGAGCGGCTGGATCTGCAGGATCTCGGCAGCCCGGGCGACGCGCTTGTCGATCTCCGCCTGAGGAACCTTGGCGACCTGCAGGCCGAAGGACAGGTTCTTCTCGACCGTCATCTGCGGATAAAGCGCGTAGGACTGGAACACCATGCCGATGCCGCGGTCCTTGGGCTCTTCCCAGGTGACGTTCTTGCCCTTGATGAAGATCTGCCCCGCCGATGCATCGAGAAGACCGGCAATGCAGTTCAGGAGCGTGGACTTGCCGCAGCCGGACGAACCGAGCAGGACCAGGAACTCGCCGTCGTTGATTTCGAGGTTCAGGTCCTTGAGAACGCTGACCGCACCGAAACTCAGCGACAGATCTTTGATGGAAACGCTTGTGTTCATGATCAACCTTTCACTGCGCCAGCGGCGATACCGCGGACGAAGAGACGTCCGGACACGAAGTAGACGATAAGCGGCACGAGACCGGTGAGGATCGTCGCGGCCATGTTGACGTTATATTCCTTCACGCCCTGGACCGAATTGACGATGTTGTTGAGCTGCACGGTCATCGGATAGGTATCCGGGCGGGTGAAGACAACGCCGAACAGGAAGTCGTTCCAGATGCCGGTAACCTGCAGGATCATCGCAACGACGAAGATCGGCAGCGACATCGGCAGCATGATCCGGAAGAAGATCTGCCAGAATCCTGCACCGTCGATACGCGCCGCCTTGAAGAGTTCTTCGGGAAGCGAGGCGAAGTAGTTGCGGAACAGCAGCGTCAGGATCGGCATGCCGAAGATCGAATGCACGATGATCAGACCGGTCAGCGTCCCATAGATGCCGATTTCACGCAGCACGATAACGATCGGATAGATCATCACCTGGTAGGGAATGAACGCGCCGACGACGAGGACCGCGAAGAAGAACTCCGAGCCTTTGAAGCGCCAGTTGGCAAGCGCATAGCCATTCACCGAAGCGATCGCGATCGACACGACGACCGAGGGAACGGTGATGCGCACCGAATTCCAGAAGCCGCGTGACAGGCCATCGCAATTGAGGCCGGTGCAGGCCGTCGCCCATGCCTTCACCCACGGCTCGAAGGTGATTTCCATCGGCGGCGAGAAGATATTGCCCATGCGGATTTCAGGCATGCCCTTCAGCGAGGTCACGACCATCACGTAGAGCGGCAGCAGGTAATAGGCGGCGGCGACGAACAGCGTGCCGTAGAGCATGATGTTGCGCGCCGAAAGAACAGGCTTCGGCCGCGGGCCGCTCGGGCCCGAACCAAGCTTGGAGGCGACGGCGTCGATGCCGGCCGCGGTGGTGTTGAGGGTTCCGGTATTAGCCACGCTTGCGCCCTCCGCCGAATTCCAGATAAGCCCAGGGAATGATGATGATGGCGACGGTGATCAGCATCATCGTCGAGGCCGCAAAGCCCTGCCCGAGGTTCTGCGCCTGGAACATGTAGTCATAGACATATTTGGCAGGCACTTCGGACGAGATGCCCGGACCGCCTGAAGTCTGAGCCACGACGAGGTCGTAGACCTTGACGATACCGCTGGCGATGATGACCAGCGTGGTGATGAAAACCGGGCGCATCATCGGGATGACGATGAAAAGATAGGTCTTCCACATCGGAATGCCGTCGACACGCGCCGCCTTCCAGATGTCCTCATCGATGCCGCGCAGACCGGCAAGCATCAGGCACATGACGAGGCCGGTCCCCTGCCAGAGAGCGGCGATCAGCACGCCGTAGATGACGATGCTCGGCGTATAGAGCGGATCGAAGGTGAAGCTCGTCCATCCGAGCGACCGGATCACCGACTGAACGCCGAATTCCGGATTGAGCACCCATTGCCACACGAGACCGGTGACGATGAAGGACAGAGCGAAGGGATAAAGGAAGATCGTACGGAACGTGTTTTCGAACCGGATCTTCTGATCCATCAGCGCGGCCAGCACGAAGCCGATCACCAGGCTGAAGATCAGCGACAGGATGCCGTAAAGGGCAAGGTTTTCGATCGAAACGATCCAGCGCGGTGCAGCCCAGAGGCGCTTGTACTGGTCGAAACCGACGAAGCTCAACCGAGGCAGGAGCTTCGAATTGGTAAAGGAATAGAACACCGTCCAGAGCGTACCGCCGAGAAAGATGACCAGGGCGGTAAGGATCATCGGGATGGAAGCAATCTTTGAATTGAGATTGCGCAATAGTTGGTTTGGCCGGCCTGCTTGCGCTTGACCCGTCATTGTGACTCCTCCTGAATCGCAATTGCGTCTTGTGATCCAGAGCGGCACCGCTTGCACGCCGCCCTCCTTATTTTCGTCGCCTCCCCTCACCATTCCGCACAGACGCATGGCGCTGCCGGGATGGAGCCGGACGCAGGATCAAACCCCGCATTCCGGAACGATCCGGCCCCACGCGGGAGCCGGATCGCCTCAGCGATCGGAAAACGATCAGTCGGCGGAAGAGATGATTTCAGCGAAGCGCTTCTGGGCGTCTTCCGGCGTCATCGACGGGTTCGCGAAGAATTCCGAGAACAGGTCTTCCTTCTGCTTCTGGCTGTCGGCCGAGAGCAGCTGGTCGGTACCTTCGATCACGTTACCCTTCTTGAGGATTTCCAGACCCTTCTTCATGCAGTCGTTGGCAGCAGCCAGATCGACGTCGCCACGAACCGGCAGCGAGCCCTTCTTCAGGTTGAAGGCAACCTGGGTCTTGGGGTCGAGAAGCGTCTTGGCGAGAACGTCCTGCGCCTTCGACTTTTCTGCGTCCTTCAGCAGCGGGAAGTAGAAAGCATCACCACCGGTGGAGATGATTTCGTTGACGCCGAGGCCCGGAAGGCAGGTGTAGTCGGTTCCGGCCTTCTGGCCGGCAAGCGCGAACTCGCCCTGCGCCCAGTCACCCATGATCTGACCGCCGGCCTTGCCGGTGATGACCATGTTGGTTGCCTGGTTCCAATCCTGAACGTTCGTACCCTTCGACATGCGGCGGGCATCGTCGGCAGCCTTGAAGACCTTCGCGACTTCGGGACCGGCAGCAGCTTCTGCGTCCTTGTCCTTGAACACCTTGTAGAAGGTATCCTTGCCGGCGATTGCGACCATCAGCACGTCGAACGCGCCGGTAGCCTGCCACGGCTGACCGCCGACGGCGAGCGGCACGATGCCGGCCTTTTCGAGAGCCGGAGCGGCAGCGACGAATTCATCCCAATTCTTCGGCACTTCGACGCCGGCCTTCTTGAAGGCAGCGTTGGAGAGCCACAGCCACTGCCAGGAGTGGATGTTGACGGGCGCGCAGTAGATCTTGCCGTCGATCGTGCAAGAATCGAGCAGGCTCGACGGACGGATGATGTCCTTCCAGTGCTCCGCGGTGGCGACATCGGTCAGGTCGCGCATCAGGCCGGCCTGGACGAGTTCTTCAGCCTGGCGTCCATGATTGAACTGCGTGGCGCCCATCGGGTCGCCGCCGGTGATGCGGCTGATCATGATCGGACGCGCGGTACCGCCGGAACCGGCAATAGCGCCGTCGACCCACTTGTTGCCAGTGGCGTCGAATGCCTTGGCGAGCTCGGCGACGGCAGCAGCTTCACCGCCCGAGGTCCACCAATGGGTGACTTCGAGATCGGTTGCCTGGGCTGCGCCAAGCGGAATGATGACGGAAGCGGCGAGCATTGCCGCGAACGAACGGATATTCATGAGTTCTCCTCCCTCACTGAAACGTTGCCGGAAAAACTTAGTGCAATCGATTTTTTGGCGCAACAGCCGGCTCGTAAAATTTTCTTTCAGCCACCCTTTTGCTACCAATGCCTGTCCATAATTCACAAATCGGACAAGGATGGCGCAATACTGTGCGGTCAATGCCGCACTGCACTTCTGAGACTACGATGCTGTTTTAACATTACAATTATCAAGGCATGTCGAAAATTACAACGAAACACGCTTCGCAGGCGCAAAAAAACTGTGCGATTTTAGACGATTCAACCTATGCGTCTATTGCTGCGGCGCAAACATCAAAAAGTGCTCGACTTTTCTACTGTATCGTTACAGATTTTATTTCTCAGGGAGGAGACGCTTTTGGATGCCGCGGCGCTTACGGCGTTTCGAAAAAGCATCTATAAGCAGACGCAATTCGCGTGAGGGTACCTTAGGCCTATGGAAAGCAAGGGAAATTTCGGGGGAACGGCGGCGGCCGTCCAACGCGAGCGTCCGACGCTCAAGACGATCGCTTTCATGACCGGTCTCGGCATTACCACCGTTTCACGCGCCTTGAAGGACGCGCCGGATATCGGCGCCGAAACCAAGGAGCGGGTGCGCATGGTGGCGCGCCAGCTGGGCTACCAGCCGAACCGTGCCGGCGTGCGCCTGCGCACCGGCAAGACCAATGTCATCGCCCTCGTCCTGTCGATCGACGAAGAGATCATGGGCTTTTCGAGCCAGATGGTGTTCGGCATTTCTGAAGTGCTGACGGGTACGCCCTACCATATCGTCGTCACCCCGCATTCGCACAGCAAGGACCCGATGATGCCGGTCCGCTATATCCTCGACACGGGATCGGCCGACGGCGTCATCATCTCGCGCATCGAGCCTGACGATCCGCGCGTGCGGCTGCTTGCCGAGCAGAACATCCCCTTCGCCACCCACGGCCGCACCGATGCCGGGCTGGTGCATCCCTATCACGACTTCGACAACGAGGCTTTCGCCCACCAGGCGGTGCAACGTCTCGTCGATCGCGGACGCCGGCATATCGCCCTGCTCCAGCCGCCGAGCAAGCTCACCTACTACGCCCATACCCGCATCGGCTTCCAGACCGGCCTGCACGATTACGGCGCCGAGGAAGTGCCGCTGCGCGTCAACATCGATGCGCCGCTCGACGAGATCAGGAATACCATTGAGGCGATGATGCGCTCGCCGAATGCTCCCGATGGCATCGTCTGTTCCGCCGGCAGCGCCGCTATCGCGGTGAACGCCGGCATCGAGGCTGCCGGCAAGCGCCTCGGCAAGGATGTCGATATGGTCTCGAAGGAATCCGCCCCGATCCTCAACTGGATCCGGCCCGAAATCATCACCGCCTACGAAGACGTCCGCCACGCCGGCCGCGAAATGGCCAAAGCCGTCATCGCCCGCATCGACGGCATCGAACCGGAGCTGCTGCAGAGCGTCAGCAAGCCGTTCTGGGCGGATGGGCGGGGCTGAGCCCCTCTCCCTGCCTCATTCTTGCGCTCGTCTCAGGAGTAAGGGCGAAGAGAGGCAAAGGCCCAAACAAAAAAGCCCGGCAATGCCGGGCTTTTCTTACTCCTTAAAGCAAGCTCAGAAGGTCGCCGCACCGCTGCCCCAGGGGCCGTGGTGGAAGTCCTTGCCGTCGAGGCGGTCGAAGCCGTGGGCGCCGAAGAAGTCGCGCTGCGCCTGGATCAGGTTGGCAGTGCCTCGGCCCTGGCGGTAGGCGTCGAAATAGGTCAGCGCCGAGGTCAGCGCCGGAACCGGCAGGCCGGCCTGCAGGGCGGCGGTAACGACGCGGCGGAGTGCCGGGATCGATTCCTTGACCATTTCCGAGAAGGCAGGCGTGACGATCAGGTTGGCCGCGTCAGGCGCCTTGGTGAAGGCCGAGGTGATCTCGTCGAGGAACTGCGAGCGGATGATGCAGCCGTCGCGCCAGATCTTGGCGATCGTCGGCATCGGCAGCGACCAGTTGAACTCGCGGGATGCTTCGGCCATGACGGCGAAGCCCTGCGCATAGGCGCCGATCTTGGCGGCGAACAGCGCCAGTTCCAGATCCTTGTCGAGCTCGGGGCCGTAAGCGATCGGGAACTTGTAGTCCGGCTTGCCGAAGATCTTCTCGGCAGCTTCGCGCTGATCCTTCATCGAGGAGATCGAGCGGGCAGCAACGGCGGCTTCGATGGCGGTCGCCGGGATGCCCATGTTCTGCGCTTCGATCGCCGACCACTTGCCGGTGCCCTTCTGGCCAGCCTTGTCGAGGATCATGTCGACCATCGAGCCCTTGGAGATCGGGTCGGTGGCGGCCAGCACCTTCTCGGAGATCTCGATCAGGTAGGAGTTCAGGCGGCCCTTGTTCCACTGGCCGAAGATCTTGCTGATCTCCTGCGAGTTCTTGCCGAGACCATCGCGGAAGATGCCGTAGATTTCGGCGATCATCTGCATGTCGGCATATTCGATGCCGTTGTGAATCGTCTTGACGAAGTGACCGGCGCCGTCATTGCCGAGCCAGGCGACGCAGGGGTCGCCCTTGTACTTGGCGGCGATCGAGGTCAGCACCTTCTCGACACGCTTCCAGCTGTCTTCCGTACCGCCGACCATGATCGACGGGCCGTGACGGGCACCTTCTTCGCCGCCGGAAACGCCCATGCCGATGAAGGTCAGGTCGGTATTCTTCAGGCGGTCGAAACGGGCGATCGTGTCGCGGAAATTGGCATTGCCCGCGTCGATCATGATGTCACCCTTGGAGAGGTACGGACGCAGCAGTTCCATCTGCTGGTCGACTGCCTCGCCTGCCTTGATCATGATGATGATCGGGCGCGGCGGGCGGATCGCCTCGACGAATTCCTCGATCGTCTTGCACGGAATGATCTGCTTCTTCAGATCGCCGGCACTCTCGTAGAATTCATCCGTTTTCTCAGGCGTACGGTTGAAAACCGCAATCTTGTTGCCCTTTTCGGCAATGTTCAGCGCCAGGTTGGAACCCATGACGGCAAGGCCGATCAGTCCGATTTCTGCCTTTTCCACGACAATCCTCCGATGAGTCAAATTCGACCGGTGTTTTGGCACTCCCAGCCCGAAACGGCAAGACGGGAAGCGGCCTAAATGGTTCTCCGGAATCGACGTCAGAGCACTGGCGCGATATTGATCGATGGCGCGACGGCCCCATCTGAGGAGATGCGGGGCCGCACTTTGCGCCTATGGGAGGCCATTATGACGACGATGACCGCGAAGATCGTGCATTGCTCGATCGACCGCGACTGGCAGGATGTCTACCATTTTGCCGGAAAGCCCGAAAACATGCCGCTTTGGGCATCTGGCCTGGCAACCGGCCTCGACCGGGATGGCGACGATTGGGTCGCCCGCGGCGTCCTCGGCACTGTCAGGGTCAGTTTCGTGCCGGAAAACCCCTTTGGCATCATCGATCATACCGTAACCATCGAGAGCGGCCTTCGCGTCTACAATGCGCTGCGCATCGTCCCGAACGGCGATGGCTGCGAGGTCATGTTCACGCTATTGAAGCAGCCCCGCATGACCGACGCGCAATTTGCCGCCGACGCCGCCCATGTCGAGAAAGACCTGCACGCGCTCAAGGCATTGATGGAGAAGTAGATGGCTGGAAATCCGACGACCCTGCGTATCGACTATATCGAGTTCAACGTTGCAGATATCGCCGCCTCCAAGGCGTTCTACGGCGCCGCTTTCGGCTGGAGTTTCACCGACTACGGACCGGAATATTGCGAATTCGGCGATGGTCGCCTGACCGGCGGCTTCACGACAATGGGCAAGCCGCAGCCGGGTGGCCCGCTGGTCATTCTCTATGCGGACGATCTCGAAGCATCGCTCACAGCTGTCGAGCGCGCCGGCGGCAAGATCGTCAAGCCGATCACCGCCTTCCCCGGCGGCCGCCGCTTTCATTTCGGCGACCCCGACGGCTACGAGCTTGCGGTCTGGAGCAAGGATTGAGCATGCCTGCAACAGTGACCACCCCCAAGGTCGACGCCTATTTCAGCCGCCGTGACAGCTGGCAGGAAGAATTCACGCGCCTGCGCCGCATCCTCCTCGATACCGGGCTGAGCGAAGACCTGAAATGGGGCGAGCCCTGCTATACGCTCAATGGCGCCAATATCGTGCTGATCCACGGCTTCAAGGACTATTGCGCCCTGCTGTTCTTCAAGGGCGCGCTGATGAGCGATACGGCCGGCGTGCTGATCCAGCAGACCAAGAACGTCCAGGCCGCCCGGCAGATCCGTTTCACCAGCGCCGAGGAGATTTCGGGCATGGAGAATGTGCTGAAAGCCTATGTCGCCGAGGCCGCCGAGATCGAACGCTCCGGCGCCAAGATCGATTTCAAGGGCACGGATGAATTTGCCGTACCGGAGGAGTTTCAGGCAAAAATCGACAGCACGCCTTCGCTGAAGACGGCATTCGAAGCGCTGACACCCGGCCGGCAGCGTGCCTATCTCCTGCACTTCGCCCAGCCGAAACAGGCCAAGACCCGGGAATCCAGGATCGAGAAGGCGATGCCGCAGATCCTCGCCGGCAAGGGTCTCAACGATTGACGCGAGGCTTCAAGCCTTCACCGCCTCAGGCGCGCTGACATTCTCCATCATCACCAGCGCGCCGATCACCCGCCCGCCACTGTCGCGCAGCGGCGACATCCGGCAGCGGATCAGCTTCATGCCTTCGGCCGAAGCGCGCTGGTAGTTATACTCGCGCCGCTCGCCGGCAAAGCAGGCGTCGAAATTCGCCTTGGTCTCGGCAAAGCGGTCCGGCCCGATGAACTCGGCGACATGGCGGCCGATCATGTCGATCGGCTTACGGCCGAGATAGGCGCAGTTCGCCGGGTTCGAATAGAGATAGCGGTAGTCGCGCGTCAGCACCGCGACACGATCCGGCAGCGTCTCGAGGATCGCCGAATTCAGGAAATTGCCGTTGTCCATATTGGGCAAATAGCCCTCCGGCTCCGGCATGCGCTCGGCCGCCTGCGGCAGGCGGCGTTTCACCGGATTGCCGAAATAGCGATCAAGAAGATGCGACAGCGTCGCCGCGTGATTGGTCACCGTTGCGCAGTCGTCGGCATTCTGCTCCAGCAGATAGACCACGAACTGAAGTTGCATGTAGATCTCGAGTACATTCGTAGCTTGATACTTAACTATCGCGTCGATGAGATCGTCGACGCTGCTATCAAGGGTTGAGACTCGACGATCGTCGCCGGCGCGGATCGCGGCATCGATCTGCGCACAACGGGATGAGAATGCCTGCAGCAGTTCCAGCAATATGCCCCCCAATCCCCTGATACATAGGGGAAACCAGCATATGTCAGTTTTCACCGCCAGCCCGTCGATTCTCGATCTGTGCCAACCGGCTACTCGCCTTGGTAGCGAGCATTAACATGAACACCGTTCACATTCAACGAAAACGGCAGTCATATTTTTACATATGAATTTTAGGGGTAAAAAGCGCTAGTTGAGCACTTTTCCTTTGATTTTCCACCTGTCGTGGTACCAGAGCCACTGCTCCGGATACTGCCGGACCCAGGATTCGACCTTGTCGTTCAGCATCTGGGCCATGGCCGTCAGGTCGAGATTGCCCTTTGAGTCGCGCGGGATTTCGAACTTCGGCTCGATCTCCAGACGGTAGCGATTACCTGGCAAGCGGATGCAGCGGGCCGGATAGACCTCGCAATCGAACTGGCGCACGAGCTTCGGCACCAGCGGATTGGTGGTGACGTCGATTCCGAAGAACTTGGTCTTCAGCCCCTTCCGGAACTTCTGGTCGACGAGGACGCCAACGCCCTGCCCTGCTTCGAGCTGACGCGCCAGCGTGAAGGAGGAGCCGGCATGCGACGGCACCAGCTTGCCCATGCGCGCGCTGCGGAAATCGAAGACCTTCTGCGCCACGTAGGGGTTGTTCGGCGGACGAAATAGCACGGTCACGTGCAGACCGAAGGCCGCCCCTGCGACCGGCAGCAGCTCGAAATTGCCGGTATGACCGGTAAAGACGATGAACGGGCGCGGATTGTCGCGCAGATCGAGGAACAGCGGGATCCCCGACACCTCGATGCGGCCCGGCTCGCTGCGCTCCGGGTCGAAGTCGAACAGCCGGTCGAGGAAGACGTACTCGGCTGCCAGCCGGCCCATATTGCCCCAGCTGCCGAGCGCGATCTCTTCGATCTCGGCATCGCTCTTTTCCGGAAAGGCGTTGCGCAGATTGACGAGCATCAGCTTGTGGCGCGGTATACGCGGGCCGATCTTGCGCACCAGCCAGTCTGCAAAGCGGATCGCGCCGTCAGCCGGAAAGATCTTCAGGAAGTTCAGAAACCCGAACATCAGCTGGGCGATCAGCCACTGGCGGAAATGCTCGAGCTTCAGAACGATCCGGGTGATGAAAAGCTTCACAAGATCAGTCCATCTTCAGGATGATCTTGCCGAAGATCTGGCGCGATTCCATGCGCTCCAGCGCCCGGTCGATATCGTCGAAGCCGACTTCCGTATCAATGACGGGATGCACAAGACCGCGGCCCATCTTCTGCATGGCGTCGGCCATGTTTTCCATGCGGCAACCGAACGAGCCGAGCAGCTTCAGCTGCTGCTGGAACAGCATCATCAGGTTCATGTCAGTGGAGACGCCGGAGGTCGAGCCGCAGGTGACGAGACGGCCGCCGCGCTTCATGCAGAGCATCGAGCCAGCCCAGGTGTCCTTGCCGACATGTTCGAAGACGACGTCGACGCCCTTCTTCTTGGTCAGCTTGCGCACGACGCCTTCGAAACGGTCGGTGCGGTAGTTGATGACGTGATCGGCGCCGAGCGCCTTCGCCTTCTCGATCTTGTCGTCGGAACCGACGGTGGTGATCACGGTGCAGCCGATCTTCTTGGCAAGCTGGATGGCCGCCGTGCCGATGCCGGAACCGCCGGCATGGACGAGGATCGTCTCGCCCGGTTCGAGCTTGGCATTGTCGAACAGCATGTGCTCGACGGTACCGAAGGTCACAGGCGCCAGCGCAGCGCCGACAGCATCGACACCGGGAGGTGCCGGGACCAGCAGGCGCGCCGGAAGATTGACCTTCTCCTGCGCGAAGCCATCGAGATGGAAACCGTGGACGCCGGAGACATGTTCGCAGAGATTGTCACGGCCTTCGCGGCACGGGCGGCAGAGGCCGCAGGTGCGCGCGCCATAGATCGATACCAGCTGACCCGGCAGAACATTTGCAACGCCGGGACCGATCGTTTCGACCACGCCCGAGGCTTCCGCACCGATGACGAGCGGCATCTTGCGCTTGGCGAAAGCCATGCCGCGCCAGCCCCAGACGTCGATATGGTTGAGAGCCACGGCTTTCACGCGCAGCGTTACCTCACCGGCACCGGGAGCCTCCGGTTCCGGAAGGTCCACGGTTTCCAGTTTGCGGTCGTCGATCAATTGCAATGCGCGCATGGCAAAACCTCTCGCCTTTCAGGCGTCCTTATCTCTGAATTTTGTCGGAACCGATTAAGCCGGTTCGAGCGCCATGACAAGGCTGGCGTTCTGTCCGCCGAAACCGAAGGAGTTCGACAGCACGGCCGAAACCTGCTGATCGCGCTTCTTGTTCGGCACGACATCGAGAACGATCGCCGGATCCGGGTTGTTGTAGTTGATGGTCGGCGGCAGCGTGCCCGTCAGCATCGTCTGGAACGAGAAGACGGCCTCGACTGCACCGGCAGCCGTCAGCGTATGGCCGATCATCGACTTGTTGGACGACAGCGGAATCGAGGCCATGCGTTCGCCGAAGACTGCAAGCATCGAGCCATATTCCATCTTGTCGTTCTCGGGCGTCGACGTGCCATGGGCGTTGATGTAGCCGATGGCGCTTTCGTCGAGACCGGCATCGGCGAGAGCCGCCCGGATCGTTGCGATCGCCGGGCCGCCGTCAGGCGACGAACGGGTGCGGTGGAAGCTGTCGGCCTTCTCGCCGGCACCCTTCATGATACCGAGAATCTTGGCGCCGCGGGCGATCGCCGATTCCAGCGATTCCAGCACGAGCGTCGCGGCCCCTTCGGCGATGACGAAGCCGTCGCGGTCCTTGCTGAACGGCTTGGAAGCCTTGGTCGGCGGATCGTTCTGGGTCGAGAGAGCCGAAAGCAGCGAGAAACGGATCAGCGCTTCGGCGCTGAGCGACCCGTCGGTCGCAACAGCAAGCGCGCGGTCGGTGCGGCCCTGGCGGATCGCTTCGATGCCGAGCTGGATCGCGGTGGCGCCAGAGGCACAGGCCGTCGACAGCGTCACCGGCAGGCCGCGCGTGCCGAAACGGTCGGCAAGGCGCTCGGAGATCGCGCCGAAAAGGGCCGCCTCATGGAAGGACGCATCGGTGCGCTGGCGCATCGCCGCCAGGAAGCGCTCGTAGGCGTCGCCCGGATGATCGGACGGCGGGGCACGGTCGGCAAGCTCGAAGCGGGCGCTCCACTCCGGCTCGATCGGCGGCGCAGCAAGAAACAGCGGGCCGTTGAAATCGCCGGAAATGTCGGCGTCGGCGAGAGCCTCGATCGTCGTCTCGCGCGCGAAGGCAAAAGAGCGCTCGACGGCGTTCGGCACCGGGATGTCGATGAAATCAACGGTGCCGGCGATCCGGGTCGAAAGCCCCTCGGTCGGGAAACGGGTGATGTTGTGGATACCGGACGTGCCTGAAGTCAGCGCCGACCAGTTATCCTTCAGGCCCTGCCCCAGCGAGGTGATGATGCCCATGCCGGTGACCGCAACGATCGGGCGGCCGAGGTGATCCTTGTAAGCAGCTTCTGTCATGTGAAAACTCCTCACGCTTCCGCGGAAAGAACGGCGACGCCCTCGCCGCGCTGATGACCGACCGTGGTGACGACGGCAACCTTGGCGGCCGCATTCATCGGCTTTTCATGCGCAGCATCGAATGCCGGCACCTTGGCCTTGGCGCCGATGGCCAGGGCCGCGAAAGCAAGGCCGAGACCGAACTGGGCTTCGAGCGTGACGCCGGAAACACCGGAATAGCCGCGAATGGCAGCGTTGGGCAGCTTATTCTCAAGAACGGCCTTTTCGCGGGCCGTGATCTCATGCATGCCGGTCGCGCCTGAGAACACCACCGTGCCCTCGGCAGGAAGCTTCGAGGCCGGCTCCAGCAGACGCTCGAGACGCTTCTCGAAATTGCCGGCAGCGCGATTGCCGCGGTCGCCCTCGATGGAATCGATGGTCGCATAGATATGGGCGCCGCGCGCTTCGGCATGCTTGCGGGATTCGAGCACCAGGAAGGCGCCGCCCGATCCGAAGATCAGACCGCCGCCGGCACCGTCTTCACGCGACCAGAGGGGCGCCCATTCGCCCTGCGCATTGGCACCAATCGCTTCGGTCAGAAGCAGCATGTCTTCGCGCTCGGCGGCAAAGCCGCCGCCGACGAGCGCATGCGTGGATTCGCCGGACTTGATGCGCCAGAAGGCCGTCTCGACGGCGGAAATGCCGGAGGCCTCTTCGCCCATGAAGGTACGCGACGAACCGGTGACCTTGTGGACGATCGAGATATTGCCGGCCATCAGGTTGGACAGCTGCGCCAGGAACAGCGTCGGGCGCAGTTCGGTCGTCAGCTTCTCGTTCAACAGCAGCTCGCGGTCGTTGCGCTTCATGCCCTCGTCGACGATCAGCGTATCGACATTGATGTCGCGCTCGCCGCCGCCGGCCGCCACGATCATGTCCATCGTGCCGCAGGCTTCCGCATCATCCTTGAAACCGGCATCGTCGAGCGCCAGGCCCGCGGTGAAAACGCCGATGCGCTGCCAGTTTTCCATCTGGCGCTGGTCGCCACGCTTGGCGATCTGCTGCGACCAGTCGATCTCCGGCAGCGGATGCACCGGATAGGGCTTGAACTTTTCCGTCTCGACGATGACGGGCGGCGCGCCATTGCCGGTCAGCAACGCGACATGCGCGTCCTTGCCGACGCCCTGACAGGTCAGGATACCGACGCCGGTGATGACGACATCATTCTGAGCCTTGCTCATTCCTTCACTCCCTGCGCTGCGATCGCGTCCATCAGGCCGACTTCGCCAGCACGTTTCTTCACGATATCGCCGAGCGGAACTTCGCTGAAAGGCATGGTGCGCAGCTTCAATTGCGCATCGCAGACCTTTTTGCCGCCGCTGGTAATCTTTGCCTTGGTGACGGCAAATCCGGACCCGTCATGTTCCAGGAACGCCTCGATGTCGAGCACCGCTTCGGGCTCGACGAAAGTGCGCATCTTGGCGCCGTCGACGGACATCAGGAACGGCATGGCGGCGAAATCGGTCGCGGCCAGCACCAGCATGCCCGAGGCCTGCGCCATGGTTTCGATGAGAAGCACGCCCGGAACGAGCGGCATACCAGGAAAATGACCTTCGAAGACGGGGCTCTTTGCAGGCACCACGGAACGCGCCTTGAGCACGCCCTTCTGAAGGTCGACCGCTTCGATGCGGTCAATCATCTGGAAATATTCCAGCAGCATCGGATCCTCCGGCCCGTCGCGAAAAGCCGCGCCGGTTACGCCTAGTTAGGAACAAAACCGCCCGGCCGCTACGGTTTGCAGAGGCAGGGCGGATAAAAAAGACGGCGGTGTTGCTTCAAGCCTTGGCGGCGCGCAGCTCGTCGATCTTTGCACAGAGGTTCTTCAGCACGAAGTATTCTTCGGTGGAAACCTTGCCTTCGTTCACTTCCTGGGTCCACTTTTCGAGCGGAATCTTGATGCCGAATTCCTTGTCGATCGCGAAGACGATGTCGAGGAAATCGAGGCTGTCGATACCGAGGTCGTCGATCGTATGGCTCTCCGGCGTAATCGTCTCGCGGTCGATCTCGCTGGTTTCTGCAATGATGTCGGCAACTTTATCGAATGTAGCGGTCACGCGCTTACCTCTTTGAACAACGAATTTATCCCCCTCATAGGCAAATCCATTTCAAAAGCCAATGCTTTCGCTCAAGCACGTTTCAAATTTGCATGGCAACTGTTGCCGAAACAGCAATGCGCGCAAGGCCCGGAAACACCTTCCCGGGCCTCGATAGCAGATGATTGCCGCAACAGCTATTGCGTGATGACGACGCGGGTATTGGAAAGCCCCGCCTGCTTTGCCATGGAGAAGAACTGCGCCGCATTGTCAGGATGCAGCCGCACGCAGCCATGCGAGGCCGGGCGGCCCAGCCGCTTGAGGTCAAATGTCGCATGAACGGCATAGCCGCCGTTGAAGAACACGGCATAGGGCATCGGCGCATTGTCGTATTTGCGCGAGCGGTGATTGAGCGACAGCCACTTGGCGCTCCACGACCCCGTGGGCGTCACATAGCCGCGCCGCGCAGTCGATACTTTCCAGCGATATTTGACGAAACCGTTCTCCGTCACCGTCATCGTCTGCGATCCCAGGCTGACCTTGGCAACGAGATTGGCGGCACTCGCGGTTACAGGAATAAACTGCAGTAAAAGGCACGCGGCAGCAGCCGCCATAAACGTCTTCATGACTTCCCCTCTTCGGCAGGACACTGGCGATCCGGACCGGTGAGAAGAAGCTTATAAAGATACTGATTATTTTGACTTAAGGCGCTTGGTAATCGGAAAGATAACGCAGCATTGCAAGAAACGGTACTTTGAGACAGCAGGTAACGCCGTCAGAGGAAGAACAGGAAGGCCAAGAAGACAGTGATCGCCAGGATCATGCAGCTGCCGTTGAACACGAGAACGCCATCCTCGACGTCTCGGATCGTCGCCGTATCGCGTCCAGCGCCGTTGATCATCGGCTCGCTGACGACGATGCCGGAATAGACGCGCGGGCCGGCGAGCTGCACATCGAGCGCGCCTGCCATCGCCGCTTCCGGCCGCCCGGAATTTGGCGAACGGTGCAGCCCGCCATCGCGGATCGCCACTTGGACGGCTTCTTTGCAGGCATGGGCGCCGCGGCGCAGCCAGGCACCGGCAGCGATCAGCAGGATCGAAAGACGCGCGGCCGGCCAGTTGGCGATATCGTCGAGCCGCGCGGAGGCCCAGCCGAAGTCGATGTAACGGTCGGATTTGTGGCCGATCATCGAGTCCGCCGTATTCAGTATCTTGTAGATGAAGAGGCCCGGCAGGCCGAGCACCGCATACCAGAGCGCCGGCGCAACGACGCCGTCGGAGAAGTTTTCGGCGAGACTCTCGATCGCCGCGCGACAAACACCCGGCTCGTCCAGCGTCTCCGGGTCGCGGCCAACGATGCGCGACACGGCGCGGCGCCCACCGGCAATCCCTTCCGAGCGAAGCGCGTCCGCAACATCGGAGACGTGATCGGCAAGGCTCTTCTGCGCCAGGAAGACCGCGACGCAGATCACTTCCAGAACGATGCCGATGACGCCGAAGAGATTGAAGAACCAGTGCAGCACCAATCCGGCGATCGCACTGCCGAACAGCAAGCAGGCAATCGACGCCGTTCCGTTCAGCCGCCGCTCGGGCCGCGTCAGCGTCTCGCCATTATAGGTGCGGTCGAAATAGGAAATCGCCTTGCCGAACAGCACGACCGGATGCGGCACCCGCGACCAGAGCCACTCGGGATCGCCGGCGATCCGGTCGAGAAGCAGAGCCAGTAGAAGTACGAGCAGATGTTCGTCGATCGTCATGCGTCAAAGCTTTCCAGTGCGGCCGCCAGCCTGCGGTCCGCAGATCGGTCTGGCCCGAGGCCGAAGCGCAGCCAGTGCGGCGCGTAGTCGAACCTGCGAACCAGAATGTGATGCCGGCAAAGATGCCTATAAAGATCGCCAGCGTGTTTGTCTTCGACAAGCGTGAACAAGGCTGCGTTACCGGTGACCGCCAAGCCTGCAGCCTCGAGCACCACGACAAGCCCCGCATTCCGCTCGGCAATCCCGGCCGCGATCGGCGCGGGGTCGCTGCGCAGCAATGCAGTAGCGATCGACAGAGCCGGGCCGGAGACAGCCCAGGGACCAAGCCAATCCTCGAACTTCGCCCGCAGGCTGTCTTGAGCGATGACGAAGCCGAGGCGCAGACCGGCAAGGCCGAAGAACTTCCCGAAAGACCGGAAGATGATCAGGTTGGAGAGCTCGGCCGCCGATGGCACAAGGCTTTCCCCGCGCGCGATGTCGCCGAAGGCCTCATCGACAATGAGATAACCGCCCCTCGCCTTCAGCGTATCATGCAGATGGATCATGCTGTCGCGATCATGCAGCCTGGCGGTCGGATTGTTCGGATTGACCGCGACCGCCAGCATCGTGCTGTCACCAATCTCATCAAGGCTGGAAACGGTATCCACCTCGCATCCGGCGCTGCGAAAGGCCTTCTCGTATTCACCATAGGTGGGCGATACCACCGCCACGCGGCTTCCCGGCACAACGAGGCGCGGCAGCAGCTGGATGACCGACTGCGTGCCGGGCGCCGGCAGCGGCGAGAGCGGGCCGCTGCGATAATAGTCGCGCGCCGCTTCGACGGCGGAATTCAGCAGATGCCGGTCGGGTAGCCGGTGCCACACGGATTGCGGTATCTCGGGCAAGTCGACAGGACAGGGATTGATGCCGGTCGACAGGTCGAGCCAGTCCTCCGGCCTGCCGCCGAATTCGGCGGCGGCGGCGGTGATCCCGCCGCCATGCACGATCGGACCGCTCATGCCGTTTCCCCGGAGAGATCGATCATATGCATGTAGGACCCGGCCACCTGCCCGCGCCGCAACCCGGCCTGACCGAGATCGGTGCCGAGCGCATCGGTCACCGAAAACAGCCGGTCGGCATCGCCTTCCGAGACGACGGTCGAATAGTGAAACTCATGCCCGGTCATCGGCGCTTCGAAGAAGGCGCTATCGACAGGCCGGACGCGGCGATAGCCGAGATGGCGGCTGCGTTTTTCATAGCTCGTCACCAGCGGCAGCAGGCCGAGCATTTCGTGCCTGACACCTTCAGCATCGATAAGCCCCTCGCCCAGCGTCATGTATCCACCGCACTCGCCGTAAATCCGTGTCCCGCTCTTGGCGGCATCCAGCATCCCGCGCCGGAAATTCACAGCTGACGCGATCTCTCCGGCATGCAGCTCGGGATAGCCGCCCGGCAGATAGATCGCATCGGCATCGGCCGCAGGCGCCTCGTCGGCGAGCGGCGAGAAGAAGGAGATCTCCGCCCCGCGGCGGCGCCAGCCGAGCAGCATGTGTTCGTAGCAGAATGCAAAGGCGATATCGCGCGCAACGGCAATCCTCTTGCCCAGGGGTGGCAGACGCCTGATGTTGGCGGTCGAGGCGATGTTCAGCCCCTGCCGGGCGATCCGCAGCAGGAATTCGAAATTGCACTCGTCCGAGACGGCTTGGGCAGCATGATCGATGAAGGCTTCGAGGCTCGCATGCTCACCGGCCTGAACGAGGCCAAGATGCCGCTCCGGCAGCGCCAGAGTCTTGTCGCTGCGAATGACGGCAACGACAGGCATGCGGATCGCGTCGAGCGCCGTGCGCAACATCATCTCGTGACGCTCGCTGCCGACCTTGTTGAGGATGACGCCGGCAATCCGTACATCGGCGCGGAAGCTCGCAAAGCCGCTGACCAGCGGCGCGACCGACTGCGACATGCGCGAGGCATCGACGACGAGCACGACGGAGAGCCCGAGCATCGCCGCAAGATCGGCCGCAGTGCCCTTGCCGTCGGCGGCGCCATCGAAGAGACCCATCATCGCCTCGATGACGAGAATGCGGTCGCCCTGGCGATGGATCGCCGCATTGGCCGAAATCAGCTCGCGGCGCATTGCCCAGGGATCGAAATTGAGACAGGGCGCCCCGCTCGCAGCCGCATGAAAGGCCGGATCGATATAATCAGGCCCCGCCTTGCCGGGCGCCACCGCCACGCCGCGATTGCGCAGCGCGCGCAGAAGCCCGAGCGTGATCGTCGTTTTGCCCGAACCGGAGGACGGTGCCGCGATCAGGAGGCCGCTCATGCCGTCTCCTTTCCGCTCTGCCGGAAGGGATCGGGCTGAAGGCGGCGTCCGCCTAGGGCGCCGAGCCAATCGAGCGAAGAACGCAGCCGCACCACCTCGCCGACGACGACGATCGCCGGCGGCTCCAGCCCGGAGGCATCGACCGCAGCAGCGGCTTCGCCAAGCGTGGTTTCCAGCACCTGCTGCCCGCTGGTGGCCGCATTGCAGACGAAGGCGACGGGTTCGTCTGCCTTGCGCCCGGCCGCTATCAGCGACGAACTGATCTGCGCGATATGCTTCATCGCCATATACATGACAATCACGGGCGAGCCCCGCCCGATAGCATCCCAGTTGATTGCATCGGGCACGATCCCCGAAGAATCATGCCCGGTGAGGAACGTCACCGCGTGATTGATATCCCGGTGCGTCACCGGAATGCCGGCATAGGCGAGCCCGCCGATCCCCGCGGTAATGCCGGGCACGATGCGGAACGGAACATTGTGCTCGACAAGCGTCAGCGCCTCCTCACCGCCGCGGCCGAAGACGAAGGGATCGCCGCCCTTCAGCCGCAACACGCGCTTGCCGGAGCGCGCCAATTCCACCAGCCGCAGCGAGATGTCGCGCTGCTTGGCCGACGGCTTGCCGCCGCGCTTTCCGGCATATTCGAGGATGGCATCCGGCCTTGCCAGTTTCAGACATTCCTCGTTGACCAGTGCGTCGTGAACGACGACATCGGCCTCCGAAAGCCCCTTGGCAGCCAGCAGCGTCAACAGCCCGGGATCGCCCGGCCCTGCACCGACGAGCCAGACGGTTCCCGGCTCCAGTGCCGGCAGATGGGCGAACGCATTCTCGATCATAGAGGTGGTCTATGCCCGCCATTCCGCGAGGTCAACGGCAACGACGCCGAGGCAATCGTCGATTGCCATCTGACAGCCGACTCAATTTACGAAGAAGCCGACTCAAAATCTGAGCAGACGGCCGGATGAATTTGATTGGACTCGACAAAACGGGGCCGGACGCAAAACGCCCGGCCCTGTCAGGACATCAAGCCCTGAGAAGCGTATCGCGGATGAGATCGATGACCTCTTCCGACTTGATGCCGGTGCAGACGGTCTGGCTCGGCAGGTTGTCCCAATCGCCCGGCGGGAAACGGCGGCCGTCCGGCTTGACGATCGTCTGGCCATCGGCAATGCCGCCGCAGACGACGCGCACGGCACCCGTTATCGTGGTGAACAGCTCTGGCGCCACGACATAAACGCAGGCGCAGCTATCATGGACCATCATGCCGTCTTCGACGGCGTGCTTGTAGAAGTCGATATAGAACTGCGAAAGGTCGTTCAGCAACTTCACTGCCGCATCGCCCTTGTCGGCAGCGGCCTTAAGGTAGCTGCGGCTCATCGTCGTGATCGCGGTGACGTCGAGACCGATGATCGCAACCTTCCACGGCGCGGTCATCACCGCATCGGCCGCTTCGGGGTCGCCATGGATATTGGCTTCGGCCACCGGCGAGACATTGCCCGGCACATAGAAATTGCCGCCCATGATGACGACCTGCTTCACCAGCTTGGCGATCTCAGGGTCTTCCTTCAGCGCCAGCGCCAGATTGGTCATGCGGCCGACGGCAACCAGCGTCACCTCGCCCGGATTGGCGCGCACGGTTTCGATGATGAAGCGGTGCGCCGGGCGCGGATCGACAGGCAAGTCGATGGTCGCGGGCACGCCGATATTGCCGAGACCGTCATCGCCATGCACGAAGGTCGGCCAGCCGATTTCCTTGCGCGACGGATCGAAGGTGACGTTGGCGCCCTTGGCAACCGGGGCGGCAATGTTCCATTCGCGCTTCAGGAACAGCGCATTGCGCGTCGTCGTCTCGATCGAGGCATTGCCGAAGATCGTCGTGATGCCGATCAGATCGATTTCCGGATGACGGTGCAGGAAGAGGAGCGCCATGGCATCATCGACGCCCGGGTCCGTGTCATAAACGACCTTATGCATGAAATATTCCTTCTCATTCTCGTCACGGATGCCCTGGGGCGCTCCGCGAGGTGGCCGCCACCATAACGCCCGCTATTCTTTCTGCAACAACATGCGCGCGACAGCAGCCGTCGCATGCGCCGATTTGATCTTGGGCACCACGAGCTCCGCTTCCGCCCCCGCTGCCGCAAGTGCCGCCGATTCCGCGACGCCATGGCAGCCGACGCGGGCAAAGACGATGGCTGAGGGATTCCTGATCCGCGGCGTCTCTTCTTCCAGCCGCGCAGCGGTGAAGAAGGAGGCGGCAACGCCGAGCTCTTCGGCCACAGCGTGGATAGCCCGCTCCGCCCTGCGGCTGTCGATCGAAGCGATGGCTGCGACATCATCCGCACCGATCGCCGCATCCTCCAGCGCCTGCCATGCCAGCGCCGAAACCTCGGCAGCATCCGCTCCCCGCTCGCAGCCGAGGCCGAGAACGTAGAGCCTTGCTCTGTCTGTGCTGGAGCCGGTCATCAACGGAATCCGAAAGGAGAAAACTATGTCCCCGCAGCCATTGCAGCCCGGGGCCGGAAATGCAACATGGCGCCGATTTCCATCACGCCTGCATTCAGAGTCCTTCCTTGTCCGATATTGCCCCCCATCTTCTCGCCCTTCTCTGCCTCGCTGCCTTCTGTGCCGGTTTCGTCGATTCCATCGCCGGCGGTGGCGGTCTGATCACCGTTCCCGCCATGCTGATCGCCGGCATTCCGCCGCTGCAGACGCTCGGGACCAACAAGGTGCAGTCGATGTTCGGCGCCGCGTCCGCAACGCTTGCCTATTCGCGCAAAGGCCATGTAAACCTGCGCGAACAGCTGCCGATGGCGATGATGGCGCTGATGGGCGGCGCACTCGGCGCGGCGCTGGCGACGATCGTCCCAGGCGACGTGCTGCGCGCCATCATGCCGGTGCTGCTGGTGGCGATCGCGCTTTACTTCGCCTTCAAGCCGAACCTGAACGACCTCGACACCCACCGCCGCATCACGCCCTATCTCTTCGGCATGACTTTCGTGCCGTTGATCGGCTTTTACGACGGCGTCTTCGGCCCCGGCACCGGATCTTTCCTGATGCTCTCCTTCGTCACGCTTGCCGGTTTCGGCATGCTGAAGGCGACGGCCCATACCAAACTTCTGAACCTCGGCTCGAATGTCGGCGCGCTGATCGTCTTCGCCTCCTTCGGCGCAACCCTCTGGACCGTCGGCCTGATGATGGGCGTCTGCCAGTTCCTCGGCGCGCAGGTCGGCTCGCGGCTCGCAATGCGCACCGGCGCCAAGCTCATCAAGCCGCTGCTCGTCGTCGTCTGCATCGCCTTCGCGATCAAGCTGATCGCCGATCCGGCCAATCCGCTCCGCGTCTGGCTCGGTGTCTAGGTCTTTTCCTAGCCCGCCTTGCCGAACTTGATCGCATCGATCTTCGTCAGCTTGGTCTTGGCGGAAACGCCGGGCGCATTGGCGAAATGCCAGGTGACGTATTGCTCGGCATAGGGATCGGTCGACGACATGCCATCGACGGGTAGCACCACATCCATGCCCTTCAGCGCCGCATAGGCAGCCGTGTTCAGCACCGCACCTTCGGACGCCGTGCCGGTGACGATCACCGTCTTGATATGCCGGTCGGCGAGGATCTTTTCCAAGTCGGTATTGATGAACTTGTTGGCGCCCGACTTCACGATCGGATCGCCATCCTTTGGCGCCAGCACCCTCGCGATATCTTCAGGTGCCGCGTTGGACGTGATGCTGTAGACCACAGGCGTCCCGCTATCGCGCGCCTCTTTCATCAGTTTCGCCACATGCGGCAGCTCGGCGATGCAGCGCGGCTTGACCTTTGTGTTGCACGGCCCTTTCTCCGGATTCTGCGCCCCGTTGAAATCGAGAAGCAGCAGCGCCGTCGTCGAGGGATCGACAGTCACCTCGCCGAGCTTGGGCGCGGCAGGCGCCTTGATCTTCTTCCACTCGTCGACAATGGTCGCCGCATGCGCCGCCGAAAGGCCTGCAACGGAAACGATGATCGCGATACCGGCGCTACGCATCACTGATGGAAAACCCATGACATCCTCCTTCTCGAAATCCTGAGGGAAATCTTCTGGCCGCGACCCGCGCTGTCAAATCACCAAGCCGCGAGCATGATTACCTCTCGCGTAATTGATGAGCGGCCACCCTTTGCCGATGATCGCCCTGCCTGAACGAACCGGGCGATCACAAGGAGACAGAGAATGACCGACGCGACCAACAAGGCCGAACGCTACATCGCCATCTGGAACGAGGAAGATGCCGGCCGCCGCAAGGCGCTGATCGCCGAAGGCTGGACCGAGAACGCCGTCTATATCGACCCGCTGATGCGCGGCGAAGGCCATGAACAGATCAACGCCTTGGTCGAGGCCGTCCAGACCCGCTTTCCCGGGTTCCGCTTCAATCTCATTGGCGCGGCAGACGGGCACGGCGACAACCTGCGCTTCTCCTGGGGTCTCGGACCCGATGGTGGCGAGGCGATCATCAAGGGAACCGACTTCGCCCTGCTTGAAGACGGTCGCCTGAAAGCCGTACACGGGTTCCTCGATCTCGTTCCGGAAGCCGCATAATGACCCCGTCAGCCCGCTCTCTTGGTGACCACCTCCGCGAATGGCGCAAGCTTCGCCGCATGAGCCAGCTCGATCTGGCGCTCGAAGCCGAGATTTCGCAGAGACACCTGAGTTTCATCGAGAGCGGGCGCTCGACGCCGAGCCGCGATATGCTGCTGCATCTGGCAGAACGGCTCGGCGTGCCGCTTCGCGACCGCAACCCGATGTTGCTCTCGGCCGGCTATGCGCCGCTCTTTGCCGAGCGGTCGCTCGACGATCCGGCCCTGAAGCCAGCCCGCCAAGCCGTCGACATGGTGCTGAAGGCACATGAGCCATTCCCGGCGCTCGCCATCGATCGTCACTGGACGCTGATATCAGCCAATGCCGCGATCGCGCCCCTTCTGCGCAATGTCAGGGACGCAAGCCTGCTCGAAGGCCCGGTCAACGTCCTCCGCCTCAGCCTGCATCCGGAGGGACTGGCGCCCGATATCGTCAATCTCGCCGAATGGCGCGCCCACCTCCTGGAACGGCTTCGCCAGCAGATCGACATGACCGCCGACCCGATCCTCGCCGGATTGCTCAAGGAATTGCAGCAGCTCTCGCCCGGCGGCAACCCCGCCGATGAGATGAGACACGACTATGCGGGAATTGCCGTTCCGCTGAAACTCCGCACTGCGGGTGGAACGCTGTCGCTGATCTCGACGACGACGGTGTTCGGCACGCCCGTCGACGTCACGCTCTCGGAACTGGCGATCGAATCCTTCTTCCCGGCGGACGAGGAAACCGCCGCGCTTCTGAGGCGACTCCTAGACTAGAACAGCGCCAGCAGCAGCGCGCCACCGGCAATCATCGCCACGCCCAGCCAGTTCACCAGCCCGAGCTTCTCGCCGAGAAAGACGACGCCGAACACGGCGACGAGAACGATGGAGAGCTTGTCGATCGGTGCGACGCGGGCCGCATCGCCAAGCTTCAGCGCCCGGAAATAGGCGAGCCACGACGCGCCTGTTGCCGCGCCCGAAAGCGCCAGGAACAGCCACGTCTTGCCCGAAATGCTGGAGATGGGCTGCCACTGGCCGGTGGCGGCGACGATCGCCGTGATGATCAGGATGATGACGACGGTACGGATCAGCGTCGCCAGATCCGAATTGACGCCGGCTACCCCGATCTTCGCGAAAATCGCCGTCAGCGCCGCGAAAGCCGCCGAAAGCACCGCCCAGAATAGCCAGCTTTGCGTCATCAGAACTCCACGCCGGGCTGCCCCTTGATGCCGGAGCGGAACGGATGCTTGATCAACTCCATCTCAGTCACGAGATCGGCAAGCTCGATCAGCTCGTCCTTGGCATTGCGGCCGGTCAGCACGACGTGAGTCATATAGGGTTTTTCATCCCGCAGGAATGCGACCACTTCGTTCACGTCGAGATAGTCGTAGCGCAGCGCGATGTTGATCTCGTCGAGCAGCACCATCGAATTGCGCTCGTCGCGGATCAGCTCCTTGGCCTTCTCCCAGGCCGCGGCGGCAGCGGCGACGTCACGGGCGCGGTCCTGCGTCTCCCAAGTAAAGCCCTCGCCCATCGTGTGGAACTGGCAGATATCGGAGAAATGCTTCTCGATGAGATCGCGCTCGCCGGTCCACATCGCCCCCTTGATGAACTGCACGACGGCCGACGGCTTGCCATGGGCGATATGGCGGAAAATCATGCCGAAGGCCGAGGACGACTTACCCTTGCCCTTGCCGGTGTGAACGATGATCAGGCCCTTCTCATCGGTCTTGGTGGCCATGATCTTGTCACGGGCAGCCTTCTTCTTCGCCATCTTTTCGTTATGGCGGGCATCGTCCTTCTCGCCGGTTTCTGCAGTCTCTTCGCTCATCGTCATGTCCAGTCTTATGCTGTTTCAGTATGGATATGGGGCGCCAGATCGAAGCGCGCCGAATTGCTGCGCGGCGTCCAGAGGCGCCTGTCGATCGCCTCCATCAGCCGCTCTTTCATCTCTTCGAGGGCGGCCGGGTTCTTCTCGGCCATGAAATCGCGCACCTTGGGATCGGCGACGAAGGCCTGATAGACCGCCTCGAAATGATGATTGCCGACGGCACCCGTCGTTGCTGCAAAGGCAAAGAGATAATCGACGGTCGCCGCGATCTCGAAGGCGCCCTTGTAGCCGTGGCGCATGACGCCATCGATCCATTTCGGATTGACGACACGCCCGCGCACGACACGGCCGATCTCCTCCTCCAGCGAGCGGATCACCGGCTTTTCCGGCCGCGAATGATCGTTGTGATAGATCGATGGCCTGATGCCGCCGACATGCTCGGCCGCCGCCGCCATCCCGCCTTCGAATTGGTAGTAATCGTCGCTGTCGAGCAGATCGTGCTCGCGGTTGTCCTGATTCTGCACCACGGCCTGGATCGACCGCAGCCGCTCCTCGAAAATGCCACGCTCGGCCCGGCCTTCCTCGGCCGCGCCATAGGCATAGCTGCCCCAGATCAGATAGGCCTCGGCCAGATCGGCACGCCGCTCCCAGCCCTTCTCGTCGATCAGCGCCTGCAGCCCGGCTCCGTAAGCGCCGGGTTTCGAACCGAAGACGCGATAACCGGCCCGCTTCATCGCGGAAGCTTCGTCCAAGCCGGACGCCGCAAGCCGCATGGCTTCGCCGCGCATGCGCGCTGCAATGGGGTTATCGGCCGCATCCTCGTCCAATGCGCCGACGGCGCGGATTGCCTTGTCAAACAGGGCAATCTGTTCCGGAAAGGCATCGCGGAAGAAGCCAGAGATCCTCAGCGTCACATCGACTCGCGGACGGCGCAGCATGGCGGGCTGGATAATCTCGTAGCCGGTGACGCGGCGCGAGGTCATGTCCCAGACCGGCTTGACGCCGATCAGCGCCAGCGCCTGGGCGATATCGTCGCCACCGGTACGCATGTTCGACGTGCCCCAGGCAGTGAGACCAAAGGAAACCGGCCACTCGCCATGATCCTGCACATAGCGGCGCACCAGAAGCTCGGCGGATTTCTTGCCGAGCTCGTAGGCGGCCGGTGTCGGGACGGCACGGCTATCCACCGAATAGAAATTCCGCCCCGTTGGCAGCACGTCGGGACGCCCGCGTGTCGGTGCGCCGGAGGGGCCGGGAGGCACGAAACGGCCGTCGAGGCCGGTGAGGAGTGCCGAGATTTCGGCATCGCCGCAGGCGAGGATCGAGGGTTTTAGCTGGGATTCGATGGTCGCGAGCACCTGCCGGGTTTGCGGCCAGGTGGATGAGCATGGCGCTTCGCCGGAGACGAGTTTGGCGGCGAGCAGTTCGATGCGCTCGACGGTGTCGCCATTGGTGCGCCAGGGGGTGTCGAGGATGTCAGCGAGGATCGCAGGTGTTGGGCCGGTCCACGGTGCGGCCATGTTGCAGTCGAGGGGATCGAAAGAAAACCCCTCCCCAACCCCTCCCCACAAGGGGGAGGGACTTTGCGCCGAGATAGCCTCCACGGATCGGCCAACCTCAACTGGTTCAGCCGTTGCGGATTGAGACGGCAGCAACGCGTTAAGCCCCTCCCCCTTGTGGGGAGGGGTTGGGGAGGGGTTTGCGAACAAATCCCCCGCAATCGCCCGCTGCAAACTCTGATCGCCACCCTCACCCAGTCCGCGCGGCACTCGCGCCAGCGCCACCGTCAGGTCCGTCAGCAACCGCCCCTCAGGCGACACCCCAAACACATGTAGCCCGTCGCGGATCTGCATTTCCTTGAGGTCGCAGAGATATGCGTCGAGCTTCTTCAGCGCCTCGTCCTCAGCCTCGCCCTTGGCAATCCCGGCATCGCTGTCGAGACCGATATCGGCGACGAGGTCGAGGATCTGTTTCGACAGCAACCGGATGCGGCGCGGATCGCCGCCGGAGGCCTCGTAATATTCGTCGACCAGCGCCTCCAGATCTTTGAGCGGCCCATAGCTCTCGGCCCGCGTCAGCGGCGGCGTCAGGTGGTCGATGATCACGGCGGCGGTGCGGCGCTTGGCCTGCGTGCCCTCGCCGGGATCGTTGACGATGAAGGGATAGAGATGCGGCAGCGGCCCGAGGATCGCTTCGGGATAGCATTCCTCCGACAGCGCCAGCGCCTTGCCCGGCAGCCATTCGAGATTGCCGTGCTTGCCCATATGGATGACGGCATCGGCGCCGAATTCCTGGCGCAGAAAGGCGTAGAAGGCGAGATAGCCATGCGGCGGCACCAGATCCGGCGAGTGGTAGCTTTCCTTCGGATCGATATTGTAGCCGCGCGCTGGCTGGATACCGATCAGCACGTTGCCAAGCCGCGAAAACGGCAGGGCAAAGCCGCCATCGACGAAATAGGAATCAGTCTCCGGACCGCCCCATCGCGCCGTCACCTCATCTTGAATCTTTCTCGGAAGACTCTCGAAGAAAGCCTTGTATCGACTCGATGAAAGCCACTCACGGATCGCGCGCCCATCGCGCCCGGAATTGGTAGGCCCGTCCATCAGATGCCGCATCAGCGCATCGCCATCAGCCGGGTACGCATCGACGCCGTAACCCGCCTCGCGCAACGCCTTCAGCACCTCGACGGTCCCCGCTGGCGTATCGAGCCCGACCCCGTTCCCGAGCCGCCCGTCGCGGTTCGGGTAGTTGGCCATCACAAGCGCCACCCGGCGCTCCGCCATGGTCTTGCGCCGCAGCCTCGCCCAATGGGCGGCAAGTCTCGCCGTATACCGCATCCGCCCGGCATCCGGCTCGCTGCCGACGATATTGGCTTCGACATTGGCATCGTAGCGCGCCGCCGCCTTGAACGAGACGGCACGCGACAGCACCCGGCCATCGACTTCGGGAAGCGCAACGTTCATGCCGAGATCGCGGGCCGAGAGACCTTGCGATGAACCGCTCCATGCCTCCTTCGAAGAGGCCGAGAAGATCGCCTGCAGCACGACGGCGCCGCTGGCCTCGAGGATGGTGGGTTGGCGGTCCGCGCCCGGCGCGGAGACCGCAAATCCTGTCGTGTTGACGACGATATCGGGTGCGGCGGCGGCGAAGACGCTTTCGAGGATGCCGGTGGAGACCAGATCCTTGAGGCTATAGGCAAAGACCGGCAGCGGCCGCAGGCCTTCCGCCGCCAGTGCCTCGATCATCGCTTCGATCGGCTTGGTTTCGCCGCTCTGGACGAGGGCGCGGTAGAAGCTGATTGCGGCGATGGGGGCTTCGGCGGATGTCGAGGGGGGTATCGCGGACCGCAGCCGATCCGAAAGCGCCCGCCACTCCTCAACCCCGACAACACCTCGCCCCGGCCACCAGATCCCCGCCTTCATCAACGGAGCAGCCGCACCCGGCTTCTCGCCGCCGGCAACCATTGCCACCGCATAATCCAGAAACCGTCGCGAGTTCTCGTCGCCGCCCTCGATCAGATAGGACCAGAGCGCATTGAGATCATCGAGATCGACATTGGAAAATGGCGTCAGCCCGGCATCCGGCTTGGAATCTCCGGGCAGCACCGCAATCCGCGCGCCACTGCGGGCCGCGCAGGCATGCAGTGCCTCGAGAGCATAGTGAAAGTAACTCGCCCCCCCGAGCGCCCGGACGACGATCAGCTTCGCGTGCCGCGCCGTCCGCTCGACATAGGCATCGACAGACATCGGGTGTTTCAGGCTCATCAGGCTGGCGACGCGCAGCGTCAGCGGTGAACCGCCGCTCTGACCGTAGGCGGCGGCGATTGCCGAAAGCTCCGTATCCGCCGCAGAAAGGAACAGGATGTCGCCGGGTGACTGGCCGAGATCGATCGCCTCGTCACCGTCGCTGATCGTTCCTTTCTGGGCGAGGAGTAGATGCATGGATCAGACCAGCGCCTCGATCGCCTTGCGCACGGCAGCTTCGTCCATATCGTGCAAGCCGATGACGACGAGGCGCGTGCCGCGGGTTTCGCCCGGTGCCCAGGCACGGTCGAAATACTGGTCGATGCGGCTGCCGACAGCCTGGATCTGCAGGCGCATCGGCTTGCCGGAGACATCGGCAAAGCCCTTCAGGCGCAGCACGTCATGCTGTGCGATCACGCCCTTCAGCTTCTCAATGAAACCGGCGGGATCGGCAAGCGTGCCGAGCTCGACGACGAAGCTGTCGAACTCGTCGTGGTCATGCGGCGTGCCGTCTTGGTGCTCCAGCTCGTGATGGGACTTGCGGTTGGCGATGTCTTCTTCCGTGCCGATGCCAAGGCCGAGCAGAACGCTTGCCGGGACATCGCCGTTCTTCGCTTCGATCAGCGCAGGTTTGCGTGAAATACGCGACGCAACCTCGTCGCGGACACGGATAATGCCGGCCGCATCGAGCAGATCGGTCTTGTTGAGCACGATCAGGTCGGCGCAGGTCAGCTGATCCTCGAACAGTTCCTCGATCGGGCTTTCGTGATCGAGGGATTCGTCCTCGACGCGGCGTGCCTCGACGGCATCGTGGTCATCGGCAAAGCGGCCGGCCGCGACTGCGGCGCTATCGACGACGGTGATGACGCCGTCGACAGTGACTTCGCTGCGGATATCCGGCCAGTTGAACGCGGCGACCAGCGGCTGCGGCAGCGCCAGACCCGAGGTCTCGATGACGATATGGTCGGGGCGCTGGTCGCGCTCCAGGAGCTTGGTCATCGTCGGAATGAAATCGTCGGCGACGGTGCAGCAGATGCAGCCATTGGTGAGCTCGATGATATCGTCCTCGGTGCAATTTTCAGCACCGCAGCCCTTCAGCACATCGCCGTCGACGCCGAGATCGCCGAATTCGTTGATGATCAGCGCGATCTTCTTGCCGCCGGTATTGGAAAGCAGGTTGCGGATCATCGTCGTCTTGCCGGCCCCGAGGAAGCCGGTGATCACGGTTGCGGGGATTTTCTGCTGGTTCATTCGTTCAACCCTTCATCTTCAGCGGCAGACCTGCCGCGATAAAATACACGTCCGCGGCTGAGGCTGCGATCATCTGGTGCAGCCGCCCGGCATGGTCGCGAAAATCCCGCGCCATCCGGTTTTCGGGAACGATCCCGAGGCCGACTTCATTGGAAACGAGAACGAGCCGCGCCTTCGCCTTCGGCAGCCAGGCCGCGAGCGCGGCACTTTCCGCCGCCACATCGCGCTCGTCCATCATCAGATTGGTGACCCAGAGCGTCAGGCAATCGACAAGGATCGCCCGGCCCTCGCTATCGATCGCCGCAAGCCGTTCGGCAAGCTGCAGCGGCTCCTCATGCGTCTGCCACGACGGCCCGCGATCGGCCCGATGCTGCTCGATCCGCGCCCGCATCTCGTCATCCCATGCTCGCCCCGTCGCCAGGTAGTGACGTTCGAGACCGGTAGCGGTGATGAGATTTTCGGCGAAGCGGGATTTGCCGGACCGGGCGCCGCCGAGGATGAAAGTCGCACTGCTCATGCGAAGGCCGCCGTCCTGGGGCACATATCTCTCGGTCTTCCCTCATTCCTGTGCTTGTCACAGGAATCCAGCCACGGCGCGTCTGCGCCGTGAATGAATCGCAGCAACAAGGAAATGAGTCTCTCGTGCCCAAGGACTTGGGCACGCTGGATTCCTGTGACATCCCGTGGGCGCAGCCCTAAGGCCACAGGAATGGGGGTAGAGCTAGCAACACCCAAAGACCCGGGCGCCTCCCCCTTCCATCGCACCGCCAAAGACGGCACACAAAACTCTGTTTCAGCCATGACAACCTCCGTGCTGGCAGCGGGCGGGAATGCCCAAGGGCTCTTCGCCCGGCACAGATGGCAGGTCTCCTGGCTCGCGGTTGTCGGCCCCGACAGGGACGGCCAAAAGGCCATCCCTGATCGTGCCAGCGGATCTTCCTCGCCTTCCCGGCTGCATTCTCGTGAAAAGGCGGACGATTCGTAGAATAAGAGGCGTCCTGCCCCGGCTGATCACGATGCATTTCCAGTGGCTTTTCCGGTGTCCGTCAGTCATTGCCCTGCTGCGGAATGCAGCGATCAGGCAGTGGTGCCGGTGCACCGGATGGAAGACCCTGACCGCTCTACAGTCGCGGGGTCGGCTGTGATGAAGGCGCCCGGTTTGGGTCCGCCCCGTCACATTCCCTTTTCATCCCGGGCAGCAACCGCCGCCCCGGAACCATCCGTAATTGAACGCATCGTTAGGCGTGCCGCGATGCGAAGTCAATCGATGCCAGGGCAATCCAAACAGCCCGCCCTTAACCCTACTGAGTCTACCAAACAGATAGCCTATTAAATTCATTGACTTAAGGCGACATTTCGCTTGCGGCCGCCTCTCTTTTGCTGCAATTGCTCGCGAAATCATGCGGCGCAAAAAGCGCGCTTCCTTGATCCTGCATTCCATCGCCTAGTTCTCTCATCATGCTCACGAAAACCGACATCGGCCGCCTGGCGCGGCGCCATCTCAAATTCGATATGGCGCGGCTGCGCGCCCTGGCGCGCCAGAATGAAATGGGCATGGTTTTCGCGGGCGGCGCTGTCGGCATCATCGCCGGTTGCGCGGTGACCGGCATGAGCCTGATCTCGCGCGAAATGCACAGCCTGATTTTCGGCATCAGCGATGTCGATCGCCTGAGCTCGTCCGAAATCGACAACAAGCTGCTCCTGCTCTTGGCGCCGATCTGCGGCGGCCTGCTTCTCGGCCTGCTGCTGTTCATCCTTAGCAGAACGCGCAAGAAGCCGATGGTCGACCCGATCGAGGCGAATGCGCTGCATGGCGGCCGCCTGTCGCTGACCGATAGCGTGATCGTCGCGATCCAGAACCTGATCTCCAACGGCTTCGGCGCCTCGGTCGGCCTTGAGGCCGGCTATACGCAGCTTGCGGCCGGTCTGGCCTCCAAGCTCGGCCTGAAGCTGCAACTGCGGCGCGCCGATCTGCGCGTCCTCGTCGGCTGCGGCGCGGCCGGCGCCATCGCCGCCGCCTTCAACGCGCCGCTGACGGGCGCCTTCTACGCTTTCGAGCTGATCATCGGCACCTACACGATCGTCTCGCTGACCCCCGTCGTCGTTTCCGCCCTGCTCTCGACGCTAATCGCCCGCCTGCTTGCCGGCAGCGACTTTACCATCGATGTCGGCCAATTCGGCAGCGTCGTTCCGGCCGACTACGTTCCGGCGATCCTGCTCGGCGGCTGCTGCGCCGGGGCCGGCATTCTGATCATGCAGGGCGTCTCCTTCATCGAGGAACTGGCGCGCAAGAGCTCGGTGCCGACCTATGCCCGCCCGGCGCTCGGCGGCATCGTCGTCGGCCTGCTGGCGATGATTTCGCCGCAAGTGCTCTCGGCAGGCCATGGCGCCCTGCATCTCAACCTGTCGCATCAGGTGGCGATCCCGGCGCTGATCGGCATTCTGCTGTTGAAATCCTTCGCCTCCGCCGTATCGATCGGCTCCGGCTTCAGAGGCGGCCTGTTCTTTGCCTCGCTGTTCATGGGCGCCCTGCTCGGCAAGCTCTTCGCCTATTCGGCGCCGTTCTTCGCGCATGCGTCACTGACACCGGAGGTCTATGCCGTCGTCGGCATGAGTTCGCTCGCCGTCGCCATCATCGGCGGACCGTTGACGATGACCTTCCTGGCGCTCGAGATCACCGGCGACTTCCCGATCACCGCGCTGGTGCTCGCCGCTGTCATCACATCCTCGCTCGTCGTGCGCACCACCTTCGGCTACTCCTTCGCCACATGGCGCTTCCATCTGCGCGGCGAAAGCATTCGCAGCGCCCATGATGTCGGCTGGATCCGCAACCTGACGGTCGGCAAGCTGATGCGCGCCGACGTGAAGACCGCCAATGTCGCGACCTCCGTCGAGGAGTTCAAGAAGACCTTCCCGGCCGGTTCGACGCAGCGCGTCATCCTCGTCGATGACACCGGGAAATATGCCGGCCTCGTCCTTGTTCCCGAAATCCATTCCAATCCGATCGATACGGATGACGAGGGCAAGGGCCTGGAGAGCTTCATCCGCTACAAGAACGACTTCCTGCAGCCGCAGATGAACGCCAAGCAGGCCGCCGCGATCTTCGACAAGACCGAGAGCGAAGCGCTCGCCGTGCTCAACAATCTGATCGAGCGAAAGGTCGTCGGCCAGCTCAGCGAAAGCCATACGCTGCGCCGTTATACGGAAGAACTGGACCGCCGCCGCCGCGAGGTCTCTGGCGAAATCTAGCCCAGCAGCCGCTGCAGCCAGTCGCGATCGAGATGGCGCTCCAGCTCGGCCGCCACGTCATCCAGCGCCCTGTCGACGCTTTCGGCATAGCTCTTCCGTTCGCCTGCGAGACCAAAACTTTCGAGCAGTCGCGCGCGGTAGGCGTCGCTCGAAAACAGCCCGTGCAGATAGGTGCCCATCACCCGGCCATCGGTGGAGATCGCACCGTCAGGCAAGCCGTCGATTTGGGCGGACGGGTGGTCGCAATCCGCGCCTTCCGTCACGCCCAGATGGATCTGATAGCCGGAAAGCGGCGTGCCATATTCGGCGGAGACAGCACGGCTGTTGCGCACGACCTTCTCAGGCGCCATTACCGTCTCGACGTCCAGAAGGCCAAGGCCTTCCGTTTCGGCTGCACTGCCTTCGATGCCGAGCGGATCATGAACCTTGCGCCCGAGCATCTGGTAGCCGCCGCAAATGCCGATCACCCGCCCGCCACGCCGCATATGGGCCGCAAGATCGCGGTCCCAGCCGGCTGCGCGGAAATCCGCGAGATCGCTGATCGTCGACTTCGAGCCCGGCAGAACGACGAGAGCGGCATCATCAGGAAGACGGTCGCCGGCCTTGACGAAGACAAGCTCGACATCCTCTTCCGCGCGGAGCGGATCGAGATCATCGAAATTGGCAATCCGCGGCAGCACGGGTACGGCGACTTTCAGCGCCGCCGGCTTCCCGCGCGCCAGCTTTTCGAGAACGACGGAATCTTCGGCCGGAAGGCCACCAGCCGCCTTCAGCCAAGGTACCACGCCGAAGCACGGCCAGCCCGTATAGCGCCCTATCGCAGCAATGCCGTCATCGAAGAGCGAGACGTCGCCGCGGAACTTGTTGATGATATAGCCGGAGATCATGCCGCGATCCCGCACATCGAGGATCGCATGCGTTCCGACCAACGAGGCGATGACGCCGCCGCGGTCGATATCGCCGACCAGCACGACCGGCACGCCCGCCCGCGTGGCAAAGCCCATATTGGCAATATCGCCCGGCCGCAGATTGATCTCCGCCGGAGATCCCGCGCCCTCGACGATCACAAGGTCGGCGCCTTCAGAAACCATCGCGAAGCTGGAGAGAACATACTCGAGCAGCTGCGGTTTCAGGCGCTGGTAGTCGCGCCCTTTCGCCTGCCCCCAGACCTTGCCCTGCACGACGATCTGGCTGCCATTCTCCGATTGCGGCTTCAGCAGGATCGGGTTCATGTGAACGGAGGACGGCGTGCGCGCGGCAAGCGACTGCAGCCACTGCGCCCGGCCGATCTCGCCGCCGTCATCGGCGACGGCAGCATTGTTCGACATGTTCTGCGGCTTGAAGGGGCGAACGGTCAGACCGCGATTGGCCGCCAGCCGGCAGAGCCCGGCGACGAGCACCGTCTTGCCGACATCCGATCCTGTTCCCTGAAGCATGATGGCTCTGGTCATGGATGACGCCTACAACGCGTTGCCGCGCGCGGTCAACGGCAGGTCCCAAAACGCGAAAACCGCGCCAGCCGGGAGCCGCGCGGTTTGCCGTAAAACTCTGGCGTATCGCCCATACACGGCGAAACTCGTGCTCTCCGGGACGCAGAACCTGATCCGGAGAACCGGCGGTTTGTCCCCCGCCGTGGTTACACTGATAGCGCGACATTCTTACCGGAGAGTTATTGAGCTCTTAAGCAAAGATGAATTTCGACCTTTTTTGAACTTTTATTGACCGCGACGCGAAACGCACTCCTGCACTCACCTAACGGAAAGCTGCGTGAACCCGTAATATTAGCCGATACAAATCAAAGATTTAGCCCAGAAAAATTCAACCTGAGAAAGTTGATCTCAACCTTTTCGGCATTACCATCGGCAAAATAAAAAATCACAAGTGGAACAAAGGAAGCGCAGATGAAGGCCGCATTGAGAATGCTGTTCCTGTCAGCCATGGCCTGGGCCTGCGCTTCAGCTGCCGTAGCGGCAGGTTGCGGCGCGGTGACGATCGCCGAGATGAAGTGGGGGTCGGCTGCGATCGCTGCCAATTTCGACAAGATCATCCTGGAGGCCGGCTACGGCTGCAGCGTCGAGATCGTCCCCGGCGATACCATGCCGACTTTCGCATCCATGGATGGCAAGGGCACGCCCGATATCGCGCCCGAGCTTTGGGTCAAGGGCGTCGAGATCGAACTCTCCAAGGCGATTGCCGCCGGGCGGCTGGTCGAGGGCGCCGATATCCTCGCCGATGGCGCTGTCGAGGGCTGGTGGATCCCGAAATTCGTTGCCGATGCCAATCCCTCGATCAGGACGATCGAGGATGCGCTGGCAAGGCCCGATCTGTTCCCCGATGAGAACGACCCCGCAAAAGGCGCGGTCTTCAATTGCCCGACGGGTTGGAGCTGCAAGATCACCACGCAGAACCTGTTCAAGGCCTACTATGCCGAAGCCAAGGGCTTCAACCTGATCAGCGCCGATACGCCGAAAGACCTGGACGCCTCGATCGCCGATGCCTTCGAGCGCAAGCGCGGTTGGCTCGGCTACTACTGGGCACCAACCGCCCTCATCGGAAAATACGACATGATCCGCCTCGGCATGGGCGTCCCCTATAGCGAGATGGAGTGGAACACCTGCACGGCAGTCTCCGGCTGCGCCCGCCCCCGGCGCAATGCATACCCGACCTCGCAGGGCGTCACCGTCACCACGAAGGCCTTTGCCGATCGCGCCGGCCCGGCAATGGACTACCTGCGCAAGCGCAGCTGGGATAACGGCACGATCAACGACGTCCTCGCCTGGCAGGACGAGAACAGCGAAAGCAGCCGGAACGCCGCCGTCTATTTCCTGGAGAACTATCCGGAACTCTGGACCACCTGGGTTCCCGAAGAGATCGCGGCACGGGTCAAGCGGGCGCTCTAAATCGCTGCAAGCTTCGCGAAGGCCAGAGCGGGCAAAAGGAAGAACCGATAACGACCGCGCCTCTGTTGCGCGCCAAAACGATTTTCTTGAGGTACCCGATGACCACAGCCGCTTCCTTCCCCGATCGCGAAACCGTTGCCCAGAAGTTCGCCGGCGCCAGTGACGCCGACAAGTCCTATATCGAACTGCTGATGGAAAACGTCGCGCAGGACGACAATCTGGTCGACGGCCTGCACCGCTATCTCGATCTCTCCGCAGAGAGCCGCTTCCTGAATTCGCTGAAGCTTGAGACGACGGGCACATGGATTGGTACGGCTGCACCTGCCCGTCTTCAGATCCGGCTGATGGAGGCCGCCAAGTCGAGCCAGCATCCGGCCTATCAGGCCTTCCGCAATGGTCTCTCCCGCTCCGGCGGCCTCGAGAAGGCTTATCCGGCAGCCAAGATCTGATCGTTAATGGCGCGCCGCGCGGTCAACCGAGCGGCCGGCATCCTGCGTGGCGTTGACGGCATTGGCCGTATCGCGGCCCATGCCGCGGATCGTGTTGCCGCAGGAAGACAGGGCGAGCAGAAGCAGGAAGGCAGCACCGATTTTGGCTGTCGTCGTCATTTTGGAAATCCTTTGCAAATATGACCTCTCCGAAGCGGCGGGCGCCGCTCCGGGCGATTAACGCGCCAAGGCCAAAAAGGTTCACGCCAATAATGGCTTAGGCGGCGACGGCCTTGGCTTTTTCGGCAAAGGCATGGCGAATGCTGTCGGCCACCGCCTGCATCGGCCCGGAAAGCTGCGATGCCGTCAGCAGCCGGATTTCGAAGGAGCCGAGTTCCGGCAGGCCTTCCTGAGCGCCGAGGATCACCATGTCTTCGCTGACATAGGAGCGCGGCAGCGGCGCGATCGCCAGATCGGACACCACGGCAGCGCGCTGCGCCATCGTGTGACCGCTGAGATAGGCGACACGATAGGGCCGCTTGTTGCGCTCGAGCTGCGCCAACGCTTCCTGGCGCCAGATGCAGCCCTCTTCCCATATCGAGATCGGCAGCGGCTCCTTGCGATGCGCCGTGCCGCACTTGGCGCCGGCCCAGACGAGCTTTTCGCGATAGACGATCTCACCGCCGGTCGGGAAAGGCCTGGTCGCGAAATTGACGAGCGCCAGATCGAGGCGCTGCTCTTCCATCCGCTTCTTCAAGCCGATGCTCATGTCGATCGTCACATCGACCATGATGCCGGGGTAGCTCTCGGCAAAACTCTTCAGAATGCTCGGCAGCAGCCGCTCGCCGATATCTTCAGGCGCGCCGAGACGGACGACGCCGCTAAGTTCGGGCATGATGAAGCGCGAGACGGCCTCGTTGGAGAGCGCCAGGATATTGCGCGCATAGGTCAAGAGCAGCTCGCCATGCTGCGTCAGCGTCACCGAGCGCGCGTCGCGCATGAACAGTGTCGCGCCGAGCTGTTCCTCGAGCTTCTTGATCTGCATGGAGACGGCCGACGGCGTCCTGAACACCGCTTCGGCCGCAGTCGAAAAATTGCCGGTTTCCGCGATTGCCACGAAGGTGCGCAGAACGTCGTTATCGAGAAGCGGGATAGGCCTGCGAAAGGGCATCGTCATCGGCGCATCTTTCAATTTTTCTGAATTTAAACACCATATCATTTCGTTTGTTTGAAAGTCAATCGAACCTTATATTTTACTCATGGCTGAAACACGAACACAGGAGGCCATGATGACTGACACTGTACAGACCGCAATTGACGCCTTCTTCGCGCTCCGCTCACGGCAGATCCAGCGCACCGCCTGGAACAACACGATGCGCCAGATGACGGCCCTGCCCCATCACCTGATCGCCGATGTCGATCCTTACGCAGCCGCCGCAGCCGAGCGTGACCTGATGACGAAGAGCTTCAACAAAAATGATGGTATCCATAAAATCAATTCGTTTGATTGATGGATAGCAAGATCTAATATGTGGAACAGGCGCAACATGCCTGACGAACAAAGGACGAGGACAATGACCACCATCACCTATCGCGAGAGCAAGAGCTCATCCGGCCTGCATTTCGACGTAGGCAGCCTTCTTCAGAAGGTTTCGCACTCCTGGCAGCAGTGGCAGGCAGCGCGTGAAATCGAATCCATGCCGTTCGACATCCGCAAGGACGTGGGTTACCCGTCGGCAGAAGCCGCGGACGAACGCAAGGTTATGTAATGAATGCGACATACCTCCCAGCGTGAGGGCGGCGTCCTGCCACTGGCAGCGCCGCCCTCATCGTTTCCGGGCGGCAAAATTTAATCTTGAATTTCAGAAGCATATATTTGAAAGCAGTTTCACCGCGCGACTTTTGACCCTCGCTTTGGGCGATTGACGGAAGCCCTTTCCGACAATGTCGCAAAATTGCTCTTACTAGCCGCATATTTCCATGCGAATGTCGCTTTTGGAACATCTAGGCGACGCATTTCAGGCAACCAATATGCATCGCCCTCCAGCATGGATTTTGCTCAATGAACAAGATGCTGACCAAGAAGCGCTCTCTCGTCTTCTTTATGGTTCCCCAGTTCACCATGCTGCCGTTCTCGGCGGCGATCGACACGCTGCGCATCGCCAACCGTATGCTCGGCTATCAGGCTTACACCTGGCGCCTCACCTCGGTCGACGGCAACAAGGTCTATTCTTCCTGCGGCATCGGCGTTGAGGCGAACTCCTCGCTCGCTGAAGAGCGCCGTCATCTCGGCGGCGAGAACCGCCCAAGCATGGTGCTCGTCTGTTCCGGCATCGATGTCGAGGACTTCAACAACAAGTCGGTCAACGCCTGGCTGCGTGAAAGCTATAACCGCGGCGTCGCCGTCGGCAGTCTCTGTACGGGCGCGCATCTGCTTGCTCAGGCAGGGCTCCTGAATGGCAAGCGTTGCGCGATCCACTGGGAAAACCTGCCGGGCTTCTCCGAAGCCTTCCCGCAGGCGGAGGTCTATGCCGATCTCTATGAAGTGGACAGCAATCTCTATACCTGCGCCGGCGGCACCGCCTCGCTGGATATGATGCTGAACCTCGTCGGCCAGGATTTCGGCGAAAGCCTCGTCAACCGCATCTGCGAGCAGCACCTGACGGACCGCGTCCGCAGCCCGCATGACCGCCAGCGCCTGCCGTTGCGCGCCCGCCTCGGCGTCCAGAACGCCAAGGTTCTCTCCATCATCGAGCTAATGGAAGGCAATCTCGCCGAGCCGCTGTCGCTGCTGGAGATCGCCGATGGCGCCGGCCTGTCGCGCCGCCAGATCGAGCGCCTGTTCCGCCAGGAAATGGGCCGTTCGCCTGCCCGCTACTATCTCGAAATCCGCCTCGACCGCGCCCGCCATCTCCTGGTGCAGTCGTCGATGCCTGTCGTCGAAGTGGCCGTCGCCTGTGGCTTTGTCTCCGCCTCGCACTTCTCCAAGTGTTATCGCGAACTCTACAACCGCTCGCCCCAGCAGGAGCGTGCCGAACGCAAGATGACCATGGCAACCGCGCGCCAGGCGCTGGCAGCCTGAAAATAGCGGGATTGGACATTCGGAGCGGCGCCTATTGCGCCGCTTCTTCCGTCATGCGGGCATCCGAATAGACCATGTTCCGGCCCTTGTGCTTGGCCATGTAGAGGAACTGGTCCGCAGCGTTCAGATAGTTTTCGAAGGTCTCGTAGCCGGCAATTTCGGCAACGCCGATGGAGACCGTCACCGACAGCTCCTCGTCGTCGGCCGAAACCTTGAGCCGCGACAGATCCGAGCGGACCTCGTCGCAAAGCTTCGTCGCCGCCTGCGAATCCATCATCGGGAAGAGAATGGCGAATTCCTCGCCGCCGAGGCGCGACAGAAGATTGTCGCTGCCCTCGAAGATCGTCGCCAGCCGCGCGGCGACCGCGATCAGCACCTTGTCGCCGATCTCGTGACCATAGGTGTCGTTCAGCCGCTTGAAATGGTCGATGTCGAGAATGGCGACCGAGCTCGCCGACTTCTGCCGCAGACATTCGTTCACGACCTTCGGGCCGTAATCGTAGAAATAGCGCCGGTTATAGAGACCCGTCAGATAATCGCAGGCGGCGGCAGCGCGTAACTGCTTCATCTGCGTCAGCGTCTCGACATTGTTGGCGATACGGCACTGCAGCTCCTCGGCCACGAAGGGCCGGTAGACGAAATCGCTCGCCCCGGCCTTCAGGAAACTCGCCGAGAGCATCCTGTCGCTGGACGAGGACACGCCGATCACCCGGATCTTGTCGGAACCGAAACGGTGACGAATGCGCCGCGTCAGCTCGTAGCCGCTCATATCGGGCATATGATGATCGGTAACGACGAGCTCGATGTCGCTATAGGCTTCCAGCGCCGCCAGCGCCTCCAGCCCGGAATTGGCTTCGACCACCATATATTGCTGCGCCGTCAGGAGATCGACCAGCACTTGACGCGCCGAAGCGACGTCATCGACGACAAGCACCCGCGTCTTGCGATTGGTGATCGCCCGGCGGACGGTCGAGACCAGATTGTCGAGCGCGAATTCATTGTCCTTGAGCACATAGTCGATGACATTGCGCTCCATGATCCTGTTGCGCGTCTCGAGGTCGAATGTCGCGGTAAAAACGATCGCCGGGATCTTGTGCTCGATCGCGCAGTCCAGCGCCTCGCCATAGGGCGCATCCGGCAGATTGAGATCGACGACGGCCATCGTATAGCCATGCGAATCCTGGGCCAGCGCCTCCTGCAGCGCCTTGAGCGAAGGACAGGCTTTGACGTTCAGGCCGAGCTCCGTCTGGAAGCGATGGCACAAAACCGCGGAAAACATGCGGGAATCTTCAACCAGCAGTATCTTATGGCCGCCGAAACGCGGCGCAGAACTGTCCCGATTGAAATCCGCCTGGAAAGCCATTCAGTCCCCTACTCCCCGTGCTGCAAGAGAGAGTCGAATCGACTCTTTCCACAACGGCTCGGACGATAGCGGACACACCCAATTGGGTGAAGAGCCAAGCGGGCTCTAAAATAACCTGAAATTGCAAAAATTCGACTTCTCTTAACAACGGAAGCAGGGCCCTCGTTCATCCGGGGGCCCTCCACAATCCGTCATGGAAGATTGTCGAACTATGCAACCGCTCGCTCTCGCTTCATCGTCTTGATCTGCAGCAAAGTGTCGAGGTTCTGATTGACGCGGCAATAGAACTCCTCGTCGATGAACGGGCGCAGCATGAAATCGTTCCCGCCGGCCTTCAGGAAGCGGGCCGAAAGCAGCCGGTTCGAAGACGAGGAAACGCCGATGATGCGCAGTTCATGCGAGCCGATATTGGCGCGGATTCGGCGCGTCAGCTCGAAGCCGTCGATATCGGGCATGTTGTAATCGGTGACCATCAGGCCGATGTCGCGATTGGCCTTGAGGATTTCGAGCGCCTTGGCGCCGCTTTCGGCAACGCTGACGCGGAAATTATAGCGCTTCAGGCGGCTGGAGAGTAGCGCGCGGGCCGTCGCGCTGTCATCGACGATCAGCACGTGATGGCGCTTGTTGGTGAGGAAGCGGCAGATCGATTCCGACAGGAGATCGACGGCGAAGACATTGTCCTTGAGGATATAGTCGACAATGTCCTTGGCCATCAGCTCGTCACGCAGGGTCTCGTTGAACGTGCCGGTGAAGACGATGGTCGGAATGCTGAGATCGACCAGATATTCCAGTGCCTCGCCCTTTTCGGCGCCCGGCAGGTTGATATTGGAGATCGCCAGCGTGATCGGATCGGACGACTTGTCGTAGGCGAGCTGCAGCTCCTCGAAGTCACGGCATACTTCGACCGTGATGTCGAACAGCTCCTTAAGCCGCTTGCTGACCATCGACGTGAAGACGTTGGAATCCTCGGCAAGAATAATACGCGCACCCGCAAACATTTCGCCGGAATATTGCATTCCCGAAATACCTAAAAACGACATAGCAAACCTTTGAATGAAAATGAGCCCCTCGATGGGACAGATATATCAATTCATTTGAATAATTATTAATCGAACGCCCCGGAAAACAGCCCGGAAGTTCTTGCAGCGCCCGCCCGATACCTTCTTTTGCTTATGCTTAAAAGATTATGCTCAAGCGCCCGCACGGGCTGCGCAGGGCGCAATGCGCCACAACCCCGTTCCGGGCGCCGGCGCTTTACTTGATGATCGCCGAACCCTTGACGATCTCGATCGTCTCGCCGCCATCGAGGCCGATGCGATCGCCGTCGGGCGTCGTCATGAAACAGCCGGATGCGCAGAGGTTTTCGGAAGCGCCGCTATCGACGACGATCTCCACCTTGTTGCCGCCCTCGGTGATGACGAGAACGACCGCGGCTGGGTCTGTATTGGTGATGGTCGCCGCTGATGCGCCCCAGGCGGCGAAGAGGAAAAGAAGCAGTCCGGCGGCAAGTCTTGCCATTCGTAACGGCGCGTTGACGCGCCCTCCCCAGGAGCATATCGGCGCTGCTGCCCCCAGCAGCGAAAACCCGATTACCCGAACCTTATAGCCGGCCGCCCGTGAACGGCCGCTGAATAAGGCCCTTAGCCCTTGAGCTTGCCATCGGCTGTCTTGCCGCGCAACTGGCGTACTTGGCCGCCCTCTTCCTTTGCCTCGTTATCCTTAGGATTTTCTTCCGGCTCGTCCTTCGCCTGGATGAGCGGCGGCGCCGCATTGTCGCGATGATAGGTGATGTCGCTCTGCGGCAGCGGGATCTCGATCCCCTCCTCGCGGAAGCGCCGCAGGATGGCGATGCGCAGCCCGTTGCGCACCTTCAGGCCATCGCCCATATCGGCCAGCATGAAGCGCAGTTCGAAATCCAGCGAATAGGTGCCGAAGCGCAGGAACTCGACATGCGGCTCGGGATTGCGCAGCACCTGCGGCACGGCGTTGACGAGCTCAAGCAGGATATCCATCACCTTCTGCGGATCGGCATCGTAGCTGACGGATACCGGAATCTCCGAACGGCCGACCTTGTTGCGATGCGTCCAGTTGCCGACCGCCGCGTTGATCAGCTCCGAGTTCGGCACGATGATCGACTGCTTGCGGAAGGTCTCGATCTCGGTCGCGCGCACCGAGATGCGGGTGACGATACCTTCGGCCGTTCCCGATACAACGTGGTCGCCGACCTTGAAGGGACGCTCGACCAGCAGGATCAGACCGGAGACGAAATTCGAAACGATATTCTGCAGGCCAAAACCGATACCGACCGACAGGGCCGAGGCGACGAGCGCGAAGCTCGACAGGTCGATACCGGCAGCGGAAACACCGATGATGGCGGCAACGCCGACGCCGAGATAGCCGATGCCCGTCTTGACCGAATTGCGCACGCCGAGATCAACGTGGCTGCGCGCCATGACATTGCCGTCGAGCCAGCGTTGGATCCAGCGCGTGACGAGATAACCGCCGGCAAAGAGCAGGATGCCTGTGAAGATGCCGACCAGCGAGATGCTGATGCCGCCGAGACGAACCTCGGTGAACAGCCGGTAGGCGATCTGTTGCAGATCCTGGATGTGGAAGCCCCAGAGCAGCAGCACCAGCGGAATGCCGGTCATCAGCGCCACGGCGTAGATCGCCAGACCAACGGCAAGCCCCGCCTGGTCGACGGCAACAGGACCAAGCTTGAAACGCTGCATCAGGAAGCGGCCGATGAAGGTCTCGCCAAAGGTCTCGGTCTTCGAGATCGCCTTGCCCGACAGGAGGCCGATATAGGTGGTGACGACGATGGCGCCGGTGATGATCAGCTGCGTGGCGACGAAACGCGCCAGACCGACATAGCCCGTCAGCGCCGTGATGATCAGGCCGGCACCGAGCACCCGAAGGATGATCGCCATGCCGCGCGGCCAGCGGCGGCCGGGCGCATCCGGATCGCCGCTGCGGGCCAGCATCGGGCGGCCGAAGGAGGCGGCAATCAGGATCAGGCCGATGATCATCGACGCAATCAGGCTGCGAACCACCGTCAGCACCAGCGGCGATCCCATCGCCTCACCGATGCTGCCGAAGAAATAGTCGAGCGCGTTGACGATCGCCATTGCCAGCAGGCAGGCGCCGATCGACTGCGCGCCGCGATTGGAGAGGCGCACCAGGCGCCAGTGCGGCTCACCCGGCGCAAAGACGGCATTGGTGAAGCGCCGCACGAAATAGATGAGCCCGATCGCCGCAAACAGCGCCGCGACAACAGGCGCGATGTCGGGCCTCAGCACATTGAAACTGTCGAGGAAGAAATAGGAGGTGACGAGCAGCACGACGAGCGACGAGGTGCGGATGACGGTCGCCCAGAAGGCGATCGACAGGCGGCTGATATAGCTCGGCTGCTCGATGCTGTCGTCGCGCCTCAGATACCGGCCGAAAATCCGGTAGCCGCCGGAAAGCAGGATGAGCGCGGTCGCCAGCGACAGGAACAGCGCCGTAAACATCGGCAGGCTCTTGAACTTCCAGACGAAGACCAGCCAACTTGTCAGCGCGTCATTGAATTTCCCGACTTCGACCAGGAACGAACTCCCGGCATCGTCGAGCACCGACATCGAAACATCGGTCCGGCGCAATAGCGTCGCGGCAAACAGCCGGCGGCGGGTCTCGGCGACCTGATTGGTCAGCTTGTTGATCGCCATCGAGAGGTTTTCGGCATCGCCGGTCACCGCGTTGATCTGCGACCGCTCGGCCGTCAGCGCATTGCGCTCGTTGGTGACGATCTCGGCTTCCGGCGGTTGCCCGTCCTTCGGCGGCTCGCCGATCTCGGCCAGGCGGTTCTTGATCTGATCGAAACGCGGGCGAAGACCGACGGATGTCGCGATCACACCGCGGCCAAGCTCATCGACCTGACCGGCAAGCGTCACCAGCGCGTCGTCATCGCCGGCATTGGTCTTGGCGCTTTCCTGATAGGCGGCAAGCTTCTTCTTGGCGCCCTCGATATCCTTCAGAGCCTGTTCGAGCCCGCTATTGGCAAGCGGAGCGTCAGCCTGCGGCGCAGCGGCTGCTGGAGCCGCGGCTGCTGGAGCAGGAGCGGCTGCAGGCGGGGCTGCCGGTGCTGGCGCCGGTTGCGCGGCGGGTGCCGGTGCGGCTGGCTGGGCGACCTGCGCCATCGGCACACCGGCGGATTGTGCCAGCGTCGCAATCGTCAGCATCACCAGAACGAGGCTTCGGAGCAGGAAATGAATGGGCCGCAAAATATCCCCGCAGGATTCTATCAATCAATGAGGCCGCTTCTTATCGCAAAGAAAGGCGACAGAAAGGCGGATGTGAAAATGCCCGGTCAGAAGCCGGAGCCGGGCTGCGCGAGATAGGCGAGCTCCGCCTCGCTCGAACTGCGCCCGACGATCGCATTGCGATGCGGAAAGCGCCCGTACTTGACGATCACCTCGCGGTGACGCCGCGCGTAATCGGCATATTCGGCGTCACCCAGCTCTTCGAACAGCGCCACCGAGCGATCCTGCTCGGCCCGCACTTCTGAATGCTCGAATGGCATGTAGAAAAAGCAGCGATGCGCCGCCGCAATCGCCTTGTCCGCGCCCGCCTCGATCGCGAGCTTCGCCTCCCGCAGTGCCAGCGCATCGGTCGCGAAGGCAAGCGGCGTGGCGCGGTAGATATTGCGGGGAAACTGGTCGAGGACGATGATCGCGGCCAGACGCTGCTCGGGCGTCGCCCGCCACGTCTCGACGCCGCCGCCGGCAAGCGTCAGATGCGTGTCGCGAAACCGCGCCATGATCTGCTCGTCCAGCGCCAGCGACGACCGGAACCACATGTCACGGCCACATTCTTCCAGCCAGAAGCGCAGCACCTCGTCAGGCGTACAGATTTTAGCCAAGCGTCCCTCCCCGGCGCTTCGTCAGCCGCTCAGCCGATCGAGAAGACAAGCGTTGCCCGCGTGCCACGATGTTCCCTGTCGTAGCCGAGCTCGGATTTCAGGCTAGCGGCCATCGCCGTCAGGATCTTCGTGCCGAGACCCGTGCCCTTTGCCGGACCGGCATGATCGAAACCGGCACCATCATCCTCGACGATGACGCGCAGGAGATCGTCGGTCTGGTCGATGATGACGCGAACCTCGCCCTCGATGCCGTCGCCATAGGCGTATTTGAAGGCATTGGTGACGAGCTCGCTGACGATGAGGCCGAGCGTGATGACCTTGTCGGTCGCCAGATTGACCGGCTTTGCCGCCAGCACCACCCGGTGCGGCCGCTTGTCGTCGCGCATCGACGCCTCGAGCTCGGTCAGCAGGCTGCCGAGATATTCGTCGATCTGCACAGTACCGACCTGGCGGTTGGTATATAGGCGGCGGTGGACGCTGGCGATCGCGTTGATGCGCATCTGCGTTTCCTGCAGCGCGTCGATCGCCACCTGGTCCGTCGTCATCGACGACTGCATGCGGATCAGCGCGCCGACGAGGCCGAGGCTGTTGGCGATGCGGTGATTGACTTCGGCGAGCAGCATTTCGGCATGGTCACGCTGCTGGCGGATCACTTCCTGCGCCTGCGCCGTCTCGCGGCGGAAGCGTGCCCGCTCCAGCCCCTGTTCGAGGGCGGCGGCCAGAAGATCGAAATAGTCGTGCGAGATGCCCTTCAAAACGTAATCGTCAGCCCCCGCCTTCAGGGCGGCGACGGCAACGCTCGTATCACCGGACGCGGTGGCGTAGATGACGGGCGGATGATCCGGCAGTTCCATCAGCTTCGGCAGGATGTCGAGCCCGGTTTCGGCCTTGAGGAAGTGATCGAGGATAACCGCATCGATGCCGCCTTCGGCAACACGCTTCAGCCCTGTCGCGCCGTCTTCCGCCCATTCGACGGTAAAACCGCGCCTGGACAGATTGCGGCGCATCAGCATTGCGAGCGCATCGTCGTCATCGATGTAGAGGATGCGGATCGTCTTGCCCGCATCGACCGTGTCGTCACCCATTCCGCCTCCGGACTCTGCCTCGCAGCAACGTGGCTGCCTGGCGGCCGAATCGTCTGCTCTGGATTGTCGTATTGTATCGGTCATCGTGCGCAAACAGCAGCAAATCCGCCCCGTCCCCGGAAATATATCGACCGTCGAATTTCAAACGACACCATCTGCAATGTACCTTCACCTTGCGGTAGTATCCGCCAAGGCGCGATTAAGAATGAAAAGACACAAGAGGACGCACTAACCCGCGCGATAAACGCCGGTAAGTCCAAATGGTTCCATCGCAATCAGACTTTTTTTGAGTATCGCCGGTGCTTCGAAACCTCGGCACCCGCCTCCGGCGGCAGCTTGGCAAACCGCAGGCAGGACACGATGCCGATCAGCCCGACGGTCAGAAACGCCCAGCGGAAGTCCGAAAGCTCCGGCTCCGGCGCTGCACGGAAGGCCGCCGAAATGTTGAGTGCTGCCGCTGCGACAGCAACACCGAGCAGCAGCGATACCTGCTGCAGCATGCTCGACAGTGTCGAGGCGGAGCTGCGCTGCGCCGAATTGATATCGGCAAAGGCCAGCGTATTGAGCGCAGTGAATTCCATCGAGCGCGACAGACCGGCGATGAACAGCATGGCATAGATCAGCACCTGCGGCGTGCTCTCGGTGAAGAAACCGCAGACGATGATCGAGCCCGCCGCGATCAGGCCGTTGAACACCAGCACGTTGCGGAAGCCGAAGATCGCCAGCAGCGGCGTCGTCACCGTCTTCATCCCGAGATTGCCGAGGAAGTAGACGAGCAGGTAGGCGCTCGCCGCAATCGAGCTCATCCCGAACCCGAGCTGGAAAAGCAGCGGCAGCAGAAACGGCGTCGCATTGATCGCCACGCGGCAGGCCGTTCCGGCATAGAGCGTCGAGAGCGCGAAGGTCTGCACCTTGAAGGCGGACAGATCGAGCAGCGGGTTTTGCGCAACGAGGAAGTGGCGCGTCGCGAGGTAGGAAAACAGCACGCCGCCGGCGAACATCGCGGCGACGGGCAGCATCCCGCCATGCCATTTGACCGAAATCTCCAGCGCCGTCAGCAGCAGCGTCAAGCCCAGAGCGCTGAGGATGAAGCCAAGGATATCAAGCCTGCCTGCTTCCTCTTCCTTCTGCTCCGGCACGAAGCGCATCACCAGGAAGAGACCGATCAGGCCGATCGGAATGTTGATCAGGAAGTTCCAGTGCCAGCTGGCATAGGTGGTGATGAACCCGCCGAGCACAGGGCCGACGACCGGCGCCGTCAGCGCCGGCCAGGTGATCAGCGCGATCGCCTGGACCAGTTCGGATTTCCGCGCGTTCTTCAGCACAATGATCCGCCCGACCGGCGTCATCAGCGCGCTGCCTGCGCCCTGGATGGCGCGGGCGATGATGAACTGCGTCAGGCTGCCGGAAAGGCCGCAAAGCAACGAGGCGCCGGTAAAGACGGCGATCGAAATCAGGAAGATACGCCGCGCGCCGAAGCGGTCGCCGAGCCATCCAGACAGCGGAATGAAGGCGGAGCCGGTCAGCATGTAGACGGTGATGCCGATGCTCATAGACACCGGCTGCACCCCGAAGCTTGCCGCCATCTGCGGCAGCGACGTGGCGACGATCGTGCCGTCGAGGATCTGCATGAAGAAGGAAACGGCAACCACCAGCGCGACGATCTTCGCCTGGCGGGCGCTTGCCGCGTCGTCGATCTTGTCTGTGATGTCAGCCGGGGTCATCGAGAAGCCAATGCGATTGCGATTCCGTGGCGCCGGCGGTGGATGGCCCGGGGCGGACCGGCCGGCAAAAAGGGGATGACCGTGCATACGCCCGTTATCCGGCTTCGGAAAGGTCAAATCTTGCGTGATCGGTTCACTCTCTTTGGCACAAAATGCCCCGCCGGGCGTTTCATCGATCGTAAGGGCAAATCGCCCCCTTTTCGATTGAGGACATTTTCATGACGCCGGAAGACCGACGCGCCGTTTTCAGCCATCGCAAGATTGCAGCCACCGTCGAAGGAATGACCAAGGAAGATGGCAGCGACCTGCCGATCAAGGGCAAATCGCTCGGCGACGCCATTCTCTTCGTCGTCGAGCAAGCCGCAACCGACGCCTCGAGCGTCCATATCGTCTATGGCGATAACGGCACGCTGAGCTATACCGACTGCCTGAGCATCTACCGCGAATATGGCGCCCAGCTGCGCAGCGAGGCCCGCTGAGCGCAGACAGCACCGCCGAAACGGCATGGCAGCTATTCGCCGCCGCCCCTGCCTGGGGCGGCATTTCCCGCGTATGGAAGGCTGCGATCCCTCTCACGCGATTCTATGTCATGCCCTCCTCTGCCTCGCCGCTTCGCGGCGTCCTCGTCGCGTTCGCGGCCTACGCCGTCTTTGCCTTCAGCGACGCGTCGATCAAGATCCTCCACGGTGCGATCCCCGCCTATCAGATTGCCTTTCTCGGCTGCGCTTTCGGCATCGTTGTCCTCCCCTTCATCAAGGGCAAGGATGACAGCTGGACGGATCTGGTAAAGACCTCGAACCGCACTCTCTGGATGCTGCGCTTTGCCTGCGGCGCGATCGGCGCCATCGCCTCGATCATCACCTTCACCAAGCTGCCGATGGCGGAAGCCTTCTGCCTGCTGTTCCTGCTCCCCTCCTTCGTCACCATCCTCTCGGTGATCTTCCTGAAAGAAGATGTCCGCTGGCAGCGCTGGACGGCAGTCATCGTCGGCTTCATCGGCGTGCTGATCGTGCTGCGCCCGGGCTTTCGCGAACTCTCCGTCGGCCATCTGGCAGCCGCGATCGGCGGCATCAGCGCCGCGATTTCGATCGTCATCCTGCGCGCCATGGGTCCGGCGGAAAAGCGCCTGTCGCTCTATGGCGCAGGCCTCCTGGGCACACTGATCGTCAGCGGTCTGTTGATGGTCTCCAACATCGCCATCCCAACGGCACGCGAATGGTTCTTCATTGCGAGCTACGGCATTCTCGGCGCGATCGGCAACGTGCTGCTGATGACCGCCGCCCGCCTCGCTCCGGCCAATCTCGTGGCCCCGCCGCAATATAGCCAGATGATCTGGGCGATCGCCTTCGGCTACCTGATCTTCGACGACACGATCGACCTGCCGATGGCAGGCGGCATCGCGCTGATCATCTGCTCCGGCCTGCTGACTCTGGTGCGCGAACGCAAGCGCGGGACGCCGCTGCCGACGGCCGTCGTCTCCTCCGACAACCAGGCGCCTGCGGTCACGACGGTCGCCACCGACTGAGCCGGTTTTGAAGCTCCGTGGCGGGAACAATCCGGGCATCGGCCTGTTCCCCCTAAAAGCACGGAGTTTTCATGGCTGACAAAAACAGGACCGAGGGCCGGCAACCCTATATTTCTCCCGCCGAGGAGGAACAGCGTATCTACGAGCAGGAGCGCCGCAGCTGGCTGATCTGGACCTTCGGGATCGCCGGCGCCATTGTCGCGGTCATCATTGCAGGCACGGTCGCCATATCGCCCGGACCCGATCCGGCAACGACGGGATCGACGCCGAAACCACAGCATATCGAGACGCCAGCACCCTGAGCGGCTTTCCTGGAAAGCCGTTCGCCTGTATGACCGGGTGAATCTGGAAGGAAATGAAATGGCCGCACGCGACCGCTTTTCGAAGAAGCTAACCTGCCCGCAATGCGGCAATACCGGTATCGCAGAGGTCTCTGAGGACGATCACCCGACGCGCAAGCATCCGGCATTTCTGATCGACGAGATGCCGCGCGGCTTCTTCGAGGAAAAGGCCTCCAATTTTCAGGAGACCTATATCATCAGATGTGAGTGCAACCGGAAATTCGCCTTCCGGGCACTGACGGAAAAGACCGCCTGACGATCAGGCGAGACCGAGCGGAACCTCGGCAATCTTGCGTCCCGGACCATAGTCACGCTCGTGCGAGGAACGGTAACGGCCATCACGCCGGCTGCTGACGTCGATGCGCTGGGTTTCGAAATGCCCATCGGCAAAGGTGCCGGTGTCGGCGGTTTCGACTTCGGGTTTGGCAGCAAAGATTTTGAAGATCATCGTTTCCTCCAGTTCGCTGCCACAACGGCAAGCAGCTCGCTTCCGTTCCACCCTACTGCCGATATAGTTAAAAAATTAACCATAACCGGACACGGAATTTCTGCTCATGAGGGGTAGCCGGCAAAGCGTGCCGCCCTATTTCATATCGTGCGATGGAGATCGCTTTACTCTCACTTCCCCAGCTGCCCCGCCCCCGGCGGGGTTTCTTTTTATGGAAAGAAACGTCAGCAGCTCCTCATAGAAAAGCATGCATTTTCCCGGATCGCAACAAGTGCTAGTCTTGATTGCAGACGAACGGAGGGGAAATATCATGCCACGTCTAGCTGAACTTTACTTCAAAACCGCGATCATCTTCTTCATCATCGGTATCGGCATCGGGCTGAAGATGGCGATATCGGAAGATCATACGGTGATCGGCGCGCATGCGCACTGTAATCTCTTGGGATGGGTCAGCATGGCGCTGTTCGGCGTCTATTACGCGCTGAACCCGGCCAAGGCCGAGCGCCGTATCGCGATGATCCAGTATTACATCTATACGGCCGGCGTCGTGATCATGGTGCCGTCGCTCTACATGATGCTCGAAGGCAATATGGCGATGGAACCGCTCGTCGCCGTCTCCTCGCTGATCGTCTTTGTGGGCGTGCTGCTGTTTGCCTTCGTGCTGTTCTCGTCGAAGAGCACCATCAGCGCGCCGACGCCGCAGCCGATGCGCTAGGCGGCAGCCCGAAAGGCGCCGCCTGCAGGCCGGGCGGCGCTACTTCTTGGCACCGGCCGAGAGAACGCGATGCGTGGCATTGTCCATGGCATGGCTCGCATCCTGGCCGTCCTTCTTCAGACCCCAGGCGGTATTCCCGCAGGAGGACAAAAGAAGAGCGGAAAGGCAGACAAAAGCGAGGGCGGACTTCGGCATTGATATCCCCTGTGTCGAAACTGGCAATGGGATGAAGATGTTACCAACTGTGCCGAAATCAATAGCGGCCGCAGCTTCGCTACGATTTATTCAACGTAACCGCGCAAATGCCAATGTCACGCCCGTGTCACGCTGGATTTTCCGACATCAATGCTACAACCATGACGAGGCGTCAGTTTTGCGTATGTCCTCCTGTTCAAAGGCCCGCCTCACCCCTAACGCGGCGGGCCTCACCACCCTCGGGGTTCGCCATGTTGAAGCGATTGACCAGGTTTTTGAATCCACCACCGCCGAACAGCTATATCTGGCACCAGTGTGCCGCGCCCTTCCCGCCCCGCAAATCGATCGACGGCAGCTATACGAGCGATGGACGGCCCACCTGGCGCCGCATCACCCCTGATGGCTGGGAATACCGCCAGGAAGACGCCGCCCGCGCCGATGCGCGGATCTTCGCCTGATCTGCCCCATGATTTTCACGGCTTGCGCCAATCGCAGACTCACGGCTGACTGAGGGCTCTCAAGGCGTTTCAGCGAGCTTCCCCGATATGCTGGTCCACGAAGGCGATAGCCGCACATCCAAGATCGATCTTCTTCTCGCAGCCGTGCTCGCCTTTGTGGCGGGCGGCGTCAACAGCGCGGGCTTCCTCGCCTTCGGCTATTTCTCCGCCAACATGACCGGCAATGTCTCGATGATCTCCGATCACATGTCGGTCCGCGAGTTCAGCGCTGCTCTCGCCTTCCTGATGATTGTCGTGATGTTCGTTCTCGGTGCCTTCAGCGCCTCGCTCTTCATCGAGATCGGCAAGCAGCGGCGGCTTGCCAATATCTATGCCCTGACGCTGCTCTCCGAAGCAGCGCTATTGCTCGCCGTGGGGCTCTATGCCGGCAGCGCCGGACCGGCCGCGAACGGCATCACCATCGCCGGGCTCCTCAGCTTCACCATGGGCATCCAGAACGCTGCATCGACACGTATCTCCGGCAGCCGCGTGCGCACCACCCATGTTTCCGGCATCGCCACAGATATCGGCGTCGGTCTCGCGCTGCTGATCGGCGGCAAGGCCGCACCCGAGCGCCCGCAGATCGTCCGCCGCCTGACGTTGCATGCTGCGACAGTGCTGTTTTTCCTGCTTGGCGGCGTCGCTGGCGTGCTCGGATACAAGGCGGCGGGCGGAAGCGTATTCTGCGCCTTCAGCGTCATCCTGCTGGCTCTCTGCGCCCGCTACATCAGACGCACCGCGATCGCGCGCTGACGGGCTTGTCTGGCCGGAAAACGCAACCATCTGATGATGGAGGCCAGAGACAATTCCTGCCGCCGCGCATGAGAGGGAATCCGCATATGAAGATCGTTATCGCCGCACTCGCCGCCGCGGTGCTTTTGCCGTCGGCCGCCTTCGCCCTGGATGCCATCGAGGTCAAGGCCCGCGACCACACCTGCAACGAACTCGCGAAAATCATCCGCCAGAATCCGGCCGTCTTCGTTCGGATCGGCATCGGCGGCCGCAGTTTCCGCCACCCGCCATCGCAGTGCCGGCTGGGCGACAAATGGGCGACCACGAGCCTCAGGGACGCCACCGGAAAGCAATGCGTTCTCGACTACGCCTGCGTCTACGATCCGGAATCTTTCTACAACAAATTCCCGCGTTAGCGGCCTTCCAAAACGCAAAAGCGCAGCGCCCCTGGTGGGGCGCTGCGGCGCTTTATCTTCAATCTTTTCAAGAAGAAGATGGTGGGTGATGTAGGGCTCGAACCTACGACCCGCTGATTAAGAGTCAGCTGCTCTACCAACTGAGCTAATCACCCATTCCCTTGCGTTTCCGCTCGGTGTCCCGTGCCTCTCGGCGCGGTGTGAGGGGGCGTATAAACAGGATATTCGACCTTGTCTAGCGCCCCTCGAAAAATTCTTCGATTTTTTTCTGCATGGCTGAAATGCAATGAAATCAAAGGTCGAGCGAACCCGTGGCCAAACGCACTGCCTGGCCGCCAATCCGGGCGTTTGAGATCGCTCCAGCCTCGACATCCATGTGAAGGTGGATAATCGAGGGACGGCCCATTTCCACACCCTGTTCGATGGTGATCGGATGATGACCATCAGGCAGACGGTCGAAATGGTGAATCGCTCCGGAGAGTGCAGCCGCCGCAGAACCGGTCGCCGGGTCCTCGACGATCCCCATTCCGCTCGCAAACATCCGCGCATGAAACTTCGCCGAATGGTTCACCCCGCCGCGGCAGTAGATATAGGCCGAAGCCAGCGCGCCATCGACGAAGGGCACCGTCTTTTCCCAAAGCTGCGGATCGAACTCCATGCGCTGGGCCGCACCGACGTCACGGATCGGCACGAGCAGGAACGGCACGCCGGCGCTCCAGATCGATGGAACGTGATTCTCGAATCCGACCTCCGTCACCTTCAGCGACAGCGCGTTGGCGATACCGAGCTTCTCGAGCGGCATGGCGATCTGCTGCGATTTGCGCGGCAGATCGAATTCGGCAAAACTCGCGACGCCCTCGCGCAGCCGCACCGCACAGCGCACCGGCCCGACATTTTCTTCCAGCACGCAGACGAGATCGAGCGTCGCATCGCTGCCATGCGTGCGCTCGGCGAGCGCGATCGCGGTACCCACGGTCGGATGACCGGCAAAAGGCAGCTCTCGGCCCGGCGTGAAGATGCGAATCCTGGCGCTATAGGCGGGATTGGCCGACTTCTGGACGAAGACGGTCTCCGACAGATTCGTTTCGCGGGCGATCGATTGCATCGCCTCGTCGCTCAGCTCCTCGCCGTCGAAGATGACGGCCAGCGGATTGCCGGCGAGCTTGCGGTCGGTGAACACATCGTAGACGCTGTAGCTGCGCGCCACATCGGCCTCCTTGAATCGGTCATCGAACCGCCAACCTGCCCGACCGGCGAAACGAGTGCAAGGTTTTAGGTTTTGTCTGGATTACCAAAATACCAATCGATGACCGGCAGCATGGCGACGTTATACGGATAGGCCGAGTGGTCGGCCGAGCGGATCGCCACGGCACCGGCGATTTCCTTGTCTTCGGCCACCAGCATATGCGCCGCGATCCGCTCGACGATCTCGTCCGCAGTCAGATCGAAACGATACAGCCGCATGACGGTGACGGTGCGGCGGAAGCGGCTGGCATAGTAGCTGTTGCCCGGCGTCGAGCGGGCGAGATCGAGACCGGTCTCCTCCAGCACCTCGCGGCGCATGTTGAATTCGAGGTCGCAGACGCCGGATGCGATATCCTCGGGCTCCAGCGAACCCGCAGCGAAATAGACCTGGCCGGGATTGGCGGTATGCGCGCCCATGCGGATCGCCACCAGCGCATTGTCGGAGGCTTCGATGACAGGATAGGCGAACAGGTGCATGCCGCCCGTCCGGTCCTGTTGGCGCCGCCAGTACATGAAGGTCGAGAACGGGATCACGTATCCCTGCCCCCTGATCCCATCCTCGCCGAATGCCAGCCGGTGCTGAAACACCATGCGCCCGTCGAAAAGCGCCGGATTGGCCTTCACCTCGGCCTCCCAGTTGGCGGCGATCTCGTCGCGCCTGGATATCCGGTAGGGATGCTCGCCGTCGAGAACGCGAAGGTCGATCTTGGCAACGGGAAATACGGTCTGCTCCGGCGGCCAGCCGGCAAATTCCTCTGAAAATATCGAGTTCATGTCAAATCCAGTGTCATGACTACAGGGCAATGGTCGGACGCCTTTGGCCTGTCCCAGCCGGTGCGCGGATAGCGCTCGACTTCCTGGCCCGGCGGAAAGACGGTGCGGAAAGGCTGGCCGTGGCGGATGATTTCGGGCTGGCGCCCGGCATTGACGCTGGCTAGCGCCGGAGACAGCCAGATATAATCGAGCTGGCAGAGCCACTGCTCCTGAGGCCCGCGGGCGTGGTAGAGCGTCCAGCGATCCATTTCGTCGCGGCGGCGCATGACATTCTCGGCAAAACCGTCATGGCTGAAAACGTCGAGCGCGCTCTCGGCCTCGTTCTTGTGCTCGAACCGATAGCCGGTGCGGCGCGTGCCGATCACGTCGACGCGTTCCTGATAGTCGTTCATGTCGCCGCAGATGGCGAAATTCTTCGTGGCGGTCTCCCCGGCGCCGAAGCGGTTCTCAATGATCCGGCGCACGGCGCGCGCCTCGGCGCGGCGAACCGGCATCGTCGCCTGCCGCCCGTCCAGCCCGTCGCGCGGACTGCCCATCGATTTGAAATGCACGACATAGAGCGTGAAGGGCACGCCGCCGATCAGGAGGTCGAGCTCCAGGCAGTCGCGCTTGAAGATCTTGTCGTCGATATGGGCATTCTGGCCCAGCGTCTCGTCGAACAGGTCGAGATCGCGATAGGTCAGCATCGCATGGCTCTTGATGTCGCGAAGCTCGATCTTGCGTCCGTCGCGCGTCTCCTCGCGCATCAGCACGGCAACGTCGATGCCGCGGCTGTCATTGCCCTCGACCAGATATTTCTGCCGGTAACCATTGCCGACCATGCGGAACAGATAGCCGTATTCGAAGGCCTGCAGCGCCGCCATGTTGTCGATTTCCTGCAGGCAGAGGATATCCGCATCGGCATCGGCGATCGCCAAGGCCGTCATCTGCCGTGTATCGTCGGTCGCCGCGATCACGCGCGCCTGCTCCAGCTGCTGGTAGACGCCCTCGTTGCGCACCTCGAAGAGCTGAATGACCCGGTCCTGGCGCAGCTGGTTGCGAAAGCCGGTGAAGTCGAAACGCGTCATCAGATTTTCGACATTGAAGGTAGCGAGGCGAAGCGACATCAGGCATTCCCGTTTGCATGCTGCTTCGCCATTGGTACAGGCGAAAATTGCGTTCGTGAAGGCCGAAGCCCGATCAGAGCCGCCAGGCCGAGCGCACCGCCACCATCACGTTATCGCCCCCCGAAACCCGTTCGCGGCTGAAGGCGCGGAGAACTTGGCCATCGCCAAGCAACAGCTTCACCGCATAGCGCTCGCCCTCATAGAGCACGCTGTCGACGAGAGCGGGAACGCCCTCCCCGCCGATCACCACATCCTCGGGCCGCACGAGGATATCGCTCATGTCACCGCCCGTACCGGTAGTCTCCAGCGCCGCACGCATCACGTCCCAATCAAGCGCGCGCTTATCACCAAGCGGTGATGCAAGACGCAAGATAGCACCACGGCCGATCAACCCGCCAACCATCCGCCCCTCCGGCCGCGCATAGATTTCGGCAGGCGCCGCCACCTGCAGCAGCCGCCCTTCCGACATCACGGCAACGTCGGTCGCCAGCGCCATCGCCTCGCTCTGGTCGTGCGTCACATAGATCATCGTCGCGCCGGAGCGCTGATGGAACTCGCGGAACGTCTCTTCCATCTCCTGCTTCAGGTGCCGGTCGAGATTGGCGAGCGGCTCGTCAAGCAGCACGACATCGGGCGATGTCACCAGGCAGCGGGCCAGCGCCACGCGCTGCCTCTGGCCGCCGGAGAGATCTGCGGGGCGCCGGTCCGCATAATCGCTGAGCCGCACCGTCGCCAGCGCCTCGCGCACCTTGCTGCGGTAGGCCTCGCCCTTCACGCCGCGCACCTTCAGCGGATATCCGGCATTGTCGGCAACGCTCATATGCGGCCAGAGCGCGTAGGACTGGAAGACCATCGCCATGTTGCGCCGCTCCGGCGGCAGCGATTGCGATGCATCGGCAAGCAGCCGCTCGCCGAGATGGATCGAACCATCCGTCGGCGTCTCGAAGCCTGCGATCATCCTCAGAACCGTCGTCTTGCCGCAGCCTGAGGGGCCGAGCAGCGCCAGAAAGCCGCCGTCGCGCACATCGAGCGAAAGACCGCTGACGGCCGCACGCCCGGTGCCGAAATCCTTGCTGACCTGATTGAGCGTCAGTTTCGCCACGGCACCACTCCCTTGGGCAGCCGCTTTGCCATCAGTTCCAGAAGCAGCATCATGAAAACGACCATCAGCACGACCAGCACGGAGAGCGCCGAAGCGAGATCCGAACTGCCGCTGTCGTCGAGGTTGTAGATCGCGACACCCAGCGTCTGCGTCCCCGCCGACCAGAGCAGCGCCGAAATCGTCAGCTCGTTGCAGGCAATCAGGAAGACGAGGATGACGGAGGCGCCGGCAGCAGGCGCGATCAGCGGCACGATGATATCGGCAAGCCGCCGGAAGAAGCCGGCTCCCGCAAGACGCGCAGCCTCTTCCAGCGCCGGATCCAACTGGTGGAAGGCGCTGACGACGGGCTTCAGGCTGACGGCGAAGAAGCTCGAGAGATAAGCAACGAGAATGATCCAGACCGTGCCGTAAAGCGTGACGTTGACAACCGGCAGCGGCGCCGCAAAGACCAGAATGAAGGATACGGCAATGACGATGCCGGGCAGCGAATAGGGTATCTCGATCGCGCTCGAAACCAGCCGCGCCAAGAGATCCCGCCGCCGGCTGAGCGCATAGGCGGCAAGCACGGTCACCACCAGGAGACACAGGGCAGCACCCACCGCCAGCGACAGCGAATTGACGAAGGCAGTGCGGGTGATCGTCTGGCGGAACAGGATTTCCGAGAAAGCGTGAAAGGACATGGTCTTGAAGGTCAGCGGCACGCCGTATGCCGGAACCAGCGCGCCCGCGACCAGCGCGAAGAACGGCGCCGCCAGCATGAAGAACAGCACGATCCAGAGCAGCGGCGTGAAAATGTGGCGCCAGCCGCCGAGCTCGAAGGCTGCCGTCGCCCCGGAGAGCCCAAGCACCCGGTAATCGCGCCCGCGAAGCGCCCGCTCCTGGATGGCGAGACCCGCGACCGAGATCAGCGCGATGATCGCCGAGAGCAGCGCCACGTCCCCGAAAGTGCGGCTGGTGAAGGCCGAGAATTTCGAGAAGATCAGCGTCGGCAGCGTATAGATCGAGGCCGGAATGCCGAGGATCGCCGGAATGCCGAAATTGCCGGTGCAGGAGACGAAGGAGATCGCCGCACCCGCGATGACACCGGGCAGTGATAGCGGCACGATGATGTCGCGAAACACCCGCAGGCTGGAAGCGCCGGAAAGCCTGGCCGCCTCGACGCCATCGCGCGGCAGGCTCATCAGCCCGGCCCTCAATGCGAGATAGACGAGCGGCGCATGCTGGACGCCGTAGAGCAGCGCGATGCCGCCGACCGAGTAGAGCGGCTGCGGCGTTCCGAGCGGCGGCGCGATATGCAGCGCCTTCAGAAGCGGGCTCGATGGCCCTGACATCTGCACCCAGGCAAGCGCCGTCACCTGCGGCGGGATCATCATCGGCAGCACGAACAGGAAGCTGATCAGCCCCTTGCCGCGGATATCCGTCAGCGTCAGCAGGAAGGCGAAAGCGCAGCCGATGACGAGCGAGATGATGGTCCCGAACACCGCCGTCACCAGCGTATAATAGGTCGCCGACCAGAGCGCCGGGTCGCCGAGCACCGCCCCTGCCCCGCCATTCGACAGCGCAGCGATGCCTGCCACCGCCAGCCGCGCCAGCGGCAGGACGCTCAGAACAAGCACCACCAGAATGATAAAGGGAAACAGCCAGGCAGGCTGGCTGTTTCCCGGACGAACGTAACCCTGCATCGACTATCCGGTTTCGATCAATTCGACCCGTAGATACCCGAGAAGGTCTTCAGATCCTGATCCGTATTCTTCAGCGCCTCGGCGGCATTGATCGGCAGCACCTTGATGCTGTCGCGCGCCGGAAAGCCTTCCGGCAGCTTCATGCCGTTGCGGGCCGGAATATAGCCGAGTTTCAGGAAGCCTTCCTGGCCTTTTTCGGAGAGAACGTAGTCGACGAACTTCTTGGCCGCATCGGCGTTTTTGGCGCTGGCGAGGATGCCGACCGGCTCGGTCACCGCAGAAACGCCTTCTTCCGGGAAGACGAACTCGACCGGCGCGCCCTTGGCTTTTTCGCGGATCGGCATGTAGTCGACGACCATGCCGTAAGCCTTTTCGCCCGAGGCGACGGCCTTCAGAATGGCGCCGTTGCCGCCGGCAGCCGTCGCGCCGTTATCGGCGAGCGCCTTGTAGTAATCCCAGCCGAGACCGGAAACGCCGGCGAGCGTCTGTGCATGGATCAGCGCAGCACCAGAGGTCAGCGGGCTCGGCATGGTGACGAGACCCTTGGCTTCCGGCTTGGTCAGGTCCCTCCAGCTCGTCGGCTTCATCGAGGCCGAGGTGTTGTACATGATGCCGGTGGTGATCAGCTTGGTCGAATAATAGTAGCCGTCGGCGTCATAGAGCGCCGCATCGTAATTGGCGGCTTCCGGCGACTTGTAGGCCATCAGCTTACCGGCTTCTTTGAGACGCTCGAGCGTCACGGTGTCGGCGATCAACAGAACGTCAGCAACCGGATTGCCGGCCTCGATCTCGGCCTGCAGCTTGGCCATGATCTTCGGCGTGCCGTCGCGCACCCAATCGACCTTGATATCGGGGTTGGCGGCCATGAAGCCGTCGACGGTCGCCTGCGCGTCTTCGTTCGGCTGGCTGGTATAGAGCACCAGGTTGCCGGCATGGGCGGAAACGGAGACGAGACCGGCCGCGATCAGCGCAGCGAGAGCGGAGAGCTTCTTCTTCATGGTGATATCCCTGAGCGTGAAAGTTAGCCGTTCCATAGACAGGCCGAATAACATGATTGTGACAGTCGGCTAAAGATGCCGCGTCGAAGACCGCCATCTGCGCTTGACCATGACGCCGAGCCGCTATTTGTTTGCGGCAGATTGCGCGTTTCCGTTTAAATTTGGGAGAGAGGATAATGGAATATCGTCTGCTTGGCCGTTCCGGCCTGAAGATTTCAACCGTGACCATGGGCACCATGACCTTCGGCGGCGTCGGCTGGGCGAAGGCGACAGGCAGCCAGGATGTGGCCGAAGCCAGCCGCCTCGTCGATCTCTGCCTCGATGCCGGCGTCAACCTGATCGATACCGCCGACGTCTATTCGGCCGGCGCCTCCGAGGAGATCATCGGCGAAGTGCTCGGCGGCAAGCGCAAGAACGGCGTCATGCTCGCCACCAAGGCCCGCTTCCGCATGGGCGACGGGCCGAACGATGTCGGCTCCTCGCGCCAGCACCTGATCGAGGCCTGCGAAGCCAGCCTTCGCCGCATGAAGACCGATGTCATCGACCTCTACCAGCTGCATGAATGGGACGGCCAGACACCGGTCGAGGAGACCATGGAAGCGCTCGATACGCTCGTGCGCCAGGGCAAGGTCCGCTATATCGGCTGCTCCAACTTCTCCGGCTGGCACATCATGAAGGCGCTCGGCGTCTCCAGAGAGCATAACTACCAGCGCTTCGTCAGCCAGCAGATCCACTACACGGTGGAAGCCCGCGATGCCGAATATGAGCTGCTGCCCGTGTCGATCGACCAGGGCCTCGGCGTCCTCGTCTGGAGCCCGCTGGCCGCCGGCCTGCTCTCCGGCAAGCACCGCCGCAACCAGGCGACGCCTGAGGGCACCCGCCAGTTCGCCGGCTGGCCCGAGCCGCCGATCCGCGACGAGAACCGTTTGTGGAATATCGTCGATACGCTGGTCTCGATCGCCGAAAGCCGCGGCGTCTCGGCAGCTCAGGTGGCACTCGCGTGGCTGATCGGCCGCAGGACGGTCACGTCGGTCATCATCGGCGGCCGCACGGAAGCGCAGTTCAAGGACAATCTCGCCGCAGCAGACCTGAAGCTGACCGCCGAAGAGCGCAAGCGCCTCGACGACGTCAGCGTCCCCCCGCTCCTCTACCCCTACTGGCACCAGCGCAATACGGCGAGCGACCGGCTGAGCGAGGCCGATCTCGAACTGATCGCCCCGCACCTGAACCAGTAAAAATCAGAGAATGATCGGCGCCTTTTAGGCGCCGATTTCCTGTGCGACCAGCGCTATCGAGACATGGCGAACCGCTATCCGCCGAGCCTTTCAAGAACCTTCGTAAATCTCAACCCGGTATGTTCATACCCGCAACGCTTGTAGAGGCGGTGCGCGTCTTCGCGGCGGGAGTTGGGTTTCACCGTCGCGAGGCGGGCGCCGCGGTCATAGAGCCAGCGCTCGCCATGAGCGACCAACAATCCGGCAATGCCTCTTCCCCTGAAGTTCGAGGAAACGACCAGCGCGACGATGGCACCATCAAGATCGTCCCGGTAGAGCGTTGGAGAGACGGACAAGCCAATCATTCCGGCAACTGCACCGTCTTCATCGGCGACAAATATAGAGTGGTCCTCACGGCCGCTCAGCCGCTCAACTCGGGCGGTCATTCTGTCGGAGGTTGTCGGATAACCCAGTTCGGCCATCAGGCTCGCCAGCTACTCGGCATCAGACAGAGTTGCCATCCTGACCTTGATCCCGCTCATCGTCGTTCCTCAACCTTCCGAAGCGGCGGGAAGATGCAACGCGAGGCGAGTCGATGCAACCGGGCATCCGACGAAAGGTCGCGTCGCACCAATCACGCAGACTATTCGCCCTAAAGCGCGCCGATCTCACCGGCGACCAGCTTGCCGAGACGACCGATGCCGTCCTCGATCATCTGATCGTTGGCGCAGGAGAAGCTGAGGCGGATGGTGTTGGCGCCCGAGCCGTCGGCGAAGAAGGCCTTGCCGGGAACGAAGGCGACGCGCGTGGTCTCGATCGACTTGGCGAGCAGCGCCGCGCCATCCATGCCCTCCGGCAGCGTGATCCAGATGAACATGCCGCCTTCCGGTTTCGTCCAGCTGACACCATCAGGCATATGCCGGGCGAGTGCTGCCAGCATCGCATCGCGGCGGTGGCTATAGGCAGCCTTGATCTTGGCGACCTGCGCATCGAAACCGCGCTCGGCGACTTCGGCGATGGCAATCTGGTTGATCGTCGAGGAATGCAGGTCTGCCGCCTGCTTCATCAGCACCAGCTTGCGGATAACGGGGGCATTGGCGACGATGAAGCCGACGCGAAGGCCCGGCGCCAGCGTCTTCGAGAAGCTGCCGCAATAGATCGTGCGGGTATCGTTGATATGGCCCTTTTTGGCGATCTCAAGCGACAAGATCGGCGGAATCGCCTGGCCGTCGTAACGCAGATTCTGATAGGCAGCATCCTCGATGATGGCGATATCGAGATCTTCGGCCAGCGCCAGAACCTTCTCGCGGCCCTCGCGATCGACGGTCTCGCCGGTCGGGTTGGAGAAGTCGGCGGAGAGATAGGCGAATTTCACCTTGCCGCCGTTCTGCGTGGCCGCCGCCTTGTAGCTCTCCGGCGTGCGGTTGCCGTTTGGCGTCAGCTGGTCATAGGACGGCTCATAGGCGTTGAAGGCCTGAAGCGCGCCGAGATAGGTCGGCCACGTTACCAGCGCCGTATCCTTCGGCGACAGGAAGAGCTTGCCGAGATAGTCGAGGCCCTGCTGCGAACCGGAGACGATGAAGACGTTTTCGGCCTCGCAGGGAATACCGAGACCGGCCATCTGCTTCACCAGCCATTCGCGCAGCGGCTTGTAGCCTTCGCTGACCGAATATTGCAGCGCCGAGTTGACCGCGCCGCCATCGAATATCCCGGCATAGGCCGCCTTGAACTCCTTGTCCGGAAACAGCGCCGGATCCGGAATGCCGCCGGCAAAGGAGATGATATCGGGCTGATCGAGCAGTTTCAGCAGTTCACGGATTTCGGAGGCGCGCATGCGTGACGAGCGCGTCGCAAACATTTCATCCCAGTTCAGCATCGGGGTTTCCTCAGTCTCTTTTTGTGGTGCTGGCAGATCATCACGGCACAGAATTTATGTCAACAATACTGACCTATTTTCTTGTCCCGGTGACAAGTTTGGGCGAATTGGCCCTCGAAAGCAGCACGGATGAGGAAACCGGGCCGAATTGGCCTGAACATTCGCCGCATCCGGCCATCATTCGCTGACGAAATGCCGAAACTCGCTGAAACAGACCTTTCCAAAACAGGTGCGGCAGCAGTAGTGTGCCGCGCATTATTCAATGGACTACCAAGGTGCCAGCAATGACCGCGACGTCGCCCTCTCCTGAAATCACAATCGAATTCCACAAATCTCCGGTCTCCGATGCCGACCGCATCAAGGCGATCGAAACACCCGGATTCGGCAAGGTCTTCACCGATCACATGGTCCTGGCAAAGTGGACAGCCGACAAGGGCTGGCACGAGGCTAAGGTCACGGCTCGCCGCCCGCTGGAACTCGACCCCGCCAGCGCCGTGCTGCACTACGCCCAGGAAATCTTTGAGGGCATGAAGGCCTACAAGGCTGATGACGGCCGCGTCCTTCTCTTCCGTCCGGAAGAAAACGCCCGCCGCTTCGCCCAGTCGGCTGCCCGCATGGCAATGCCCGCCGTGCCGGAAGATCTTTTCCTGAAGGCCGTCGAAGAGCTCGTCCGCGTCGACAAGAACTGGATCCCTTCGGGCGATGCCAGCCTCTACCTCCGCCCGTTCATGTTCGCCAACGAAGCTTTCCTCGGCGTTCGTCCGGCGCAGGAATATATCTTCTGCATCATCGCCTCGCCCGTCGGCGCTTACTTCAAGGGCGGCGCCAAGGCCGTGTCGCTCTGGGTCGAGACGGAATACACCCGCGCGGCCGCCGGCGGAACCGGTGCAGCGAAGTGCGGCGGCAACTATGCGGCCAGCCTCGTGGCCCAGGCCGAAGCCGCAAAGAAGGAATGCGACCAGGTCGTCTTCCTCGATGCAGCCGAACACCGCTGGGTCGAAGAACTCGGCGGCATGAACGTCTTCTTCGTGATGAACGACGGTACGGTCGTCACCCCGCCGCTCGGTGGCACGATCCTGCCGGGCATCACCCGCGCTTCGGTCATCGTGCTTGCCGAGGAAAAGGGCCTGCGCGTCGAACAGCGTCCCTATTCCTTCGACGAATGGCAGGCTGATGCCAAGAGCGGCAAGCTCGTGGAAGCCTTCGCCTGCGGCACGGCCGCCGTGCTCGCCGGTATCGGCCTCGTGCGCCACGCCGGCGGCGAGTTCCTGGTCGGCGACGGCCAGACCGGCAAGCTGACCACCGACCTGCGCCAGCAGCTCGTCGGCCTGCAGAAGGGCACCACCAACGACGAGCGCGGCTGGACCCGCCTCATTCCGGCCTGACCTCGCGTTAGCCGCAACGGACGAAACCACCTTCGAAACCGGGCCTCTCGCCCGGTTTCTTGCTATTGGAGAGGTCCCCAGCATGTCCAACGACGAAACCTCAGCCTTCTACGACGGCAATGCCGAAACCTACGCTTCCCGCGAGCGCCGTCTGCCAACAAGACGCCTCGACGCCTTCCTCGCCGCACTCCCGGCGGGCGCAAAAATCCTCGAACTCGGCTGCGGCGGCGGGCAGGACAGCGCCTATATGCTGGGAAAGGGTTTCGACGTGACGCCGACGGATGGATCGGCAGAGCTCGCCAGGCAGGCGGAAAAACTGATCGGCCGGCCAGTGACCGTCATGCGCTTTCAGGACCTGCAGGCAACCGGCAAATTCGACGGCGTCTGGGCCGAAGCCAGCCTGCTGCATGTTCCCCGCGGGGAACTTTTCGACGTTTTCTCCCGCATCCACAGCGCGCTGAAACCGGGCGCTCCCCTGCATGCCAGCTTCAAGGCCGGCGAAGCCGAGGGACATGACGGCTTCGGCCGCTATTACAACTACCTCTCGCCCGATTGGCTCTCGCAGTGCCTGACGTCAGGCGGCTGGCGCAACATTGCGCTATCGGAGGCCGACGGCGGCGGCTACGACGGCAAGCCGACCCGCTGGCTCTTCCTCACCGCCCGCAAATAGCAAAAAGGCCGGAGCTTACGCTCCGGCCTCTCGCAATATCAGTCGCAACAGCGATTAGTTGACCGACTTGTCGACCAGCTTGTTCTTGCCGATCCACGGCATCATGCCGCGGAGCTTGGCGCCAACTTCTTCGATCTGGTGGCTGTCGTTCATGCGGCGGATGCCCTTGAAGCGCGAGCCGCCGGCACGGTATTCCTGCATCCAGTCGGACGTGAACTTGCCGGTCTGGATGTCGTGCAGGACGCGCTTCATTTCAGCCTTGGTTTCAGCGGTGATGATGCGCGGGCCGGTGACGTATTCGCCCCACTCCGCCGTGTTCGAGATCGAGTAGTTCATGTTGGCGATACCGCCTTCATAGATCAGGTCGACAATCAGCTTCACTTCGTGCAGGCACTCGAAATAGGCCATCTCCGGAGCGTAGCCGGCTTCGGTCAGGGTTTCGAAACCAGCGCGGATCAGCTCGACGAGACCGCCGCAGAGAACGACCTGTTCGCCGAATAGGTCGGTTTCGCACTCTTCGCGGAAGTTGGTTTCGATGATGCCCGAACGGCCGCCGCCGACACCGCAGGCGTAGGAGAGAGCGAGTTCAAGAGCGTTGCCCGAAGCGTTCTGGTGAACGGCAACGAGGCAGGGAACGCCGCCGCCCTTCTGGTATTCGCCGCGAACCGTGTGGCCCGGGCCCTTCGGCGCGATCATGACGATGTCGACCGAGGCCTTCGGCTCGATGAGGCCGAAGTGGATGTTGAGGCCGTGTGCGAAAGCGATCGCAGCGCCGTCACGGATGTTGGCGGCGATGTCGGCCTTGTAGATGTCGGCCTGCAGTTCGTCCGGGGTGGCCATCATCATCAGGTCGGCCCAGCCGGCAGCTTCGGCAACGGTCATGACCTTGAAGCCGTCGGCTTCGGCCTTCTTGATCGTCGGCGAACCGGCCTTGAGGCCGATGACGACGTTCTGTGCACCGCTGTCCTTCAGGTTCAGCGCGTGGGCGCGGCCCTGCGAACCGTAGCCGATGATGGCGACCTTCTTGGACTTGATCAGGTTGAGATCGGCATCACGATCGTAATAGACGCGCATTGTAGAGTTCCTTCCCTTTTGCTTGTCGCATCGTTTGATAGACGCGGAGATCAGGCGAGTGCCGGCATCTCCGCAAGAACCTTCTCCGTGCCGTAAAGGCGCAGGAAAGCGGTGACCGCCTTCTCCGCCTGACGGCCCGTATCCTTGAGGCCCGGTTCGCCGAGCAGCATGCGCACATGCAGGTCGGAGACAACAAGGCCATAAAGCGTGTGATATGCCTCGTCGGCATCATGAAAGCGTAATAGCCCTGCCCGCTTGCCGGCATCGATCAGCGCCATGGCGCGGCGGTCGATCTGGCGGCGGCCGCGTTCGAGCAGCAGCTTGCCGAGCTTGGAGCCGTCGCGATGGGACTGGCCGATCGCCAGGCGGTTCAGCGCCAGCGACACGTCGCCGGCGAGAACTTCCAGGAGATCGCGGGCAAAGATGACGACGTGGTCGTGCAGGCTGGCCGAGGTCAGGCGCTCGCCGTTGCGCTCGAAGGTGCGCACCTTGCTGGCCTGATAGGCGATCATCGCCGACAGCAGGCCGTCGCGATCACCAAACCACTTGTAGAGGCTTTCCTTCGAGCAGTTGGCGGCACGCGCCACACCCGAGGTCGTCAGCGCTTTTTCTCCGCCATCGACGAGAAGCTGCAACGCCTGCTCCAGAACGGCGTTCTGACGCGGCGAAAATTCGCTGGGCTCCAAGGTTTCGGCAGACACGATAAGCACTCCCCAATACGTACCGTACGGTACGGTTCGCGGCGTGTTATGAACGAGGCGCTTTTCGCCGTCAAGCGAAATTCGTTGCTGCGGCGCATCAAAAGAAAAGCGCTACTCGGCGGCCATCTGCCCGCGCATCGCCTCGATGTCCTTCAGCGGCGGCAGACCGTAGAGACGGCTATATTCGCGGCTGAATTGCGACGGGCTCTGATAGCCGACGCGGTATCCCGCCGTCGCGACATCGACATGCTCGGTCAGCAACAGCCGGCGCGCCTCATGCAGGCGCAACTGCTTCTGATATTGCATCGGCGTCATCGCCGTGACCGCCTTGAAGTGATGATGCAGCGAGGACGCGCTCATGCTGACGTGGTCGGCTAGGTCCTCGATGCGCAGCGGCTGGACGAAATTTGTGCGCAGCCAAGCGACTGCCCGGGCAACCTTGTGGCTCTGGCTTTCGGCAAGCGTCATGTCGAGCAGCCGCGGACCATCGGGGCCGCTGAGCAGCCGATAGGATATCTCCTGCTCGATCAGCGGCGCCATCGCCGGAATGTCCTGCGGATTATCGAGCAAACGCAGCAGCCGGGCCGAGGCATCGAGCAGCTCCGGCGGCGCCGTCTTGACCACCAGACCGCGGGCATCGTCAGGCGATGGCGGCACGCGCTGGATCCTGGTCTTCGACAGGAGATCGGTGAGCTTTTCGCTGTCGATGAACAGCGTGAAGCAGAGATAGGGAATATCGGCCGTCGCCTGCGTCACATGCGAGGCAACGGGAAGATCGAGCGAGGTCAGCACATATTGCCCGGCGCCATAGACATGCACGTCGGAGCCGACCATCAGCCGCTTGCTTCCCTGCAGCACCAGCGAGAATCCCGGCTTGTAGGCCATGTGCTGCAGCCGCGTCGGACAGCTGCCCTTGAAGACATGCAGGTTCTCGATCGCCGTCTCGGAATCCCCGTCTTTCCTGGCGTAACGGGCAATGATCGATGTCATTTCATCGAAGGGGCCAATATGTAACGTCATAACATTACCATTTGTTTTCTTGATGTTACGCCACAGGCGCTTGGCCAGATCATGGAGCGGATGGCGTTTCGGCGCAAGGAGATTTGCAGGATCGTACAAGAAGCTTGCAGGATCGCTATACCGCTTGTGACGAGAGCCGGGGCATAGTCCGCCATCCCTTCCACCCTCCTGAAAAGAAGGAACTACCCCATGCCAATCGCAAGAGGCTATGCCGCTACCGACGCATCCAAGCCGTTGACGCCGTTCACCTTTGAACGCCGTGAACCGAATGCCGACGACGTCGTCATCGACATCAAATATGCAGGCATCTGCCATTCGGACATCCATACCGTCCGCAACGAGTGGAAGAACGCCGTCTACCCGATCGTTCCCGGCCACGAGATCGCCGGCATCGTCACCGCCGTCGGCGCCAACGTCACCAAGTTCAAGGTTGGCGACCACGTCGGCGTCGGCTGCTTCGTCGACAGCTGCGTCGGCTGCGCCAGCCGCGATGTCGACAACGAGCAGTATATGCCCGGCCTCGTCGGCACCTACAACAGCGTCGAAGCCGACGGCAAGACGGCGACCCAAGGCGGCTATTCCGACTCGATCGTCGTCAAGGAAGGCTATGTCCTGTCGATCCCGGAAAACCTGCCGCTCGACGCTTCCGCGCCGCTGCTCTGCGCCGGCATCACCCTCTACTCGCCGCTCAAGCACTGGAATGCCGGCCCCGGCAAGAAGGTCGCGATCGTCGGCATGGGTGGCCTCGGCCATATGGGCGTGAAGATCGGCGCCGCCATGGGCGCTGACATCACCGTCCTCTCGCAGTCGCTGTCGAAGAAGGAAGACGGCCTGAAGCTCGGCGCCAAGGAATACTACGCGACGAACGATGCCGAGACCTTCACCAAGCTCGCCGGCACCTTCGACCTGATCATCTGCACGGTCAGCGCCGAAATCGACTGGAACGCCTATCTCGGCCTGCTCAAGGTCAACGGCTCGATGGTCGTCGTCGGCGCTCCCGAGAACCCGATCCCGGTTCACGCCTTCTCGCTGATCCCCGGCCGCAAGAGCATCTCCGGTTCGATGATCGGTTCGATCAAGGAGACCCAGGAAATGCTGGATTTCTGCGGCGAGCACAACATCGTCTCCGAGATCGAGAAGATCAACATCCAGCAGGTCAACGAAGCCTACGAACGCGTCCTCAAGAGCGACGTCCGCTACCGCTTCGTCATCGACATCGCCTCGCTGGCGGCCTGATGAAACAAGAAGGGGCGCCAACCGGCGCCCCTTTTTCGTCATACCCGGATCTTCTCGGGCGTCACCCATCTGCCCCTAATTCTCCTCCCGCATCGTCTCCTTCTGCGTGATCAGCCGCGCGCTGTGCTGGCCGCTCAGATAAATCCACAGCCAGCTCCAGGCGACGGCGAAGCGTGAGCGGGTTCCGATCAGGAAATAGATGTGGGCGATGCCCCAGACCCACCAGGCGAGCCAGCCCTTCAGCTTGATCCTGCCGAAATCCATGATCGCCGCACTCTGGCCGATCGTCGCAAGGCTGCCCTGATGCCGATAGCGGAAGGCTGCGGGCGCCTGCCTCCCGGCGATCCTGGCGCGAATGACCTTCGCCACATAGGAACCCTGCTGCTTGGCCGCCGGCGCAATGCCGGGAACCGGTTTTCCATCCGCCTGGATCACCTGCGCGGTATCGCCGATGACGAAGACATCAGGCAGCCCCGGTGCCGTCAAATCCTTCTCGACCACGGCGCGTCCTGCCCTATCGGCGGCAACGCCCAGCCACCTGGCAGCGGCAGAGGCCTCAACGCCCGCGGCCCAGACAATCGTCCGGCTGGCGATGAACTTCTCCCCAATCGACACGCCGTCGGCGCTGCAATTGGTCACCGGCTCACGCAGATGCACCTCGACGCCGAGCTTCTCGAGCTCGCGCTGCGCATAGGCCGAGAGCTCCTCGGCAAAGGCGGGCAAGACGCGCGGCCCAGCCTCGATGAGCACGACGCGGGTCTTGCGCGTATCGATATTGCGGAATTCGCCCGGCAGCGCCTTGTGCGCCAGCTCGGCGATGATGCCGGCAAGCTCGACGCCTGTCGGTCCGGCACCGACGATCGTAAAGGTCAGCAGCGCCTCGCGGATGGCGGGATCGGTCTCGGTCTCGGCGCGCTCGAAGGCCAGCAGCAGGCGCCGGCGGATCGTCGTCGCATCCTCGAGCGTCTTCAGGCCGGGCGCCACCGGCTCCCATTCGTCGCGACCGAAATAGGCATGCGTCGCCCCGGTCGCCAGCACCAGCGTATCGTAGGGCAAGGTCATTCCGTTGCGTAAGCTGACGGTCTTGGCCGCACTGTCGACGCCGGTGACTTCGCCGAGCAGCGTCGTCACATCGGGACGATTGCCGTAGAGATGACGGATCGGCCAAGCGATCTCGGAGGTCGACAGGATGGTCGTGGCGACCTGATAGAGCAGAGGCTGGAAAAGATGATGGTTGCGCCGGTCGACGAGCGTGATCGCCGCGCCGGCACCCTTGAGATCATTGACGAGCTGCAGCCCGCCGAAACCGCCGCCGACAACGACGACGCGATGTTCGCTCATGACAACCCCCTTTAGCGTCATTCAGCCGACGCTAATGTCGTCACTTCCAGGGCAGTTTCAATGAACGTTTGCGAATAGCTCCCCTGCAGCTATCCGGCATATCCGACAGGGATCGTCGTGCCACTCTTCAGGATTTCCATCGAGATCGAGGCGGAGACATCGAAGAGCTCGATCTTGCGGACGATCTGCTTGTAGATGACATCGTAATGCTCGACCCGCGGCAGGACGATCTTCAGGATATAATCGTGATTGCCCGTCAGACGGTGCGCCTCGACGATCTCCGGCACGCTGCTGATCGCCTTGCGAAAGCTCTCGATCCATTCGTCGGAATGATGCGCGGTCTTGATCAGCGCGAAGACGGTGGTCGGAACCCCCATCTTCTCCCGGTCGAGCACGACGATCCGCCGCGCAATATAGCCGCTCTCCTCCAGCCGCTGGATGCGCCGCGAACAGGCCGACACCGAAAGCGAGACCCGCTCGGCGAGCTCGCTCACGGATATCCCGGCATCCGCCTGCAGCAGGTCGAGAATCCTGCGGTCGCGATCATCAAGCATTGCGTGACCTCCATAATGCGCTCAATTTTTGCACGATCATTCATTTTATCGCAAAATGGAAGCGCCATGTCGCATTACCGGTGAAACAATGCAAACATTCGGCGCGCGGTGTGCGGCATGATTTGCACATCGAATACATGACATGGGAGAACGGAAATGCGCACAATCGGCCTGATCGGCGGCATGAGCTTCGAGAGCTCGGCAGTCTATTACCGGATGATCAACGAGATGGTGCGCGAGCGCTGCGGCGGCCTGTCCTCGGCCGAACTGCTGATGCATTCCGTCAACTTCGAAGACATCGTCGCCATGCAGAAGGCCGGTGACTGGGATGGCGCCGCCCGCCGCCTCGGCGACGTGGCCCTCAAGCTTCAGATCGCCGGCGCCGAGTGCATCCTCATCTGCACCAACACCATGCATCTGATTGCCGAGAAGGTCGCAGCCCGCATCTCCGTGCCGCTGATCCACATCATCGACGAAACGGCAGCCTCGCTGAAGGCGGCGGGCCGCAAGCGCCCGCTGCTGCTCGCCACGCGCTACACGATGGAGCATGGCTTCTATGCCGATCGCATGAAGAACCTCGGCGTCGATATCGTCGTTCCCGAAGCCGAAGACCGGACCGTCGTTCACGACATCATCTTCAACGAGCTCTGCGCCGGCAAGGTGCTGGACAGCTCGCGCCAGAAGCTGATGCAGATCATCGAGCGCGAGAAGGCCAAGGGCGCCGACAGCATCATTCTCGGCTGCACTGAGATCTGCCTGATCCTCGATCCCGACAATCTGCCCCTGCCCGGCTTCGATACCACGGCGATCCACGCCCAGGCCGCCGTTGGCTTTTCCATCGGCGACGAGCGCAAGCAGAAAGCCGCCTGAGCATTTAGTTGACTCAGTCAAATAAATAATAGACAAAATCTTCGACAGGAGATTTTGTCCATGACTGATTCCGTGCTCATCGAAGCCGCCCGCGACTTCAACCGCTTCTACACCAACTTCCTCGGCGTCCTGAACAAGGCCTATCTCGATACGCCCTTCACGCTGACCGATGCGCGGGTTCTGTTCGAGATCGGCTCGCACAAGGGCATCAGCGCCACCACGCTCGCCTCTGATCTGCAGCTCGACCCCGCCTATCTCAGCCGCATCCTCAAGCGCTTCCGTGCAGAAGACCTGATCGAGACCAAAGCCGACGAAAGCGACCGGCGTAGCCAGATCATCCACGTCACCGACAAGGGACAAAAGCAGTTCGAAGAGTTCGGCCGCCGCTCCAACGCTCAGCTCGCCGAGCGTTTCGTGACACTGGCAGATGGCGAGCCGCAGAGCGTCGTTAGCGCCATGCAGACGATCCGCTCGCTGCTCGACCCCAAGGCCAAGTCTCCCGCCCCGATCATCCGCGCTCACCGCCCCGGCGATATCGGCTGGATCGTCCAGAGCCAGGCCAAGGCCTATACCGAGGAATACGGCTGGGACATGCGCTTCGAAGGCCTCGTCGCCGAAGTCGCCGGCAAGTTCCTGGCGCATTTCGATCCGGCCATGGAATATTGCTGGATCGCCGAGCGCAACGGCATCAACATCGGCTCGATCCTGATCACCAATGGCGGCGATGGCATCGCCAAGCTGCGGCTGCTCTATGTCGACAAGGCCGCCCGCGGCCTCGGACTTGGAAAGACGCTGGTCAACGAATGCATCCGCTTCGCCAAAGCAAGGGGTTACCGCCAGATCTCGCTCTGGACCAACGACGTCCTCCACCCGGCTCGCGCCATCTATGTGAAGGCCGGATTCAGGCTTGTCTCCGAGGAGAGACACCGCATGTTCGGCCCGGAGGAGAACGGCCAGACCTGGGTCCTCGACCTCTAAGGCCAATCGATTGGTCCTCTGACGCTTGTGCGTCGCAAAAATTTCTCTTGATTTGGAAACGATCATTTCCTAATTGAGTGAGCCATGACGACGCTCGCCCCCGAAGATGTAAGCCGCAGCCGCGGCCGCCCGCGCGAATTCGATATGGATGCCGCCCTCGACAAGGCGCTTCTGGTGTTTTCCGAACGCGGCTACCACGCCACCTCGATCAGCGAGCTGACCGAGGCCATGGGGCTGACATCCGGCAGCGTCTACAAAGCCTTCAAGGACAAGCGCGGCGTCTTTCTCGCCGCCTTCGACCGCTACCGGGCCATCCGCCGTGGCAAGATCAGTGAAAGCATGGTGGGCGCCGAAACCGGGCGCGACAAGCTCAGAGCCCTGCTCGGCCTCTACGCCGTCTCCTCGCATGGCGAATCCGGCCGCCGCGGCTGCCTCGTCGTCGGCAGCGCCAATGAAATCTCGACCTTCGACGCCGAAGCTGCCAAGCGCATCGAGGATGCCTACACGTCGAACGAGGAATTCATCCTTGATCTCATCATCATCGGACAGGCCGACGGCTCCATCTCGCCGTCCGTCAATCCGGCCGCAGCGGCCATCAGCCTGCTCTGCGTGATGAACGGCATGCGCATCGTCGGCAAGACCGGCAGCACGGCGGCCGAAATGAATGCGGTGGCCGAAACCGCGATGAAATTACTGACCTGACGCCACCTGCCTGAAACGGGTGGCCTGAACCGACTTTTATACCGATCCTCCCCCAGATCCGCATATTGGAGTTCTTATGAGCATTTCCTCGGCAACGGACGAGACGGCCGCCTCCCCGGCAATCTCGTCGCTGATGACATTTCTGTTCGCAGCCACCTGCGGCCTCGTCGCCGCCAACCTCTATTACGGCCAGCCGCTGGCCGGCCCGATCAGCGCCGATCTCGGCTTCACCCCGGCCGCCACCGGCCTGATCGTCACGCTCACCCAGATCGGCTACGGTCTCGGCCTTCTGCTGCTCGTGCCGCTGGGCGACCTCCTGGAAAACCGCCGCCTCGTCCTGGTGCTGATCGCCGCCTCCGCCGTCGCCCTCGTCGGCGCCTCATTCGCCTCCACGCCGTCGCTCTTCCTGCTCGCCTCGCTCTGTATCGGGCTTTCCTCGGTCGCCGTTCAGGTCGTCGTGCCCTTTGCCGCCCATATGGCGCCGGATGAAAGCCGTGGCCGCGTCGTCGGCAATGTCATGAGCGGTCTGCTCTGCGGCATCATGCTGGCCCGGCCCTTCGCTAGCTTCGTCGCCGAGGCCTCGTCCTGGCACATGGTCTATTACGTCACCGCCGTCATCATGGTGCTGCTGGTCCTGCTGCTGCGCGCCACCCTGCCGGTCCGCAAGCCGCATACGAAGCTCAGCTACGGCGCCCTGCTCGCCTCGATGGCCCACCTTGCGCTCACCTCGCGGGTCCTGCAGCGCCGCGCCCTCTACCAGGCCGGCATGTTCGGCGCCTTCAGCCTGTTCTGGACGACGACGCCGCTGCTGCTTGCCAGCCCCGCCTTCGGCTTCACGCAGAATGGCATCGCCGTCTTTGCGCTCGCCGGTGCCGCCGGTGCGATCGCCTCGCCGATTGCCGGCCGCCTCGCCGATCGCGGCATGACCAAGGCCGCCTCGACGCTGGCCATGCTGCTCGGCATGGGCTCGTTCCTGGTCAGCCATTTCGCAACGGATGGTTCGACACTGGCGATCGGCCTGCTAACAGCTTCGGCAATCCTGCTCGATTTCGGTGTCACCACCAATCTCGTCTGCAGCCAGCGTGCGATCTATGCGATCAGCGCCGAGCACCGCAGCCGCCTCAACGGCCTGTTCATGGCAACCTTCTTTGCAGGGGGTGCCATCGGCTCGGCCCTCGGCGGCTGGGCCTATGCAACGGGCGGCTGGACGATGACGGCCTGGATCGGCTTCTGCTTCCCGGCTTTCGCCTTCCTGCTCTTTCTCACCGAGGGACGCGGCAAGTAAGCCGTGTCTCAGCCTTCCGCGGCATCGAAGCGGAGACGGGCGGCGCGAACCGCATCATGGTTCGCTTCCGCCCAGTTCAACAGCGGCGCCATCGTCGCATAGAGCGAACGCCCGAGATCGGTGATGCGATATTCGACGCTCGGCGGCTTGGTCGGGAAAACCTCGCGCTCGATATAGCCGTCCCGCTGCAGGTCGCGCAGCGTCTGCGTCAGCATGCGCTGCGAGATATCCGGGATCTTCCGCCGCAGCTCGCCGAAGCGATAAGGCCGCGCCGACAACGCCTCGATCATCAGCGTCGACCACTTCCCGCCGATCTGCTGCATCATGTCCCGGACTGGACAGTTATCGAAATTCAGCTCGCCGAAATCGATCTCGCGGCGAATGCCGGATGCCGCTTTGCTCTTCAGGTTGACGACCGCGCCGCTCATGGGGTGGTTCCCTTTTGGTAACGTATGGCGCCAAAACTGCCTTCTTTACAGAACGCGGTCAATTCCTATTTTAGAGCTACTCTCTTTTTGAGACCACCAAGAGGAAGACCATGAGCGATACCATTCTCGTCACCGGCGCGGCCGGCCAGCTCGGCCAGCGCGTTGTCCACCACCTGCTCGAAACCTACAAGGTTCCGGCCGGCAGGATCATCGCCGCAACCCGCGATCCGTCGAAGCTCGCTGATCTCGCCACCAAGGGCGTCGCCACCCGCAAGGCCGATTTCGACGATGCCGCCGGTCTCGTCTCCGCCTTCGAGGGCGCCGGTACCGTTCTCATCATCAGCACCGATGCGCTCGCCGTTCCCGGCCAGCGCCTGAAGCAGCACACCGCTGCCGTTAACGCCGCAGCAAAGGCCGGCGTCAAGCATATCGCCTACACCTCGATGCCCTCGCCGGACAAATCGCTGGTCACCTTCGCGCCGGACCATCTCGGCACCGAGAACGCCATCAAGGCAAGCGGCCTGCCTTACACTATCCTGCGTGACGCCTGGTACTTCGACAATTTCATGATGTCGCTGCCGCATAATCTCGAAGGCGGCAAGTGGTACACGGCGACCAAAGGCGGCAAGGTGCCTTACATCACCCGTGAAGACTGCGCCCTCGCCATCGCCGCCGCCCTCGTCGGCAAGCCCGAGAACAAGACCTACACGCTGACGGGATCGACGTCCTATTCGATCGCCGATGTCGCCTCTGCCGTCACCGCCATCACCGGCCGCCCGCTCGAAGTGATCGATGTCACCGACGAGCAGCTTTCCGGCGGCCTGACCGGCGCCGGCCTGCCGTCCTTCGTCGTCGACATGCTGGTATCGGCCGACGCCAATATCCGCGCCGGCAATTTCGACAGCCTCAGCGGCGACTTCACGACGCTGACCGGCAAGGAGCCTCAGACGCTCCGCAAGTTCATCGAAGACCGCAAGGCAGCGCTCACCGCCTGATTGCAGGGGAAAAGAGTGCTGCAGGAGAGCCCGCTGCGCACCACCGCGGCGGGCTTTTCGCATCAGACCTTCTGGCCGCAGGCGCGGCAGAAGCGGCGGACGGTTTCCGCCATGCCGTATTCCAGCGCATCCGCCGTCAAGCCGTGGCCGATCGAGACTTCGGCGAGCTTCGGAATGCGCTTCACAAGCGGCGGCAGATTGGCGACCGTCAGATCGTGGCCGGCATTGACGCCGAGACCGATCGCCAGCGCCGCATCCGCCGTCTTTCCAAGCCCTTCGAGGATCGGCCCGACCCTCTCCGGCGCATCGTAGCAGCCGCCGTATGGGCCGGTGTAAAGCTCGATGCGATCGGCGCCGACCGCCTTGGCGATCTTCACCGCCTCGACATCGCCGTCGCCATCGGCAAACAGCGAAACGCGCGTACCCATTTTCTTCAGCTTGGCAATGACGTCCGTGAGCAGGGCTTCGTCCTTGCGGAAATTCCAGCCATGGTCGGATGTCGCCTGGCTGGGATCATCGGGAACCAGCGTCACCTGTTCCGGGGCAGCGCTGCGGCAGAGCTCGAGGAAATCTTCGGTCGGATAGCCCTCGATATTGAACTCGGCTTCCGGAAACTCGTCGTCGATCAGGTTGCGGATCACCGGCAGGTCGGAAAAGCGGATATGCCGCTGGTCCGGGCGCGGATGCACGGTCAGCCCGCTCGCTCCCGCCTTCAGCGCAATACGACCCAGCGCTTCGACGCTCGGCCACGGCAGGTCGCGGCGATTGCGCAGCATGGCGATGGCGTTGAGGTTCACGGAAAGCGTTGTCGGCATGGCGATGATCCATTCGGTGTCGGGGCGTGCTCCGCTTTTATGCCAATGGCGCCCTCAAGGCCAACGAGATTCGCAGATGGCCGCATGCAAATCTGTGATGCTTCACGCAGCGTGATGTCATCCGTACCGCTTTGAGTATTTCCCGTTCAGCTGGAAGAAATCTTTTCGCTCCCGCAAACGGCATCCGGCTATCTTTTCTCGGCATTCCGGGCATTCCGGCCCTCATTGCTATCCTATTTAAAAACGATTATTTTTAGCACTTACAAAAAAGACCGTTCACGCATAACGTGAAGAATATGGTTCGAGTTTAGTACGCCGCGTACTGCTTCCTTACCCAACGACAAGAACGCCTCGAGGAAACCCCACTCCACAGCGCCGTCGAAGCAACTGGCAACCGCATGAGGTGCAACAGTATGCCCTAGGAGGGTTCATGCCAGACGGTTCCAAACGCATGTTTGCTGCCGCCGGCAACGCTTCGGAGGCCCGGTCCAAATACCGGTTCCTGCCTTCTGCCGCGCTGCCGCCGGATCTCCCTGATGGACCGGTGCCCATCGCTGACATGGCGAATGCATTCGGTGTCACCCACAGGACCTTACATTTCTACGAAGAAAAGGGCCTGCTCTCGGCCAACCGCATCGGCCTGATGCGCGTCTACGGCCAGGACGACGTGATGCGCATGGCCGTCATCAACGTCTGCCGCGAAACCGGCATGCCGATCGCCGTCATTCAGGACCTGATGGACGAGCTGCGCCGCGCCCGCTCGCAGGACGAAGCCGAAGCGATGTTCCGAGAGGCGCTCGGCGTCCGTAAGCGAGAGCTGACGGCCGAAATGTCCACCCTGCACCGCCAGCTCCAGCAGGTTGGGGACCTGCTCGATCTCGACGCCCAGGGCGACATGCCGCCGCTGAACGACAACGACGATCCGGCCGGTCTCTCGGACAAGGAACGCCGCTGCCTGTCGCTGATGGCCGAAGGCTATTCGACGCAACGCATCGCCAGGGCATTGGATCTGACCCATGACGAGGCAAAGGCGCTCGAATCCGCGATCATCCTGAAGTTTCGGGCAAACAACCGCTTCCAGGCGATCGCCAAGGCCGTACTGCTCGGCATCGTCCAGGTCTGACGGAGAAATCCCAACAGGAACGGCGCCGCCACGCCTGTCCAACTACCGCACGATCGTCAGCGTCTCGGCCGCGCGCGTAATCGCCGTGTAGAGCCAGCGCTCGCGCGTATCGCGGAAAGCCCAGCTTTCGTCGAACAGCACGACATTGTTCCACTGCGAACCCTGCGCCTTGTGGACGGTCAACGCATAGCCGTAATCGAACTCGTCATAGCGCTTGCGGGTATTCCAGGGAATCTCGCCTTCGACATCCTCGAAGGCCTGCTTCAACAGCTTGATCTTAGCCGCCCCGCGATCCATGTCGTCGTCTTCTGGGCGGATCAGCAGGTTGATCCCCGGCTTCGTCGTCTCCTTCGACGACGTCATCACCTGCCAGAGCGAGCCGTTGAGCAGCCCCTTGGCCGGGTCGTTGCGCAGGCAGACGAGCTTGTCGCCGGTCTGCGGATAATCAGCCGAAAAGCCCTTCAGCTCGCGCAGCCGCTGATTATAGCGCCGCCGCGTCCGGTTGGTGCCGACAAGCACCTGGTCAGCATCCATCACCAGCGCCTGATTGACCTCGTTCTTCGAGATCACCTGCGCAGCCCCATAGTCGCCATACATGATCTCGTTGCCCTCGCGCACCTGCATGGCGAGCTTGATGATCGGATTGTCGCGGGCCTGGCGGTGGATATCCGTCAGCAGATAATCGGGATCCTGATTGGTGAAATAGCCGCCACCCGAAACCGGCGGCAACTGGCCGGGATCGCCGAGCACCAGGATCGGCGTGCCGAAGCTCATCAGGTCCCTGCCGAGCGCCTCGTCCACCATCGAGCATTCGTCGACGATGATCAGCGCCGCCTTGGCGACGGGGCTCTGCCGGTTGATGGTGAACATCGGCGCGATCGAGGTCTTGCCGGTCTCCTCATCCTCAACGGCTTCCTCGCCGCGCGGCCGGTAGATCAGCGAATGGATGGTCTTCGCGTTCGAAGCGCCCCGCGAGCGCAGCACCTGCGCCGCCTTGCCGGTGAAGGCCGCAAACAGCACATCGCCATCGACATTCTCGGCAAAATGGCGCGCAAGCGTCGTCTTGCCCGTTCCGGCATAGCCGAAAAGACGGAAGAGCGGTGACCTGCCCTCCTTCAGCCATTTCGAAACGGCCTTCAGGGCTTCATCCTGTTGCGGAGCAAATTGCATGATGATCGACTTGGCAGGATTCGCGAGCCGGACGCAAGGCGAAAACGCCTCGCAGTTGCGCAAGGCCGAGATTGAAAGGTGCCGCCCTCGCCCTTAGTCTCGCAGAACTCGCATCGAAGGGGAATCGCGTGAAGAATATTGCAGGCCTTGCTCTGATCACGGCATCGCTCGCGATGCCCGCCGCCGCTCATGCGGACTGGCAGCCCGTCGAGCAGATCAAGACCTATGCGATATCGGGCCGAACAGGCGCCGAGCTCTACCAGTCGATCGGCGAGCGCGGCCCCGCCGCCGGCAATGGCCGGGTGATCGCGCACACGACCTTCAAGCTCACCTGGACCCGCAAATACGAAGTGCAGCCGGACAATGCCTGCAAGATCACGGTGGCGCGCCCCAAGCTGATCATCACCTACACGCTGCCGAAGCCATCGGGCGACCTGCCGCCCGCCGTCAAGGCCAGCTGGCAGAGCTTCCTCGCAGGCGTCGAAACGCACGAGCACTGGCATGGCGAGACGATCAAGGAGATGGTCAGAGAGATCGAGGCCTTCAGCTTCGGCCTGACGGCAGCCGACGATCCGCAATGCAAGAAGATCCGCGTCACCCTGCAGCAGCGGCTCGGCGAACTCTCCGGCCACCAGCGCCAGCAGGGCCGCGATTTCGACAAGGTGGAGATGGGCGACGGCGGCAATGTCCAGACATTGATCCTGAAGCTGGTCAACGGCCCCTGATATCAGAAGGAAGGGATGTGACGGAGGTAGAGCGTCAGAATTCCGGCATCTATTCGGACCGCGCCTGCGCGCCGGAGGAAACGCTTGCCCGCATCGCTCCACTGCTCCTCCGCTACGGTATCACCCGCCTCGCCCGCGTCACCGGCCTCGATTGCATCCGCATCCCCGTCTGGAACGCCATCGTTCCCAACGCCCGCTCGATCGTCATCAACCAGGGCAAGGGTCTCACCGATACGGACGCAAAAGTGTCCGCCGCCATGGAGGCACTGGAGCGCGCGATAGCGGGCGAGCCGCATCTGACGGGCAGGCTCTCGACCGGCGCCAATCTCTCCGCATCGGGCGCCCGCTGGCATCCGCTGAACGAACTGATAGCAGCCGGCCACGACGACATCGAAGCCGATGAGCGACTGGAATGGGTCGCCGGCACGAGCCTCGAGGACGGCGCCACCATCTACGTCCCCAGGGACGCGATCCCGCTCGACCGGACCCAGCATGACTGCCGCTTCTGGCAATCCTCCGACGGCCTCGCATCCGGCAACACCGTCGAGGAAGCCAGGCTCCACGCTCTCCTCGAACGGATCGAACGCGACGCCTACGCTCTGTGGCAGATGACGCCACCGAGCCAAATCGAAGCGCTGGCACCTGAAACGTTCGGCGATCCGGCAATCGACAGCCTCTGCGAGCGCATCGCTATGGCCAGTCTTTCGCTCCGCCTCTTCGACGTCACCAGCGATATCGGTATCCCCTGCATCGCTGCCCTGCTCGGCCCCGGCAATGTCACCGAGGCAAGACATGTCCGCTTCGTCGACGTCACCCACGGATGCGGCTGCCATCCCAATCCCGTCCGCGCCGCCATCCGCGCCATCACCGAAGCCGCACAATCACGCCTGACCTTTATCAGCGGCGCCCGGGACGACATCCTGCCCGAGGTCTTTGCACGGCCGCTGCCGGAAGCGATACGAGCGTTATTCAACGCCCCCGTTCGGGACATGAGGATAGCAAATAGCGACCTTCCGTTCGGCGCTGCCGCGCTCCTCGCCGTGACCCTCGAAAAGCTCAGCGCCACAGGCCTCGGTCCCGCCATCGCCATTGAGCTCCAGGAGCCCGGCCTGCCGATTGCCGTCTCGAAAGTCTTCGTCCCCGCTCTCGAAAATCCCGAGGGCAATCGCAAGCACCGCTTCGGCCCGCGCGCCATCTCGCGATCGATGGAGTTCCTATGAAGACTGTCTTCGTCGGCCCGACGCTTCCGAATGCCGGCAAGCTTGCAAGCGGCGAGATCGATATCCGCCCCCCGGCATCGCAGGGCGACGTCTTCCGTGCCGCAAAGGACGGCGCGACCGTCATCGGCATCGTCGACGGTTACTTCGAATATGCCGCCCCCATCTGGCACAAGGAAATCCTCTTCGCCCTGTCGCAGGGCATCTGCGTCTTCGGCGCCGCCAGCATGGGCGCGCTCCGCGCCGCCGAATGTGCCGCCTATGGCATGACCGGCATCGGCCGGATCTATGAGATGTATGCCAGCGGCGCGCTCGAAGACGACAGCGCCGTCGCCCAGCTGCATGCGCCCGGCGAACTCGGCTACCGCTCGCTCAGCGAACCGTTCGTCAATGTCGTGTCCACACTTGGTGACATGCTGGCGCGCGGGTTGATCAGCCATGAGGAACAGCGGATCCTCGGTCACAACGCCAGAGCAATCTTCTTCAAACTGCGAACCTGGAAATCCATTCTCGCGGCAGCGCAAATCGAAGCTGCGCGTGCAGAAGAACTGATGCGATTGATCGCCGCCAACGCCATCGATCAGAAGCGCCGCGATGCCGAGGAACTGCTCGCAGCAGTGATCGCTGCGCCCGATGCATACTCCGTCCCGCCAGAGAACTGGCGCTTCAAAAAGACCACGCTCTGGGACGCCCTCGAAAGAAATGCGTGACAGCGCGGAATAAAATCGCCGCCCCGCGTGTCTCATGTCCGGCAAAGCAAGAAAGCCTGCCGAACGTGAGGAGAGACCCACATGAAGATCGTAACCTTCGCAACCGCATTTGCCGTTGCCGCAGCCGCTGCCACCGCCGCCTTTGCAGCCGCCCCCGTCCAGACCGTCGAATCCGCCAAGGGCAAGGTGCTCGCAGGCGAAAACGGCATGACGCTCTACACCTTCAAGAAGGACGCCAAGGACACGTCCAACTGCAATGGCGATTGCGCCAAGAACTGGCCGCCGCTCGCTGCCGCTGGCGATGCCAAGCCAGATGGTGCATATTCGATCATCGATCGCAAGGACGGGACGAAACAGTGGGCCAAGGACGGCATGCCGCTCTACTTCTGGGTCAAGGACAAGAAGAAGGGCGATATCACCGGCGATGGCGTCGGCGGCAACTGGGATCTTGCCAAGCCCTGAGTATCCGCGCGTGAAAACACCTGCACCCGAAACATTCGAGGGCCAGATCCTGGCCCTCCTTCCCTCGCTCCGGCGCTATTCGCGAAGCCTGACCCGCTCCGATGCCGAAGGCGAGGATCTGCTGCAGGACTGCGTCGAAAAGGTACTCGCCCGCCGCTCGCAATGGCGCGGCCTGAACCTGCGCGGCTGGGCGCTGACGATCATGACCAATCTCTACCGCAATGCCCGCCGCCCCGGCCCGCGCAGCATGACCGTCGATCTCGATACGGCCGAAAACATCGCCTCGCCCGAGACGCCGTCCGATCCGCTGGAGCGCGCCCGCCTGGAAGATGCGCTGAACAGCCTCTCGGAAGAAAACCGCGCCGTGCTGATGCTGGTCGTCATCGAGGGCTACACCTATAGCGAAGTCGCCACCGCCCTCGATATCCCGGTTGGTACGGTGATGTCGCGCCTGTCACGCGCCCGACAGCGCGTTGCCGAAAGAATGAAGGCCGATAATGTGATTACGCTTCGGAGACCGAAATGAGCGAGACCAACCCGACCGTGACCGAAGCGGACCTGCATGCCTATGCCGACGGCCAGTTGGCGGAAGCCGAACGCGCCCGCATCGAGGCATGGCTGAAGGACAATCCCGATGAGGCCGCCACTGTAGCCGAATGGCAATCGCAGAGTGCTGCAATCCAGAAGATGTTCGGCCCTTACGCCGCGACCCGCCCTGACGATGCCCTTCTCGTCAGCCCGCATAGGGCGCGCTCCTCATGGCCGCGCCGCGCCGCAATCGCCGCCTCCATCGCCGCCATCTTCGCCGCCGGCGCGCTGAGCGGCCGTTACGGTCCGGCTCTGCTCGAAAAGCCGGAGCTGCAGCTCACGGCGTCCGAGACCCTGCCGCAGCAGGCCCAGAACGCCTTCCTCGTCTATGCAAGCGAGGTCCGCCACCCCGTCGAGGTCTTTGCCAACGAGGAAGCCCATCTCGCCACCTGGCTCGGCAAGCGGCTGGCGATCCAGAACCTGAAGGTGCCCGATCTGCAGGCGCTCGGCTTCCATCTCGTTGGCGGTCGCCTGCTGCCGGTCGATGGCAAGCCGGGAGCGATGTTCATGTATGAGGATCAGGGCGGCGAGCGCCTGACGGTGCTGGTCGGCCGCAATGCCGGCAATCGCACCACAAGCTTCCGCTTCGCCTCCGCCGACAATCTGGAGACCTTCTACTGGATCGACGGCGAGCTCGGCTATGCCGTCACCGGCGAAATCTCCCGCGACCTGCTGCGCCAGATCGCCGAGGAGTGCTACCGGCAGTTCCCGTCCTAACGTTGCGGATCGTTGGCGAGCTCGATCGGCCGGCCATGCGGCGTCGCTTCGGCGGCGCGCTGCCAGCTTTCCTGCAGCGACAGGATCGTCGCGGCATCGGTTACGCCCTTGCTGGCGACGATCTGCGACAGCGCAGCAACCCAGCAATCGAAATAGTCAGCACCATCGGCGGCGCGGCCGGGCTTGTGCAGTTCGGCTGACAGCGTCTCCGCCCACTCGCTCCACGCGAACAATCCGCGCTCATGCAGATGCACGGTGATCGCGAAGGCCTCCGCCGCCCAGGGCTCCGGAAACACCGGATCGCCCTCGGCCGATTTCGGCAGCTGCGGCGAGTCCCGCAGCGGTGACACCTGATCACACTGGCTCAAGATAGCTCTCCCAGGCATCGATCGACACCGTCAGCGACGGATCGGCGCCCTCGCCCCATATCTCGCCACCATCGAAGACGACCGTATAGACCCATTCCGGGTTCTCGCCCTTTCCATGGGCGTGATCGTCGGGAAACACGAAGGAGCCCTGGACGGCCTCGACGACGCCGGTCTTGGCACGCGCGTAGCGCGGCAGGCGCGTATGGGTTTCCGGATTGAAGTTCCGCGTCCGCACCGCCTGCCCGACAACAAAGCGTGCGGCCGTCTCGACCTGCCGGTCACAGGGCGCGCCCTTGGCCAGCACGCCGGCCACCATATCGGCCTTCAGCACCCGCTTCGGCACCGCGCCGTCATCACGCTTGTGACCATCGGCGATCTCCGCCTGCGTCGCGAAACCGTGGCGCTCCAGAAGCACTTCCAAAGCCCGCGTCCAGATCTCGTAATAGCTGGCCGAGAGATATTGTGCCGGCGGAATGCTCTCGCGGGCGTGGCGGCTTTCATCGATCGTCCAGGCGCCGCAGGCACCGCAGGACAGCACGACGCCGAGCGCCCGCTTTTCCCATTCGGCATGAAAGTATGGCTCGTTCGGCTCGGGCGCCACCGGCCCGAACCCCATCTGCCCACCGAGATCGTGCGGGCCGTTCATGCGCCCGCTCCGGGCGTTGCGGCAATCCCGGTGCCGATCATCGCATCGCGGCTGACGAGATCGGCAAGCGCCTCCTCACCGAGGCCATCAGTGCCCACGGGGCGCTCAGGAATGACGAGATAGCGAAGCTCGGCCGTCGAATCCCACACGCGGATCTTCTTCTCCTCCGGCAGCGTCACGCCGAATTCGGCAAGCACACCGCGCGGATCGATGACGGCGCGCGAGCGATAGGCCGGCGCCTTGTACCAGACCGGCGGCAGACCGAGCACCGACCACGGATAGCAGGAGCACAGCGTGCAGACGACGAGATTGTGGGTATCGGGCGTGTTGAACACGGCGCGCATATGCTCGCCCTGGCGGCCGGTATAACCGAGGCTGGCGATCGCCGCCGTCGCATCCTGCTTCAGCCATTCGGCAAAGGCAGCATCGCTCCAGGCTTTGGCGACGACCCGCGCCCCGTTGCGCGGCCCGATCTTCGTCTCGTAGGTCTCGACGATGGCGTCGATCGCAGCGGGATCGATCAGCCCCTTCTGCGTCAGCACCGTCTCCAGCGCCCTGACACGCGCCTGCATGTCGGTATAGCGGTTGTCGTGGTCATGATCATGCCCGTGGTCATGATCGTGGTGGTGACCATGATGATGGTGATCGTCGTCGTGATCGTGCATGACTGTCCCCTCCGCGCTTTGCAATCCTGTTTAGGCGCTTGCCGCTTCCGCGCCAAGCCACGAAAATCACTTCAGCATCGGCCACAGGCTGAGCACGAGCAGCAGCGCCATGGTGATGTTGAACCACTTGAGCCTCTTGGGATCGGAAAGCCAGTCGCGCAGCGCCGAGCCGAACCCTGCCCAGGTCGAAACGCTCGGCACATTGACCAGCGCAAAGGCAAAGCCGACGATCAGCACGCTGATGAAATAGAGCTCCGGATCGGTATAGGTCGCCATGGCGGTCACCGCCATCACCCAGGCCTTCGGATTGATCCACTGGAAGGCCGCCGCCGACAGGAAGGACATCGGCGCCGCACTCGTCTTGCCCTCGCTCAGCGACCGCGACGAGCCGATCTTCCAGGCGATCCACAGCAGATAGGCGCCGCCGGCGAATTTCAGCACGGTATAGAGCAACGGCACGGTATGCAGCAGCGCGCCGAGCCCGAGGCCGACACCCAGCAGCAGCGACAGGAAGCCCGCGCCGATCCCCAGCATATGCGGGATCGTCCGGCGGAAGCCGAAATTCACGCCCGAGGTGAACAGCATCATGTTGTTCGGCCCCGGCGTGATCGACGTCGTGAAGGCAAACAGCACCAGGGCTGCGAAAGTGTCCAAAGGCATCGTCTTCTCCCAGAGCGACCGCTTGTTGCCGCGATCCGCTTATTAGGTCAGCCTAACTGTCCTATTTTTCCTTCGCCAGCAGATGATTGTCACCGTGACACAATTGCTTGAAAGATGGAGTATCTGCGCAATCTCCGTCTTCACAACCCGGAAAGGCAAAGCCATGCAGGAAGACCCGATCCCGACCATCACCTTCCCCAACGGCATCGAAGTGCCCGCGCTCGGTCAGGGCACCTGGAACATGGGCGAACGGGGCACCGAATCCGAACGCGAGATATCAAGCCTGAAGGCCGGCATCGATCTCGGCATGACGCTGATCGACACCGCCGAAATGTACGGCGAAGGGGGCGCCGAGCGCATCGTCGGCCGCGCCATCAAGGGCCAGCGCGACAAGGTGTTCATCACCAGCAAGGTCTATCCCCACAATGCCAGCCGCACCGGCACGATCGAGGCCTGTAACCGCAGCCTCTCGCGCTTGGGCATCGATCGCATCGATCTCTATCTCCTGCACTGGCGCGGCGAGCACCCGCTGGAAGAGACGGTCGAGGCCTTCGAAGACCTGGAGGACGCCGGCAAGATCGGCGCCTGGGGCGTCTCGAATTTCGACACCGCCGATATGGAGGAGCTGTTTTCCGTGCCCGGCGGGCGCAAATGCGCCGCCAATCAGGTGCTCTACAATCTCGCCCGCCGAGGCATTGAATATGACCTCCTGCCCTGGTGCCAGAAATACGGCGTGCCGGTCATGGCCTATTCGCCGATCGAACAGGGCCGCATCCTGCACAAGCCCGAACTGATCCGCATCGCCAAGGCCAATCAGGCGACCCCGGCGCAGGTGGCGCTCGCCTTCTTGCTTGAACGCGACGGCGTCATCCCCATCCCGAAGACCTCGTCGGCAGCGCGCACGAGCGAAAACCGCGAAAGCGTCTCGCTCGATCTCAGCGACGAGGACTGGTCCGCCCTCGACGCCGCCTTCCCGCCGCCCGCGCGAAAGTCCTCGCTGGAGATGCTGTGACGCAAAATGAAAACGCCCGGGCATCAAACCCGGGCGCTCTCTTAATTCCGTAATCGGCGTTGGGCTTACATGCCCTGCGCGCCGCGGTTCATCGCCGCGATACCCGTGCGGCAGACTTCGATGAGGCCGAGCGGCTTCATGACCGAGACGAACTGGTCGATCTTCGAGGACTTGCCGGTAATTTCCAGGATGAAATGATCGACGGTGGCGTCGACGACCTTGGCGTGGAACGCATCGGCAAGGCGCAGCGTCTCGGCGCGGGCATCGCCTTCGCCCACCACCTTGATCAGCGCGACTTCACGCTCGATCGGCCGGTCCTGGCCGAGCTCGCGGGCACGCACCGTCAGGTCGACCACGCGGTGAACCGGAACGATGCGTTCCAGCTGTGCCTTGATCTGATCGAGAACTTGCGGCGTGCCGCGGGTGACGATGGTGATGCGCGACAGATGCGCCTGATGCTCGGTTTCGGAAACGGTCAGGCTTTCGATGTTGTAGCCGCGGCCGGAGAACAGGCCGATGACGCGGGCGAGGACGCCCGGTTCGTTATCGACCAGTACCGAGAGCGTATGGCTCTCGGCGGCGGCCGTTTCCGGGGAGATGAAGTAGGCGGAACCGGTGGGTTGAAGGTGTGCGTTCATGGTCTTGTTTCCTCTACTTCGATCAGACGAGCTGACGGCCCTTGGCGTCGATGGCGTTGGCGACGGCTTCGTCGGTCGCTTCATCGGGCAGCAGCATCTCGTTATGTGCCTTGCCCGACGGGATCATCGGGAAGCAGTTGGCGAGATTGGCAACGCGGCAATCGAAGATGACCGGCTTCTTGACGTCGATCATCTCCTGGATGGTCGCATCGAGATCCTCGGGCTTTTCGCAACGCAGGCCGACAGCGCCATAGGCCTCGGCGAGCTTGACGAAATCAGGCATCGCTTCGGTATAGGAGTTCGACAGGCGGTTGCCGTGCAGCAGCTGCTGCCACTGGCGCACCATGCCCATGTACTGGTTGTTCATGATGAAGATCTTGATCGGCGCGTCATACTGGATCGCGGCCGACATTTCCTGGATGCACATCTGGATCGAGGCATCGCCAGCAATGTCGATAACCAGGCTTTCCGGGTGGGCGATCTGGACGCCGAGCGCTGCCGGCAGGCCGTAGCCCATGGTGCCCAAGCCACCCGAGGTCATCCAGCGGTTCGGCTTCTCGAAGCCGTAGAACTGCGCGGCCCACATCTGGTGCTGACCGACTTCGGTCGTGATGTAGGTGTCGCGATCCTTGGTCAGTTCATAGAGACGCTCAAGCGCATATTGCGGCATGATGACGTCGTTGTTCTTCGTGTAGGCGAAGGAGTTGCGGGCGCGCCAGCGGGCGATATCGGCCCACCAGTCCGCCGTCTGGGTCTTTGCCGGCTTGTTCGGCAGAGCCCGCCACAGGCGGACCATATCCTCGAGGATATTGCCGACGTCGCCGCGGATCGGAATGTCGGCGCGGACGTTCTTGTTAATCGACGACGGATCGATGTCGATATGGATCTTCTTCGAGTTCGGCGAGAAGGCGTTGATGCGGCCGGTGATGCGGTCGTCGAAACGGGCGCCGATGCAGACCATGACGTCGCAATCATGCATCGCCATGTTGGCTTCGTAGGAGCCGTGCATGCCGAGCATCTTCAGCCAGTTCTTGCCGGATGCCGGATAGGCGCCGAGGCCCATCAGCGTCGAGGTGATCGGGAAATCGGTGAGCTCGACCAGCTCGCGCAGCAGCTTGGAGGCTTCCGGGCCGGAATTGATGACGCCGCCGCCGCTGTAGATGATCGGACGGCGGGCATTCGCCATCATCTCGATTGCCGCGTGGATCTGGTTCAGATCGCCCTGGACCTTCGGCTGGTAGCTCTTCTGGATGACATGGGCGGACGGCGGCGTGTAGGTGCCGGTCGCGAACTGGATGTCCTTCGGAATATCGACCAGAACCGGGCCCGGACGGCCCGACTGGGCAATACGGAAGGCTTCGTGGATGATGGCCGCCAGCTGGTTGACGTCCTTGACCAGCCAGTTGTGCTTGGTGCACGGGCGGGTGATCCCGACGGTATCGGCTTCCTGGAAGGCGTCGGAGCCGATCAGCGAGGTCGGAACCTGGCCGCTGAGGCAGACGAGCGGGACGGAATCCATCAGCGCGTCCTGCAGCGGCGTAACGGCATTGGTCGCGCCCGGGCCGGAGGTGACCAGCATGACGCCGACCTTGCCGGTCGAGCGGGCATAACCTTCGGCCGCGTGGCCGGCGCCCTGCTCGTGGCGGACGAGAATGTGCTTGATCTCGTCCTGCTGGAAGATTTCGTCATAGATCGGAAGCACGGCACCACCCGGATATCCGAAGATATGCTCGACGCCGTTGTCCTTCAGCGCCCGGAGTACGATCTCCGCTCCCGTCATCCGATTGCTATCTGCCGTCTGATTGTCCGTGCCCGTCATTTCTCTGTTCCGTTCTGACTGCTGGGATTTAAGTTTTGTGGTCGGCAAGCCTGAATTTCAGGCATAAAAAAAGGCCCCTGAGGGAGCCTGTCATCTAGCGCATGGGTGGCTATCGCCGGATGGTTACACCATCCTGCCCATGCGCTTTCCCACCACAATAAGAGCTGCTGCGATTTTCATGGGCGCAAGTGATAGACAGAAAATTTCGCAGCGTCAACGCTTGCCGAAATAAAAAAACGACGCGTCCGGCGGCGCCATCTACAGGTTCTTACCCTCCAGAATTAAGGGCCGGAACCATTTATTAAAAGATAAGTCATATCTTGGATCGCTAACGCAGGGAGTAGGCCGTTGCTCAACAACGACTTGCAGACGTCAGGGAAAGCCGGCGAGCATGACCGCCGCGATAGCCAGGCGCGGGGTAACCGCTTTCTGGGCCGTGTCGTCGCATGCAGCGGTTCCCGCACGACGATCGCCGCAATCGCCGAAGGCGGCGGCACCGATCTCACCGAACTCTGGTCCGTCGGACGGCTGATTTCGATCAGCGTCGGGCGCAACCGCGTCGTCGCCCTCGTCTATCAGATGAACACCGGCTCCCACATGTGGGGCGAAGGTGAAGACAACGGCTTCAGCATCGAGGCCGAGCTCCTCGGCGAAGTCCGCGTCGATGAAGACGGCCGCGAGGAATTCTCGACCGGCATCTCACGCTACCCCTATCTCGGCGCCATCGCCCACCGGATCCGCTCTGCCGACCTGATGCGCATCTATGATGCCGGTGCCGGCGCGACCGCCGTGATCGGCAACCTCACCCAGGACGAAAGCATCGACGCGGCGATCCATGTGCCCTCGATGCTGTCGAAGCATTTCGCCATCGTCGGCTCGACCGGCGTCGGCAAGTCGACGGCGGTGTCGCTGCTGCTGCACAAGGCGATCGAGGCCGATCCGAAGCTGCGCGTGCTGATCCTCGATCCGCATAACGAATTTGCCGCGGCCTTCCCCAAGCATTCCGTCGTCATCGACACCGACACGCTCGACCTGCCCTTCTGGCTGATGCGGCTCGAGGAATTCGCCGAAGTGGTCTTCCGCGGCCGCCCGCCGGTGCCGGAAGAGCTCGACATGCTGCGCGACATCATGCCGGAGGCCAAGCGCGCCTTCCGCGGCAGCGACAGCTCGCTGGTGCGCCGCACGACGGAGAAAAGCTCGATCACCGCTGATACGCCGGTGCCCTATCGCATGGCCGATCTCCTGGCACTGATCGACGAGCGCATCGGCCGCCTCGAAGGCCGTGCCGAAAAGCCGTTCCTGCGGTCGCTGAAGATGCGCATCATCGCCGCCATCAACGACCCGCGCTACCACTTCATGTTCTCCAACAACACGATCTCCGACACGATTGTGGAGACCGTGGCGCAGATCTTCCGCATCCCGGGCGAAGGCCGCCCGATCTGCACCTTCCAGCTCTCCGGCATCCCGTCGGAAGTCGTCAATTCCGTCGCGTCCGTGCTCTGCCGCATGGCCTTCGAAATCGGCCTCTGGAGCGAAGGCGCGATCCATATGCTGGTAGTCTGCGAGGAAGCGCACCGCTATATTCCGGCTGATCCAACGCTCGGTTTCGTGCCGACCCGCCAGGCCATCGCCCGCATCGCCAAGGAAGGCCGCAAATACGGCGTCTCGCTTGGCATCATCACCCAGCGCCCGGGCGAACTCGACCAGACGATCCTGTCGCAGTGCTCGACGCTGTTTGCCATGCGTCTGTCCAACGACCGCGACCAGGAAATCATCCGCTCGGCGATCCCGAATTCGTCGATCTCGACGACCAGCTTCATCTCCTCGATCGGCAACGGCGAAGCGATCGCCTTCGGCGAGGCGATCAGCGTTCCCATGCGAATGCGCTTCTCGCGCGTTGCGCAGAACCTGCTGCCGAAAGCCCATGGCGCAACGGCAAAGCAGTCCGAGGAAGATCCCGATACCGTCGATCTGCGCAAGATCGTCACCCGCATGCGCGCCGTCAGCGGCGCCGCCGGCCCGGATATCTCGAATTTCCAAAACAGCTACAACGCCTCGGTCCAGAGCGACATGCTGTTCGACGACGAGGAGCCGCCGGAGGGCCAAGCCTATCCGCTGCCGGCCGCCGCCACGCCATCGATGTCGCTGAACGAGCCCTACCGCCCGGATATGCTGCCGCGCAGCTACGCGCCGCAGGATCCGCAGCCGGCAGCCGCCGGATCGATCGACAGCCGCCTGGAGGCGCTGCGCCGTGAAATGCGCCGCGAGGAAGCCGGCCAGCCCCGCTCCTTCGGCAATCAGGAACCGGCACCGACAGTCCAGCGCCGCGAACCCGGCACCTCTTCCCTGCGCGAAAGCATCCTCAGGAAGCCGCTGAGCAGCCTTTACAACAAGGATTGATGCTTACGCAGTCCGCGATTTGGTCGCGGCAGCAAGCACGCTGAGATGCCGTTCGATCAGTGTCAGAAAAGCGATTGTGCCGCAGATCAGCGACGCAAGCACGATACCGCCGATGGCACCGAACAGCGCGCCAACCAGGAACATTCCCGATCCACCCTGAGCAGACGCGGCCGCTCCGGCTGAAAATGTCGAGAATGCCAGGATGATGACGGCGATGATTGCATTGATGGAAGCAAGCGTCTTGGCCAGAAAGTTGTTCATGGAGTTTCTCCAGATTGTCCCTGGAGAACCTCTACAACTGCATCCCCGCGCCAAGCTTGCCGCGGAGTGTATGCGTCAGGGCGCCATACGCTCCCAACTGTCGTCCATCTGATTGCGAAACCACGTCATCTGTCGCTTGGCGTACTGGCGTGTCGCCGCCGAACCCCTGTCGATCACCTCGTCCCTCGTCAGCTCGCCGCGAAACATCGCTGCAATCTGCGAAACGCCGATCGCCTTCATGGCGGGCATCTCGGCTGGTAGATTAAGGGCAAGCAGCGCCCGAACCTCATCCTCCGCGCCCTGCTCCAGCATCGCCTCGAAACGGCCGTTGATCCGCTGGTGCAGCACCGCGCGATCAGGCAGCACGACGATCTTCCGCGCGCTATCGGGATCGACGATCACCGGTCCGGTCTGCTGTTGAAAGGCGGCGATCGAACGGCCCGTCGCTTCCAGGACTTCCAGCGCGCGGACGATGCGCTGCCCATCTTCAGGGTTCAGGCTTTCCGCAACCGCCGGATCCCGCTCCTGCAGCGCCGCATAGAGCTGCGACGGCCCCTCGTCGATCAGCCGCTGGCGCAATCCTGCGCGGATTTCATCGGGTATCACCGGCATGTCGGAAAGCCCGCCTGTCAGCGCCTTGAAATAGAGCCCGGTGCCACCGACGAAAACAGGCAGTCGCCCCTTGTTCCGCAAACGCGGCAGGAGCTCGACGACATCCCGAATCCAGGCACCGGTCGAATAGGCGGTACCGGCAGGCACGTGCCCATAAAGATGATGCGGCACGCCTTCCATGTCGGCGTCATCGGGTCGCGCCGTCAGCACCCGCAGCGTGTCGTAGACCTGCATGCTGTCGGCATTGATCACCGCGCCGCCATGCTGCTTTGCCAGTTTCAAGGCCAGCGCGGACTTGCCGCTTGCGGTCGGCCCGGTTATCAGGATCGCACCTGTTGTGCTCAGAAGGTTTTCCATATGGCTCTCGTTGCCACGCTTGTTGCCAATCCGTCAAACCCCGTTCTGTCTCCGGCGCTTGCCGAGAAGGCGCATGACAGCGTCAAAGCCTCCGGTCTCTACTGGCTGGCGGATGGCATCGCCTGCGATATCGCCCTTCGCGACGGCACGGATGCCGCAGAAGCCGAAGCTGCAATTCTTTCGGTCCTCGCCGGCCAGCCCGTGGACGTGGTGGTTCAGAACGCCGAGACGCGCCGCAAGAAGCTGCTGATCGCCGACATGGATTCGACGATGATCGGCCAGGAATGCATCGACGAGCTCGCCGCCGAAGTCGGCCTCAAGGATAAGGTGGCAACGATCACCGCCCGCGCCATGAACGGCGAGATCGCCTTCGAACCGGCGCTGCGCGAGCGCGTCGCGCTGCTGAAGGGCCTGCCCATTTCCGTCGTCGACGAGGTCATCGCCAAGCGCATCACGCTGACGCCGGGCGGTCCGGAACTGATCGCCACGATGAAGGCGAAGGGCTACTACACCGCCCTTGTCTCCGGCGGTTTTACAGTGTTTACGAGCCGCATCGGCGCCACGCTCGGCTTCGACGAAAACCGCGCCAACCTGCTGCTCAACGAGAACGGCACCCTGTCGGGCTTCGTCGCCGAGCCGATCCTCGGCAAGCAGGCCAAGGTCGATGCGCTGATCGACATCTCGGAGAAGCTCGGCATCACCCCTGAGGACGCCATCGCCGTCGGCGACGGCGCCAACGATCTCGGCATGCTGCACCTCGCGGGATCCGGCGTTGCCCTGCACGCCAAGCCGGCCGTCGCCGCCGAAGCGAAGATGCGCATCAACCACGGCGACCTGACCGCGCTTCTCTACATCCAGGGTTACCGCAAAACGGATTTCGTAACGCCATGACCGAGACCATCCTCACGACCAGCAGGCTCATCATCCGCAACTGGCGCGAGGAGGACCGCGATCTCTTCCACGAGATCAATTCCGACCCCGATGTCATGGAGTTTTTCCCGCGGCGGCGCAACCGCCAGGAATCGGACGAGCTCTTCGATTACCTCCGCAAGCTGATCGCCGACACCGGCCTCGGCTTCTACGCCCTGGAACACACGGAGACCGGCGACACGCTCGGCTTCTGCGGCATCATGCGAACTTCGCACGAACCGGCAATCCCCGACGGCACCGTGGAGATCGGCTGGCGGCTCGCCAAACGCCATTGGGGTGCGGGCTATGTCAGCGAAGCCGCAACCGCGCTGCTACAGCACGGCTTCGACAACCACGGGCTCAAGGAAATCGTCGCCTTCACTGTCCCCCAGAACCGCCGCTCACGCGCCGTCATGGAACGCATCGGCATGACGCATCATGAAGATCGCGACTTCGACCACCCGAAGGTCCCGGCCACCACCCCGGACTTCATCCGCCACGTCCTCTATGCGATCAGCGCGCCGGAGCGCCGCTGACCCTATTCCATCGGCACCGCGATGAAGCGCAAGTCGCCATTGGCGGCGGCGATCATCATCTGGGCGTTGCGGCGGCCTTCCTGCTTCAGCGACTGAACCTTGGCAGCAACGGCATCCGGCGACTTCATGAATTCCTGCGCCACCTCGACGATCACGTCGCCGGGCTTCAGGCCCTTTTCGGCCGCAGCCGAGCCGGGCGTCACTTCCGTGACGACGACGCCGTCGACGCTTTCGGCGATGTTGAAGGTCTTGCGGATATCCGGGTTGAGCAGCGACAACGACAGCCCGAGCACGTTCTTCGGCGTCGCTGCGTCGGGGGCGACCTGACCCTGCTGGTCTGTCTGGCCCTGGCCCTTGTTCTCGGGACCCTTGTTCTCGGGACCCTTGTTTTCAGGCGTCTTGTTTTCCGTGCCCTTGTTGTCGGGTGACGGCTGAGCCTGATCGCTGTCGGGCTCGTCCATGTCGTCGTTCTCGCCGGGATCCGGATTGATGACGCCGCCATTCTGCGAACCGTCATCGCTGTTTGCCGCGGCCTGGTCGCTGTCTTCGAGACGGCCGAGCGTCACCTTGACGGTCTGCTCCTTGCCGTCGCGCAGCACCACGACATCGACTTCCTTGCCGACAGGGCTTTCGGCGACGACGCGCGGCAGATCGCGCATCTCGTTGACCGCCTTGCCGTCGAATTTCAGGATGACGTCGCCGGCCTTGATCGAGCCGTTATCGACAGGTCCGCCCTTGATGACACCGGCAACCAGCGCGCCCTTGGCGGCATCGAGGCCGAGGCTGTCGGCGACATCGTCGGTAACGGGCTGGATGCGCACGCCGAGCCAGCCGCGGCGCGTCTCGCCATATTCGCGAAGCTGCGCCACGACACCCGAAGCGAGTTCTGACGGCACCGAGAAGCCGATACCGATCGAACCGCCGCTCGGCGAAATGATCGCCGTGTTGATGCCGATGACTTCACCCTTCATGTTGAACAGGGGACCGCCGGAATTGCCCTTGTTGATCGCCGCATCCGTCTGGATGAAGTTGTCATAGGGACCGGCATTGATGTTACGGCCGCGGCCGGAAATGATGCCGACGGTCACCGAGCCGCCGAAGCCGAACGGATTTCCGATTGCCATCACCCAGTCGCCGATACGCATGCCGCTGGAATCGCCGAACTTCACCGCCTTCAGCGGCGTCTTCGGCTCGACCTTGAGAACCGACAGGTCGGTCTTGGTATCGGTGCCGATCAGCTTTGCCTTCAGCTTCGAGCCATTGGCGAAATTGACCTCGATATCGTCGGCGCCTTCGATGACGTGGTTGTTGGTGACGATGTAGCCCGCGGGGTCGATGACGAAGCCCGAACCGAGCGAGCTGACATTGTGGTTGCCGCCGCCCTTGCCGCCCTGCTGCTTGTTGAAGAAGTCGTTGAAGAATTCCTGGAAGGGCGATCCGTCGGGCGCACGCGGCGCCGGACCGGCGCCCTCGTCGTCCTTGACGTTCTGCGATGTCGAGATGTTCACGACTGCGTCGAGGAGGCCTTCAGCGAGATCGGCGACGGAAGCCGGGCCGTTTGTCGGCGGCGTTCCCTGAGCGGCTGCGGTGCCGGCAAGACCGATATTGGCAAGAAGGGCTGCGCCGGCCAGGAGAGCGAGCGATCGTCTGAAGGTCGGGCGTGTCGTGGGGGCCATCAAGCTTCCTCATGTCAGGTCAAAGCGGCAGTCTGACCACCAACATAGGGCGGAATGATGGAGCGTGAAATCACCTTTTCGCGAAATCCCGCGCAATCTCAACTCAGCCTGTGAGAAGCCGGACAAAGGCACCCCCGGGACCGACAGCGGCCAGTCCGAAAGCGCGAATCTGTTGCTCCGCAACCGACGGCAAAAGCCTTGCCATCTGCACAAAAAAACGAGGGGCCGGTGCATAGACCAGCCCCTCGATCGCGAGAAAGAATGCAGGCACCCTCAGGAAATCCTGCAGTCCTCTATTGTCAGTTTGCCGGTGCGGCGGGTGCTGCCGGCGCCGGAGCTGCCGGCGGTACCGAAGGCGTGCCGGTGGCGTTGTCGAAGTAGCGGAAGAACTCCGAGTTCGGCGACAGCACCAGTGTCGTATCCTGCGACGAGAGCGACGAGGAATAAGCCGACATCGAGCGGTAGAACTCGAAGAACGACGGGTCCTTGCCGAAGGATTCGGCGAAGATCCGGTTCCGGTCTGCATCGCCCTGACCGCGCAGGATTTCGGAATCACGCTGCGCTTCCGCGGTGATCTCGACGACCTGACGGTCGGCGACGGCGCGGCGGCGCTGGCCTTCTTCGTTACCCGATGCACGGATACGCTCGGCTTCCGCCAGACGCTCCGAACGCATCGCGTTGTAGGTGTTCGGCGCGACTTCAGGCGAGAGGTCGGTACGGCGGATACGGACGTCGTCGATGTTCAAACCGAGGTTCTCGGCATCGATCCTGAGGTCGTCGCGGATCTCGAGCATCATCGCAACGCGCTCTTCGGAAAGAGCGGCATTGTAGTCACGCAGACCGTAGACGCGGCGCAGCGACGAATCGAGCTGTGCGCGAAGACGAGCCTCGGCAGCCTCGCGGTCACCCGATACCGTTTCGCGGAAGCGGCGGACATCGGCGATGTTGTAGATCACGAAGGCGTCCACATCGAAGGTCTGGCCGTCCTGAACCTGTACGCGGATATTATCGAGATCGAGGCGAAGCGCCTGCTTCTCGACATACTGCACGCGATCCGCGTCCATGAAGGCGAAGGGCAGCTTGAAATACAGGCCCGGCTCGGTCTTGACCGACTGGATCTGACCGAAGCGGACGACGATCGCCTGTTCGCGGGCATTGACCACGAAGACCGACGAATAGACGACGAAGAGAACGACCGCGAGTGCGATCAGCACGGCGGGAAGCTTATTGGATGTCATGGCTCAACCTCCCTGCTGTGCCGGTTTGCCGATCTCGTTGAGCGGCAGGTAGGGTACGACCCCCTGCTTCTCGTCGATGATGACCTTCTTCGAATTCTTCAGCACCTGTTCCATGGTTTCCAGGAACAGCCGCTTGCGCGTCACGTCAGGAGCCTTTGCATATTCGTCATTGATCGATGCGAAGCGCTGCGCCTCACCTTCCGCTTCCTTGACGACACGGTCCTTGTAGGCGGCGGCGTCTTCGCGGATCTGAGCCGCCTCGCCTCGCGCCTGGCCGAGCCGCTGGTTGGTATAGCGGTTTGCCTCTTCGATCGTGCTGTCGCGGTCTCGGCCTGCACGCTGCACTTCTTCGAAGGCATCGGAGACTTCGCGCGGCGGAGCCACGTTCTGGATCGTCACGCCGGTAACGGTGATACCTGCCTTGTAGCGGTCCATCGTCCCCTGAACGATATTGAGAACGTCCGTCTCGATCGGCTGACGATTGCTGCGGAACGCGTCCTGTGCCGGACGGCGGCCGACGATCTCGCGCATCGCGCTGTCGGAAACCTGCTGCAGCGTTTCCGCCGGGTTCTCGACGTTGAAGAGATAGGCCTTCGGATCGCTGACGGTGAAGAACACCGCAAACTGAACATTGATGACGCTGCGGTCACCCGAGAGCATCAGGCCGCTCGAGGACGACGACGAGGTCGCGCCGATATTCTGCTGCTGCACCGTGACCTTGACCGTTTCGACCGTCTCAAGCGGCCAGAAATGGAAATGCAGGCCCGGCATCGAGACTTCCTGCTTCGGCTGGCCGAAGCGCAGTTCTACTCCACGCTCGTCCGGCTGGACGATGTAGATGCACTGGAAAAGCCAGAAGGCCGCGAGGATTGCGACGATGATCAGCGCCACGCCGCCATTGAAGCCGCCGGGCACCATGCGGCCCAGCTGGTCCTGACCACGGCGAATGATGTCTTCGAGATCGGGCGGACCGCCCTTGCCCCCGCCGCCGCCTTTCGGACGGTTCGGGCCCTGCCCCCATGGTCCCTGATTGTTGTTGTTACCGCCGCCGCCGCCCCATGGGCCGCCGCCGCCATTCTGATTGCTCCAGGGCATCAAAACCTCTTTGTTCGTTGAACTCCCGATCGCATAATGCCCGCGGGGGCGGCAGACGGTAAGCGATTGTGACCGTTATAGGTATCGCCGACCCTGCTTTCAACGCGACATGAAGGACTTGGTGTTCTTTCTTGGAAAATAATTCGTTATCTTCAGCTGCGGCGCTCGTAGACGACGTAGCGCGTCGGATAGTTGTCCTTCTCGCCGGCGGGCACGTCGAGCGTCTCGACCGGCTTCCAGTGCGCGGCGTCGATCGCGGGAAAAGCCGTATCGCCCTCCACATGCGTCTCGACATGGGTAACGCACATGCGGTCGACCAAATCGATCGCCTGCGCATAGATCTGACCGCCACCGGCAATGATGATCTCGCCGATCCCCTGCTCAGCCGCAATCGCCTCGGCCTTGCCGATCGCCTCCGCCAGCGAATGCGCCATCGTCACATCGGGATGATCGATCGCGGCGTGCCGCGAGATCACCACATGCGGGCGCCCCGGCAACGGCTTGCCGCCGATCGATTCGTAGGTCTTGCGGCCCATCACCAACGGCTTGCCCACGGTTATTGCCTTGAAGCGCTTGAGATCGGTCGAGAGGCGCCAGGGCATATCGCCGTCCCGGCCGATGATGCCGTTCTCAGATACAGCCACAACGATCGTCTTGATGATACCGGACATGAGACCCCGCCTCCGCATTCGATGCCAGTGCGGACACCTACCCGCTAATGAGGGGGAAAGCTAGCCGACGGCGCGCCCGGCAGACGTCTGCTGCGCATCCGGATTGCCGAGCCAGATGACGGCAACGCGCTCGCCGGTCTGCTTGGCGAGATACATGTAATTGTCGGCTCGCTTGACGAAGGAAGCCGCGGTATCCGACGGCTCGAGCAGCGCCACGCCGACAGCAGCACCCACCTCGGTGATCGCCCCATCGATGGCGATCGGCTTGAAGATGCGCTCGGCAGCGTCCGTCACCGTATTCCTGACATCGTGGATCAGCACCGGATCCACCTCGATCAGCACCACGAATTCATCACCGCCGATCCGGGCGATGAAATCATTGGCGCGAAAACTCTCGCGAAAACGGCTGGCAAGCGTGCGGATCACCTCGTCACCGGCGCCATGTCCAAGCCGGTCGTTGACCGCCTTGAAGCCGTTGAGATCGATGAATGCCAGCGCCATCGACTTTTCCGCCGCCCGCGCCGCTTCGATCTGCTCGGCCAGGGTCTCGTCGAAACAGGCCCGGTTCGGCAGGCCGGAGAGCGCGTCCGTGCGTGCCGAAGCACGCAGCGCCAGCTCGATCTCACGCTGATGGCGCACGCGCGCCGAAACGTCCATGATCACTTCGACGTCGAAGGAAACACCGCCGACAATCGTGCGCTGCGCCGAAATCAGCGTCGGAATGATCGTCCCGTCGGCATGGCGGATATCGACCTCTTCAAGCACATAAGCACCGTCCTCAGCCAGCATCCGGTGCCGCCGATCGCGCGCCGGATTGTCGATCGCCGCTCCCTCGGAGGTCAGTTTCTTGCCGCTGATATCTTCCCATTTCAGACCCGTCAGCTTCAGATAGGCGTCATTGACCTTCGCATAGCTCGACGTCTTCGTGTCGCTGGTGGTGATCGCCATGGCGATCGGCGCAAACTCGAACATGCGCATCAGCATCGACGACAGTACATCTGGGGGAAGAAGGTCAGTATCGTCCATTGCGGTCCCGGGAGCATTATCTGCGCGGGAGAAAATAACCGAAGGCTATTAATATCTTACTGATGAAACTTGGTACATTTTCAGACATTGCCGGATAAAGACGTTTTCAATCGTCTCGCGGTCCAGCGCTTTGCTGAAATTGCGAAGAGGTCAAACAGCGATCGGCGCCTTGATGCTGGCATCTGCCTCGTAGCCGGCGAGCTCGAAATCCTCGAATTTGAAATCGAAGATATCTTTGACGTCGCGCTTGATCAGCATGCGTGGCAGCGGCTTCGGATCGCGCGTCAGTTGCAGCTTCGCCTGCTCGAAGTGATTGTGGTAGAGATGCGCATCGCCGAGCGTGTGGACGAAATCGCCGTATTTCAGGCCGGTCACCTGCGCCACCATCATCGTCAGCAGCGCGTAGGAAGCGATGTTGAAGGGCACGCCGAGGAAGATGTCGGCGGAGCGCTGGTAGAGCTGGCAGGAGAGCTTGCCGTCGGCGACGTAGAACTGGAACAGGCAATGGCAGGGCGGCAACGCCATGTTGTCGACTTCGGCCGGGTTCCAAGCCGAGACGATGTGGCGGCGCGAATTCGGGTTCTTGATGATGCCGTTCACCAAATTCGCGATCTGGTCGATGTGCCCGCCATCAGGTGCCGGCCAGGAGCGCCACTGCGCGCCGTAGACCGGGCCGAGATCGCCGTTTTCATCGGCCCATTCGTCCCAGATCGACACGCCGTTGTCCTTGAGGTAGCCGATATTGGTCTCGCCCTTCAGGAACCAGAGCAGCTCGTGGATGATCGAGCGCAGATGCAGCTTCTTTGTCGTCAGAACCGGGAAACCGTCGTTCAGGTCGAAGCGCATCTGATGGCCGAAGACCGAGCGCGTGCCGGTTCCCGTCCGGTCGCCACGGTCGGTGCCCTTGTCCATCACATGGGTCAGAAGATCGAGATATTGCTTCATGGCCGCCGCCGACTCCGTTTTCGCGCTATATTTAAGCCGTCCCTGCCCCGAAACCAACCACGTGGCATCGCTTTTCCAAGCAAAATCCGCCGATATCAACGACGCTTTTGTGACGAGCCTCTTCCCATCGCTTCAGGAAAACACTATATCAGCCTTGCCGGTCTTCGGGTCGGCTATGGCGATAAATGGGCGGTGTAATAAGCCTATTGGACCCGGGGGCGGTACCCGGCGCCTCCACCAAGAACAGCTGGATGTACGGCTGCTGTTGATGGGGGCGAAATAGGATCGACAAGGGTGTAAAGATCGACTTTTCGCTCGGCATGATACCGCCGTTATCGGGTCACAAGTGTAGTTGCAAACGACAACAACGCTAAGGAATACGCTCTCGCTGCCTAATGGCGGTGCGGGAATTCCGCTCCAAGTCCTCTAGGTTAGCCCCTTGAGGCGGGGTCCGAAGGCACCTGGCAACAGAAGCCTTCACCTTCTCCCTGCCATTGAAATCATGTATGCTTCCGTCAAGCATGACTCGGGGCAAGGCTTCCGCAGCGCTGCCGGACATGGCATATAAGCGAGCGAAAAGACTTCCGAACCAACGAAAGACAGGAAAAGCATGGGGCAGGACCACATCCGCTACGACATTCTGGCACAGGACGCGCTGCGTGGCGTCATCCGCAAGGTCTTGTCCGAAGTCGGAGCGACGGGCCGCCTTCCCGGCGACCACCACTTTTTCATCACCTTTCTGACCGGCGCTCCCGGCGTGCGCATTTCGCAGCACCTGAAGAGCAAATATCCCGAGCAGATGACCATCGTCATCCAGCACCAGTTCTGGGATCTGAAGATCACCGAATCGCTGTTCGAGATCGGCCTTTCCTTCTCCGACGTTCCCGAAAAGCTCGTCATCCCCTTCAATGCCATCCGCGGCTTCTATGATCCCTCGGTGAATTTCGAGCTGGAATTCGACGTGCCGCTCGCCGATGGCGAGGAGCTGACCGAAGCCGAGATCACCGCCTACCCCGTCGCTCCCGAAAAGAGCGAGGAAACGCCGGCGGCCAAGCCTGCCGAGGGCGGCGAGGAAAAGAAGCCCGGATCGGTCGTCTCGCTCGACGCCTTCCGCAAGAAGCAGTAACCGGAAGGGAAGCCAAGGCTTCCCTTTTTCATTCCAGCCAAGTGCATTTTGGCCGGCCGAATTCATTTCAGATCGGGGCATGCCATGAGCGCCGAAATCGTCAATCTCCGCCAGTTCAAGAAGAAGCAGGCCCGTTCGGAAAAGGACAAAGAGGCCGAGCAGAATCGCATCAGCTTCGGCCGCACCAAAGCCGAGAAGCAGTTGACCAAGGCGCTGAACGACAAGGCAGAGAAGAGCCATAGCCAGGGCCGGATCGAGAAGGACAAGGACGAATAGGCCCGTTGCCGATCGCACTGCTTCGTCCGTTTAATCAACCCAGCAAGTCCCGCCGATGATCCGCAAGCATTCCGCAACGCTTCACGGCCACCGCACCAGCTTCACTCTCGAAGACGAATTCTGGGCCGAACTGAAGGCAATCGCCACGGCCCGCTCAATCCCGCTCGCCGCCCTGATCTCTGAGATCGACGATAGCCGTGCCGCCGACAGCAACCTCTCCTCGGCGCTGCGCCTGCACGTGCTTGCCTGGCTCAAGAACAGCAGATGATGGCAGCCTTTTGGCGAGGTCATTGCCGCGCCCGTGAGCGCCCGGCAATGACCCCTTGATGGCTAGGTTCGGGTAACCACCCGATTTCAGCTTATGCGTTTCCGAAAGCCGCGATACGCCGTCTTTCGATCAGAAGCTGCGGCATTCGCGCTAGATGAAAGCGCTCGCCGCATCCCGAACTTGTCCGAAGGACGTAAATCACTGGTCGATTGTGGAAAGACGGATATCCGGCTTATTGCGGAATGCCGGCGCCAGGCATGGTGTTGAAATTCAGCCCGTTGCCGCCTGCCGGTGTCTGGCCCTGGCTGCTGTTCTGCTGGGCCGCACGCCGTTGTGCTTCGGCGTCAGCCGCAGCCTTGGCGTCGGCAGCAGCCTTCGCATCCGCCTCGGCCTTCGCCTTGGCTTCCGCTTCCGCCTTCTGCTTTGCCGCAGCTTCGGCGAGCGCCCGCAGACGCTCCTCCTCGGCCTTGCGCTCGGCCTCAATCGCAGCTGCCTTGGCGCGTTCGGCGTCGTTGAACTTGTAGAGAGCCACTTCGCGGCGCAGGCGCTGTTTTTCGAGCACGTTGGCCTGCAGGCGCTCGACGCGGCGGCGTTCGCGTTCGAAGGCGCGCAGCGACAGGTAGCCGGTGATATCGGTCACGTCCATGGTGCGGCCAGGCGATGCCAGCAGACCGGAGAAATCGAGCCTCAACGCCGGGTCGGCGCCGGAGAGCGCGTCGTTGCCGGGGTTGAAGCCGATATTCAGCGAGGCGTTGATGCGCTCCTGTGGCAGGTCGATCTGCGCGTTGCCGGTCACCTTGGCGAGGTCGTTGGATACGGTGACGTTCTGCACCCGCAGCATGCCGTCGGTGATGTTGAACGGAATGCCGAGCGGCGGCAGCTTTGCCTCGCCGTTGTTCAGCAGCGTCTCGACGATCGGATGCACCTTGCCGGCATTCAGCTGGTCCTGCATCGGATCGGTGGCCGAGAGCAGCGGCGCCAGGATCGCCAGATTGAGACCGCGCACGCTGGTCTCGCCAAGCCGCATCTCGCCGGAGCCGGTCATCGAGCTCGCGAGTTCCGTCATCGACTTGCCGGATGCCTCGGAGCTCAGCGACAGGCCGAACTTGCCGTTGGCAATCGGCGCCCCGTCGCGCGACCAGACGACACCGCCGAGATCGGCATCGGCGAGCGCCAGCTTGGTCTGGAAGAAGCCGGTGCCGTCGGCATTGGTGAAGAGCAGGTTGCCGGAAAGCTTGCCGCCATCCCAGGTGCCCTGCATGTCGTTCAGCTGCAGCTCGTCGCCCTTATAGGCGATGTTGCTGGCGAAATCGTTGACGGCGCCAGACCAGCCGGGCCAGAACTGCTGGGCCGAGAGCTTCAGGTTGACGTCCATATCCTTGAAGACCGGCTGTCCGAGACCCTGTGTCGTCAGATTGCCGGTTGCAGGATCGGTCATCGGCCCATAGACGGCCTCGCCGAGCCAGATCGCATCGGCGCGGTCGAGCGCCAGCTCCCCGCTCGCCGTGGTCTTGTTCGCTGCCCTGTCGACCGCCAGCGAGCCGGCGAACTTGTTGTCGGCAGCATGGCCCTTCAGGTCCGCGAATGTGATCTTGCCGCTATCGATCGTCGCCGTCGTCTGGAGGCCGAACGGCAGTCCGGTTCCGAGCTGCGGCAGCGCGATGCCGTTCATGATCAGATAGGGGTCGAGATCGGCGCTCTCCAGGGACACGCCGACCTGGCCGTTCATGAAGGTATCGGGACGCACATCGACCTTGCCATTAGCGGTAAACGACGTGCGATCGGTCGCAAAGGCCAGCGAGGCATCGGCGGGATCGGTGCCGTTGACCTGCACCTTCAGCGACAGCCTGCCATTGGCATCGGCTTCCACCGGCAGCGGGTCGAGACCGGCCTGGCCGAACAGCACAGAGGTCGTCGCATTCTCGAGCGTCGCCTCAAGGCTGGTCGTCCCCTTGCCGGTCAGCGCCAGAAGATCGGACATGCGGTAGTCGAGATTGACGCGACTGCCGTTAGAAACACCGGCGAGCGTCAGCGTCAGCCCGTCATTCTGGTCGCCGCCGAGCGTGAGAGCGCCGCGCAGCGCCGTATTGGTGTACCAGGCCGAATTGCGCACCAGCCGGTCCATGACGGGATGCTGCGGCAGATGCTCCTTCAGCATGGTGAAAAACGGGCCGGGATCGGCCGATTTGAAGGTGATCTCGCCGGAACCCTTGTAGTCGAGCAGCGAGCCCTCGGCGCGGCCGGTCGCTGTCAGCTCGGCACCCGCAAAATTCTTCACCGCCAGCTTTTCGACGGCAAGCGCGCCGTCGGCGATGGTGAAACTCGTCTCGACATTCGACGCCTCGACGCCGAAGGCCGTGAACTTGTCGGCTTTCAGCTGCGCGGTGATCTTGTGATCGAGCACATTGTCGCCGGCGTCCTGGCCGGTGAAGAGGCCGGTCAGCGCCCTCAGGGCATCGAGATCCAGCGCGTCGCCGTTCAAAGCCACATTGAGTGAAGGCGTCTGGTCCTTGGGTGCCAGCCGTTCCACCCTGCCCTTCAGCGTCGCGGGGCCGACGGCAATCTCCAGATTGTCGAAACTCTGCTTCTGATGCGTCAGGCTGACATCGGCGGAAAAACCTGCCTGCCGCAGCTGGCGGATCGCCGGATCGACGGAACCGGCAAGCCAGGAGGCAAGTCCGCTCGGCTGATTGGAGGCAACGGTCACCTGGCCGTTGAACGACGGCTGGCCGCGCAGCGCAAGCCGCCCCTTGCCTTCCACCTGCGTGCGCCCCGGCAGCGTGCCGACGGCATCGTCGATCGTCCAGCCGTCACCGGCCGGCTGCAGATCGAGCTGCACGTCGCGGATGGTCGTATCGCCGGCAACGATAGCCGGCAGGCGCACGCTTGCCTTGCCCGGCACCTGCGGGATCGGCACCTGCGCCACGATATTGATCAGCGAGTTGAGGCGCTGGCGGGCCGAAAGGCCGGGATCGCGCGCCGTCTTGCCGCCCGCGCCCTGATTGCCGATGCGGTTGACATCGATCTGCTGGCCGTTGGCGATCAGCAGGAATTCCGGCGCGCTGCCGGTATCGAGCGTCGCCTCCCCGGTGATCACATAGGGGTCATCGGCCGAGCCGACTTCCAGCCGGTATTCGGGAACGCGGATGCGCTCGTTGGTCAGTTCGAAACGGCCCTTTACGCGCGGCGGCGGCAGCGTCTTGTCATTCTTGCTCTGCCCGCGGTTTTCGATCGCTGCCGACATCGTGCCCTGATAGTTCGGCTTGCGGTCGACGAGCTTCAGCTCGCCATCGAGATCGACGCTGACAGGATGCTGGTCGGGAACGAGACGGGTGCGGACTTTCAACACGCCGTTTTCATCCGGCTGGCCGCTGGCGATCGAGAAACTGCCATGCTCGCCATCGAGCGTCGCGTCGCCATCGATGCGCCACGGACCGGCGAGCGACTTTGCAGACATTTCGGCATTCAGGCCGGTGATGTTGCGCGAGCGGCCGGACTGGTCGTCGATGAACTGCACATCGCCGCCGCTGACATGAACATTTTCGAGCACCACGGTCTTGGCCGGAATTTCCGCCTGGCTGCCGCGCATCCAGTCCAGCGTGCCATCCTTGAGGAGACGCAGCCGCACCTTCGGATTGACGACGCGCATGTCGAAAATCAGCGCTTCGCCAGAGAGAAACGGCGCAAGCTCGGCATCCATGGAAAACTGCTCGACCTGAACGATCGGCTGGCCATCCGGCTCCTGGCCGACGCGCACGTCATGCATGGTCACCGACGGAAACGGCAGCAGCCGTGCATCGACGGTGCCGTGCACGGTGACCTTCTTGCCGATGATCTGGCTTGCCTGATCATCGAAATTCTTGCGGAAGTCCGTCCAGTCGATGAATAGCGGTGCGAGTAGCGCCACAAAGAGCACTACGACGATCACTCCCCCTAGAAAGACGAGGAACCGGCCTACCAAATCAAGGATTCTCCATTCGGGATTCTGTTGCCGACACTACTGTTATTCATGCCGGTAGCAAGGCCGAAGATCATGAGATTATTCCGTTTTCAGCCGAGGTGAAAAATCTTGCCCGGGTTGAAGATGTTGTCCGGATCGAGCGAGCGCTTGACCTGGCGCATCAGATCGACGGTGCCGCCGAGCTCCTCTTGAAGAAACGACATCTTGCCTTGTCCGATCCCGTGTTCCCCGGTGCATGTTCCATCCATTGCCAGCGCCCGTGCATTGAGCCGCGAGACGAAATTCTCGACGCCGGCAACACCTTCCGCGGTCTTGTCGTCGAACAACACCAGGACATGGAAGTTCCCGTCGCCCGCATGCCCGACGATCATCGCCAGCAAGCCGTGTGCCTCGATATCCGCCTGCGTCTCCGTGATGCAATCCGCCAGCCGGGAGATAGGAACACAGACATCCGTCGAAAGTGCGGCAAGCTCGGGCGCCAGCGCCCGCGATGCCCAATAGGCATTATGGCGGGCCTTCCAGAGCTTGGCGCGCTCCTCGGCATTCACGGTCCAGACGAACTCCCCGCCCCCGCACTCGGCGGCGATCTCGGCAAACTGTTGCGATTGCAGCGCGACCGTCTCGTCCGTGCCGTGGAATTCGAGGAAGAGCGTCGGCGTCTCCTCGTAGCTGAGGTTCGAATAAGCGTTGCAGCACTTGATCTGCAACGCGTCGAGAAGCTCGATGCGGGCGACCGGAATGCCCATCTGGATGGTCATGATGACGGCGTCGCAGGCCGCCTTGATGGTCGGAAACGGGCAGACGCCGCCGCCGATCTTCTGCGGGATCCCCTGCAGCCTCAACGTCACCGACGTCAGAATGCCGAGCGTACCCTCGGAGCCAACGAAGAGCCGCGTCATGTCATATCCGGCCGAGGATTTGCGGGCGCGCCGCGCGGTGCGGATCTCCTCGCCATTGGCGGTCACCGCGGTGACGGACAGCACGTTGTCCTTCATCGTGCCGTAGCGCACCGCATTGGTGCCCGAAGCGCGCGTCGAGGCCATGCCGCCGATCGAGGCGTTGGCGCCGGGATCGATCGGGAAGAACAGGCCGGTATCGCGGAGGTAAACGTTGAGCTCTTCACGGGTGATGCCAGGCTCGACAGTGCAGTCGAGATCCTCGGCATTGACTTCGAGAACGCGGTTCATCCGGCTGAAATCGATGGAAATGCCGCCCGAGGGCGCATTGACCTGACCTTCGAGCGACGAGCCCGTGCCGAAGCCGATGACGGGAACCTTGTGCTCGGCGCAGACCCTGACCGCGGCTTTGACGTCATCCGCCGTCTCGGCAAACAGGACGCCGTCGGGCAGCTGCGCCGGAATATAGGTGGTCGTATGGGCGTGTTGCGCGCGGAAGGATTCGCCGGTCTGGAAACGCTCGCCGAAACTCTGCTTCAGGATGCCCAGAACGGCAGAAATCCCTGCCTCATTGCGCAATCCAGCCTTCGCATCCTTGAGAGCCATCCCGTTGATCTCCAATACGTTCTACCATCGACAGGCAGGCTGGTATGGGACAAGTGGAATGACATGTCCAGTCAAGATTGCGCGCAATCGGGGTGAGCTGCGGGCAGCCTTTCGAATAAGGCCGCCCGCCGCGCGATCGTCAGACCAGAGGCGGGTTCAGCCGGGCAAAACCCTCCTGGCGGCGATAGGGGAAATAGGGATAGGGCGCGGTCACGGCGCTCACCGCATCCAGCCGCTTGATCTGCTCCGGCGTCAGCGACCAGCCCACCGCGCCGAGGTTCTGGCGCAGCTGCTCTTCGTTGCGGGCGCCGATGATGACGCTCGAAACGGTCGGACGGCTGGTGAGCCAGTTGATGGCGATCTGCGGCACGGTCTTGCCGGTCTCTTCGGCGATTTCCATCAGCACATCGACGATCGCATAGAGCTTCTCGTCGTCGACAGGCGGCCCGAACTCCGCCGTCTGGTGCAGGCGGCTGCCTTCCGGCAGCGGCTGGCCGCGGCGGATCTTGCCGGTCAGCCTGCCCCAGGCAAGCGGGCTCCAGACCAGAGCACCGACACCCTGATCGGCGCCGAGCGGCATCAGCTCCCACTCGTAGTCGCGGCCGGCGAGCGAATAGTAGACCTGGTGGGCGACATAGCGCGGATGTCCGTTCGCATCGGCCGCGGCAAGCGACTTCATCAGCTCCCACCCGGCGAAGTTCGAGACGCCGGTATAGCGTAGCTTGCCCGCTGCAATCAGCCCGTCGAGCGTCGATAGCACTTCCTCGACCGGCGTCGAGGCATCGAAGGCATGCAGCTGGAGGAGGTCGATATAGTCGGTGCCGAGGCGGCGCAGCGCCGCGTCGACCGAGCGGATCAGCCGCGAGCGCGAGGCGCCCCAATCGGCCGGACCGTCACCGACGGGAAGAGCCGTCTTGGTCGAGATCAGCACCTGATCGCGCTTGCCGCGGATCGCCTGCCCCAGCACTTCTTCAGAGGCACCTGCAGAATAGACGTCCGCCGTGTCGAACAGATTGACACCGGCCTCGAGGCAGATGTCGACGAGACGGCGCGCTTCCGCGGCATCGGTATTGCCCCAGGCACCGAACAGCGGGCCGGAGCCACCGAAGGTACCGGCGCCGAAGCTCAGAACGGGCACACGCAGGCCTGACCGGCCGAGATTTCGATAGTCCATAGTCTTTCTCCTGTTGTCTCCAGAAGATAGACACTCAAATTACGCTGATATAGATTGCCTCAAAGAAACTCATTTGTGATTTGAATTCATCATGAGCAGGCAGGACATCAATCGCTCCGGCGAAATGGAAGTCTTCGTCCGCGCCGTCGAGCTCGGCGGCTTTTCGGCGGCCGCAACGGCCTGCAAGATGACGCCTTCGGCGGTGAGCAAGCTGATTACCCGCCTTGAGGCAAGGCTCGGCACCCGCCTCGTCAACCGCTCCACCCGCAAGCTGCAGCTGACACCGGAAGGGTCGGCTTTCTACCAGCGCAGCGTTTCGATCCTCGCCGATATTTCAGAGGCCGAGCGCTATGCATCGTCAGGCGAACAGGCGACCGGGCCGATCCGTATCAATACCAGCGGCTCCTTCGGCAACCACATCCTGGCGCCGCTCGTGCCGAAGTTCTTGTCCGAACATCCCGGCATCACCCTCGACATCACCCTGACCGACAAGATCGTCGATCTCATGGAAGAGCGGGCCGATGTGGCGATCCGCGCCGGTCCGCTGAAGAGCTCCAGCCTGATCGCCCGCAAGCTCGGCGGCGCCCGCAAGCTCATCGTCGGCGCCCCCAGCTATCTCGCGACGCATGGCGTGCCTGAAACGATCGCCGATCTCGAAAACCACTGCCGCATCGGCTTTTCCTATTCCCGCGCCATCCAGGGCTGGCCGCTTCAGGATGGCGCCGAAGCGGTCAACGTGCCGGTCACACCGGGTGTGCAGGTCAGCGACGGTGAGGCCATGCGCCATCTGGCGGTTGCCGGCGCTGGGCTGGCCCGGCTCGCCGACTTCACCCTACGGGAAGATATTGCCGCAGGGAGACTTGCCGTCGTCATGGAAGACTTCAATCCCGGCGATATCGAGGACTTCTACGCCGTCTATCTCGGCCAGGGCGGCCCGCTTCCGGCTCGCGTGCGCGCCCTCCTCGATTTTCTGGCTACTCACGCCAAGCTATGAGAACTGCCGGTTAGCTCGAAAAGGCGAATTGGCAGAGGCCGCAAAGCCATGTTGTCTTCCTTCCCGGCAACGGAGGGACATCGAGATGCAGGCCAAGACCTATCCGAAATTGAAGGGCATGACCGTCCTGTCATCGACAGGCGCGGTTCTCGCGATGCTGACATCGCCGGCAAGCGCCGAGATCAAGACGGTGACGACCAAGCCCACGGCAGCCACGATGACGCCGGGTGAGCCGGTCCTTTACGACGACAAGACCTGCCCTGCCGGGATGATCGCGAAGTTCACCAAGGCGAAACGAAACAACAATATCAGCAAGAAATGCGTTCATAAGTGACCGGATCGGATGCACTGCCGCCAGACCCTGGCGGCAGTGCAGTGCCACATTTCGCAGTTGACCCTGCGGCAGGCTGACAAATATATCCGCACTGCGCCTCCGGCATCCCCGCCGGTCCAGAAGTCACGCCGATAATCATCCTTCGATCGCTCTCGCGGTGCCTGCCGATCGGCAAAGAAGATATCGTTGATGCCGTTCAAAGCCCTTGCCAGCTTCCTACCTTCGAAGGCGAGCCTGCCCCGATGGGCAATCCTGCTTGCTCTCTCCGTCATCCTGGTTCTCGGCCTGGAAATGCTCGGCCTGCCGGCATCGTTGCTGATCGGTCCGATGGTCGCGGCGATCGTCGTGGCGCTGACCGCATCGAAGACGCAGCTGCGCGTGCCCCGCTGGCCGCTGCTCTTCGGGCAGGCGCTGGTCGGCTTCCTGATGGCACGCGCCATCACCGTCGATATCGTCAAGACCATGGCCGATGATGCCCTGCTCTTCCTGTCGCTGATCTTCGCGATCATCGCCGCTGCCGGCCTGCTTGGTTACGTGCTGACCAAACTGCAGGTGCTGCCGGGCACCACTGCCGTCTGGGGTTCCTCCCCCGGCGCCGCGGCGGCGATGACCATCATGTCCGAGAGCTACGGCGCCGATGCCCGCCTCGTCGCCTTCATGCAATATCTGCGCGTCGTCTTCGTCGCCGTCGCCGCCTCTGTCGTCTCAACCCTCTGGACCAGCGCCGAGGGCGCAGAACCGCCGCCGCTGATCTTCTTTCCGCCGGTCGACTGGCCGGCCTTTGCCGCAACGATCGCGCTGACCGGCTTCTGCGCCTATGGCGCCGCGCGCTTGCGCATCCAGGGCGGCACGATCATCCTGCCGCTGATCATCGGCTCGACGCTGCAGGGACTGGGTCTTTTGACGATCGAGCTGCCGCTCTGGCTGCTTGCCATCAGTTATGCCCTGATCGGCTGGAGCATCGGCCTGCGCTTCACGCCGGGTATCATGGCGCACGCCGCCCGCGCCCTGCCCCGCGTCGCAGCTTCGATCCTGACGCTAATGTCGATCTGCGGCCTGATGGCCTTTGCGCTCCACAAGCTTGCCGGCGTCGATCCGCTGACGGCCTATCTGGCAACCAGCCCCGGCGGCGCCGATTCGGTCGCCATCATCGCCGCATCGAGCGATGTCGACATGCCCTTCGTCATGGCGATGCAGGTCGGGCGCTTCCTGGTCATCCTGCTGACCGGCCCGATGCTCGCCCGTTTCATCGCCAGGAAGAGCGGCCTGGCGATGAGCCGCGTCTGAGCGCCGCCCACTGCCCGGGCGTCATGCCATAGGCCTTCTTGAAATGCCGGTTGAAATGGCTCTGGTCGGCAAAGCCGGTCGCAAAGGCGATCTCCGGCAGCTTCTCGCCTTCGATGATCAGCGCCCTTGCCTGCTGCAGCCGCCGCATCAGCAGATAGCGGTGCGGACTGGTGGCAAAGGCCGCGCGGAAATGCCGTGACAGCGTGAAACGGTCGAGACCGGTCACGACTTCCAGCTCTTCGGAATGAACGGCGCGCGTCGCATGCGCCTCGAGATAGTCACGCGCCTTGCGCGCCTGCCGCCAGGCAAGCTTGCCGATCGGTTTCACCGGTGCACTCGCCCGCCTTGCCAGACCGCCGGCCACCTCCGTCAGGAAATCGTCGACGAACAGACCGTCGAGTTCGCCATCGAGATCGCTGAGCGCCCCAAGCAGCACATTGGCAAGCGCCGCATCGCCGAACACGGGCTCGCCGACGAAGGGCAACCCCATCTTCTCCGCATCCAGACATTCGGCGACCAGCGCCGGCTCGATATAGAGCATCCGGTATTGCAGCCCGTCCTCGGTGCCCGCCCCGCCGTCATGCTCCTCGTCGGGATGCAGCACGATCACCTGGCCGGGCATGCTGAAACGCTTCTCACCGCGATAGCTGAAAGTCTGGACACCCTTCAGCGTCACGCCGATCGCATAGGTGTCGTGGCGGTGCGGCTCGAAGGCATTGCCGGAGAATTGCGCCTCGATGCGCTCGATGCCCGGAAAGGCAGGCGCAGTCAGGATTCCGTCCGCGCCTGATGGCGCGCACAAACGTTCAAGACCCTGGAAGAGAGTTGAATTTACATCCTGACTCAATGCCACCTCGCACTCACGAAGAGACCTGGAATGTTTGATACCAAAATTGCGATCGTCCTGCGAAACAATCTTGCCTCCTGGCAGACGCTGAATGTCACGGCCTTCCTGATGAGCGGCATCGCCGGGCAGAATCCCGATATCATCGGCGAAGCCTATAAGGACAAGGCGGGCAATCTCTATAATGCCCTTTCCGTCCAGCCGATCATCGTCCTGTCGGCCGACGACGCGACCATTGCCGCCGTTCACCGCCGCTCGCTGGAGCGCGGCATCGCTACGTCGATCTTCATCGAGGAAATGTTTGCGACCGGCCACGATGCCGCCAACCGCGAGGTCTTCGCGCAATTTGCCCCAGACGATGCCAAGGTCGTCGGCATCGCCATGCGCGCCGACAAGAAGATCGTTGACAAGATCACCAAGGGCGCCAGGATGCATGCCTGAACGAAAACGGCCGGGCATTGGCCCGGCAGCTTTGAATGCCCATGCGAGGATGGATCAGCCCTGGGTAACCGGAGCGATCTGGATTTCGACGCGGCGGTTCTGCGAGCGCCCTGCTTCCGTCGCGTTGGACGCAATCGGCTGCGATGGGCCGAAGCCGACGGCCGACACGCGGCGCTGGTCGATACCCTGGCCGCCGAGATAATCGGCAACCGACAGGGCACGGCGCTGCGACAGATCTTGGTTATGCTGCAGGCTGCCGGTCGAGTCCGTGTGGCCGTTGACGTCGATGAGCGTGCGGTTGAACTTGCGCAGCACGATCGCGACGGAATTCAGCGTCTGATAGAAGCCCGGCTTCACCGCATCCTGGTCGACGTCGAAGGTAATGTTCGACGGCATGTTGAGGATGATGTTGTCGCCGTTGCGGGTGACGGAAATGCCGGTGCCTTCGAGCTGCTGGCGAAGCTCGGCTTCCTGCTGGTCCATGTAGTTGCCGATCGCGCCGCCGGCGAGCGCGCCGATACCGGCGCCGATCAGGGCCGCGTTGCGCGCACCATGGCCGCGTCCGCCGAGAGCAGCACCTGCGAGCGCGCCGCCAACGGCGCCAAGCATCGCGCCGCCTGCCGTGTTCGACATCTTCTGCTCGCCTGTATAGGGATCGGTCGTCGTGCAGGCGCTCAGATAGGTGGCGGCAAGCGCCAGGACTATGAATTTCTTGATCATTGGCAGAAGGCTCTCCGTTCGAAGCTGACCCGAGCAAATATTAAGGAATGCGGCAACAAGATGAAACGTGCACATCCGATACCGTAAAATCCGGCAAATGCACACGGCGCGCGGCAGACTGTGCCCGGATATCACCAGCTTTGCGGCGATCCGCAAACGCGAAAACGCCCGGGAGAGCCCGGGCGATTCGTTTTGGAGAACAGCGATCAGATATTCTGGAAGAGCTGGGTGATAGTGTTGTAGCTCGCATTGGCGATCTGCAGTGACTGGATGCCGAGCTGCCGCTGCGTCTGCAGCGCCGCCAGCCGGCCGCTCTCCTCCTCCATGTCGGCATCGACGAGGCGGCCGATGCCGGACGTGTAGGAATCCGTCAGCGATTTGGCGAAGTCGTTCTGCAGGTCGATGCGCTTTTCCAGTGCACCGAAGGACGAACCTACGGTGGTCATCTGCTTCAGGGCCGCATCGGTGACGCTGATCATGTCCTTGAGATCGTCGGCTGACGTATTGGCATCGAGACCGATCTCGACCTGGTCGGTCGTATCGCCTTCCTTGCTGAAGATCATCACATAGTTCTGCGCAGCGCCGAGTTCGGTCGCATAGTGATCGGTCGTCAGCGCACCGTATTCGCCGGTGCCGCCGGCGCGGTCATCGACCATGTAGCGCGCATCAGCAGAGGTCGTGACACCGGTCGAGGGAACGTCGATGTGATAGGTGAGCGTCGAGACCTTGACCGAGCCGTCGTCGCCGCGAATGAAGGCCGCTGGGATCTCCTTCGGCTTCGTCGGATCGTCCTCGTCGGTCAGCTGTACCCAGTTGTCGCCGTTGAAGCTCGCGGCTTCGGACACCGAACGCAGCTGCGACTTGAGCTGAGTAATCTCGTCATTGATCTTGGTCTTGTCGACGCCCTCTTCGGTTGCCGCCACCAGCTTGGATTTGATGGTGGAGACGATCTCGATGGCGCTGGAAACGGCCGTATAGGCAACGCCCATCGTCGCCGCCGCGATGCCGAGTGCATCCTGGATCGCGCCGTTCGCCTTGTTATCGGTGCGAACGGTGGTGGCGATCGCCCAATACGCACCGTTATCCTGCGCCTTGGCGACGCGAAGACCGGTGGAGACATGATTTTGCGTTGTGGTCAAACTACGGTTGGTCTCGCGCAAAATATGCAGCGCCGCATCAACCGATGTGCGTTGAAAGATACTCACAGAACTCGAACTCCGAACACAACTATACGCAACTAACTGACATGACCGGGTCCGCGAAACGTCATGTTCGGGCGCTGGGATCAGCGGAAGAAAAGCACCTCCAAAAACGCTGGAGGCATTGATCGGTCACGGCGCGATCATTGCCGTTTATACTTAAAAAACGGCTAACTTTCAGAAGTGATTCACGCTGTTTTACAATTCTTCGTTGACCATAAAAAACGCCGCCGGAAATCCGGCGGCGTCCCTTGAAAACATAGCAAAAACGCTTATTCGGCAGCCTGCAGCTGCTCCGCATCCGGCACCACCTTGGGCCGCGTCGCATGCGACATTTCCTCGTGCAGCCGGGCCTCTTCATGGGCATGCGGCTTGGCGAAGCGGGCAATCAGCAGGTAGGCGACGGGCGTGATGAACAGCGTCACCAGGGTCGCAAACCCGAGACCGCCGACAATCACCCAGCCGAGCGCCACACGGGCTTCGGCACCCGCCCCATGCGCAAAGACCAGCGGAACGCCCCCAAGAATGGTCGCGATCATTGTCATCATCACCGGGCGCAGGCGAAGCTCGCAGGCCCGCTCGATGGCTTCGCGCACCTCGACGCCGTGGTCGCGCAGCTGGTTTGCGAACTCGACGATCAGAATGCCGTTCTTCGCCATGACGCCGACAAGCAGCACCAGACCGATCTGGCTGTAGATGTTGAGGCTCGACCCTGTGATGATCAGCGCAAACACCGCGCAGGCAAGACCGAGCGGCACCGTCGACATGATGATCAGCGACGACAGCACGCTTTCGAACTGTGCCGCCAGAACCAGGAAGATGATGACGATCGCGAAGCCGAAGGTCAGCGCCATGCCGCTGGAATTCTCTTCCAGCGTCGCAGCTTCGGCGAGCGGCAGCAGCCGGGCGCCTGAGGGCAGCAGCGGCTCTGCAAGCTGTGTCACCTGATGCACCGCATCGCCGAGCGACATGCCGTCCTTGAGACCGGCGGTGATTGCCACTGAGGCCAGCTGTGATTCACGGTTCAGCTGCGGCGCAACCGATCCTTCCTTCAGCGAAGCGATGACCGACATCGGCACGATCTTGCCGTCCCCCGTTTTCAGGAAGACGTTTTCGAGATCGGTCGGATCGTCGATCGGCCGCGTCGTCGAGGTCAGCAGCACAGGATAGGATTCACCGTCGACGAAGACATCGACCACCGAGCGCCCTTCCAGCAGCGACTGGATCGCCGTCGAAAGTCCGGTGATATCGATGCCGAGATCGGAAGCCCGTTCGCGGTCGATCGACACCGAAACCTGGGCCTGCGTCGGCTCATTGGTCAGTCGTGGCGTATCGAACTGGCCGGTGGCGTCGAGTGCCTGGACCAGCTTCAGCGCCGCGGCCGTCAGATCTTCGTAATTGTTGCCGATCAGCGCCATCTGCAGGCCGTTGCCTGCCCCGCGGATGCGCAGGCTGTTCGAGGAGATCGCGTTGCCACGCAGCGCCGGAACACGCGATGCCGCCCGGTTGATGTCCTGGACGATTTCCGCCTGGGTCCGCTCACGCTCGCCCCAGGGCGCCAGCGTCAGCACCATGAAGCCGCTATTGGCCTGGCCACCCTGTCCCGAAATCGAGAAGACGTTCTGGATGTCGCCGCTATCGACCAGCGGCTGCAGATACTCTTCGACGAGCTGCATCTTGTCGCGGGTATATTCAAGGCTGGAGCCCTGCGGCGAGGTCAGACGCATCATCACCATGGCGCGGTCTTCATTCGGCGTCAGCTCGCTCTTGACCGTCGAGAAGGCGAGCAGTGCAGCGCCCCCGAACAGCAGCGAAACGATGATGACGACGAGCGGCGCATTGAGGCAGCGCTGCAGCCCCCACTTATAGGCGGTGGCAAACAGGTTGCCGAAGCGACCGAGCGCCCCGTGATCCTCACGCATCGGCTTTGTCAGCATGCGCGATGCGAGCATCGGACAAAGCGTCAAAGCCACGAGCGAGGACAGCCCCACCGAGAAGGCCAGCACGAAGCCGAATTCACGGAACAGACCGCCGACCTGACCGGGCAGGAAGGAAAGCGGGATGAAGACGGCAGCGAGTGTCGCCGTCGTTGCGATGACGGCGAAGAACACTTCGCGGGTGCCGAGCACCGCGGCCGCACGCGGCCCCATGCCCTCGGCCCTTCGCCGCACGATGTTTTCGAGCACGACGATAGCGTCGTCGACGACGAGACCGGTCGCCAGGACGATGGCGAGCAGCGTCAGGATGTTGATCGAGAAGCCGACCATGTAGATCGCCGCCAGCGTGCCGATCAGCGCCACCGGCATGCTGACCGCCGGGATCAGCGTCGCCCGCCAGTCCCGCAGGAAGAGATAGATGACGGCGGTGACGATCACGGCGGCGAGGATCAGCGCCAGCTCGACCTCATGGATCGCGCCCTGGATGAACACGGCATCGTCGCTGGTGATCGCGATCTTGGTACCCTCGGGCAGCGTCTTCGACAACTGCTCGACGGCGGCATGCACGCCGGCCGAGATATTCAGCGTGTTCGACTGCGCCTGACGGATGATGCCGAGACCGATGCCCGGGTTGCCGTTGGAGCGCAGCGCCGTTTCGCCGTCCCGCGGGCCGAGCGTCACGGTCGCGACGTCCCCGAGCCGGACACGGTCCTGCAGGATGACGTTCTGGAAATCCTCGGGCTTCTGCAGGTTGGCGGTGGCGCGCACCACGATATCCTGCGTCGTGCTCTTCAGCGATCCCGCGGGCACATCGAGCGCCGCATTGCTGAGCGCCTGCGTCAGGTCGCCGATCGTCAGCCCACGGCTTGCCAGCGCGCTCTGATCGACATCGACGCGGAAGACCTTTTCCTGATCGCCATACTCCTCGACATCGGCAACGCCATCGACTGATGCCAGGCGGTCGACGATCTCGTTCTCGACGAGCAGCGTCAGGTCGTCCATGTTGAGATTGCTGGAGGTGACAGCCAGACGCATGATCGCCTGCGAATCCGAGTCCGCCTTGACGATCTGTGGTGCGTCGGCGTCGTCAGGCAGGTTCTGCGTGATCCGGCCGATCGCATCGCGCACGTCGTTAGCGGCCACGGCGAGATCGACGGAATCGGAGAATTCCAGCGTCACGCGGCTCTGGCCGAACTGCGATTGCGACGAGATGGATTTCAGGCCGCTGACGCGGGCAACCGCGCCTTCGATCACCTTCGTCAGCTCCTGGTCGATCGTCTGCGGCGACGCACCGTCGAAGGTGGTGCGCACGGTGACGACAGGGCGATCGACGTCAGGCAGTTCGCGCACCTCGATGCCGACATAGGCAGCAAGGCCGGCGACCACCATCAATGTGTTGAAGACCAGCGCCAGAATGGGCCGGCGCACGAAGAGAGCGGTGAAACTCTGCTTGCCGGAGGCGCGGTCGTGGATCTCGGTCACGCTCATTGGGTCGCCACTCCATTATTGGAAGCAACCTCATTGGCCGTCCGCACAGCCCCGCCTTCTCGGATACGCTGCAGGCCCTGGGTGATGATCGCGTCGCCATCCTTGATATCGGCCTTGACGAGAACGTAATCCGGATTGCGCTGGACGATGCTGACGCGCACCTTGTGCGACTTGTTGTCGAGCGCCTGCCAGACGAACGACCCCTGCGAATCCCACTGTACTGCGAGCGGATTGACCGCCGGATATTTGTCGCCCGGGAATTTCATGCCGACATTGAAGGACATGCCGGCGCGCAGCTCGTCCGACGCGTTATCGATACGGGCCCGGATGCGCAGCGTACGGCTGGCGGAATCGATGCGGTTGTCGACCGCTTCCACCTCACCGGAAAACACCTGTCCGGGACGGGCAACCGACGTCGCCTCGACCGGCTGGCCGACGGAAACCGTATTGGCAAATCGCTCCGGCACCCAGAAATCGACGAGGATCTCGCTGCGGTCGTCGAGCGTGACGATCGGCGTCGTGGTCGTGACATTGTCGCCGATATTGACCGGGACGATGCCGACGATGCCGTCGATCGGTGCGGTGATATCGCGGCGCGTCAGATTGAGATCGGCGGCCTGCAGCTGCAGGCGTGCGCCCTGCTCGGCAATCTCGGCATCGAATACATCCATGCGCGACACGCTGGATTTGATATTGTGATAGAGGTTAGACTTCTCGAGTGCCGCCTTCAGCGCCACTTCGGCCTGGCCTTTGGCAATCACCTGCTCTTCACTGTCGAGCTTGGCAATCACCTGACCGGCCTTCACCTTGTCGCCCGACTTGATGAGGATCTCGCGGATCGTGCCGGTCGCCTGCGGCGTGACCGCAACCGAGCGGATGGCATCACCGGTGCCGATGGCGCTCAGCCGGTCGTTGACGACACCCTGGACGACATCCTGCGTGACGACGAGAACCGCGCCATTGCCGCCGCGTCCGCCGCCATTGCGGCGATTGCCGCCCTCTGCAGCAGGAGCCGTCGCATCAGCCGTCTTCGCAGACGGCGCAATCCTGGAAACGAGGCTCTCGGGAACCCCGGCATTTTTCAAACTATCCGCCGCACCGGGCGCAAAAAATATCCATCCGGCAAAACCGGCAACAATAACAACTATAGAAAGAACAAACTGCTTCCAAAAAGCCATTCACGTCTCCAGAGGGACTCGAGGTTGGACCAGGGTCGGTCGAAAGAGGCGTACTGGGGCAAAGATTCCCGCCTGACTGCGGCAATATCACCCCTTTACAAACCGGCTTCAAGCGTATCCATCCGTCATTACAGAATTGTAATCTGGACGAGGTCCGGAAAGTGGCGATGCAAGTCACTTTTGCTTGAGAAGCGCAGCTTTTTGAAGAATTTTACGGCCCGCTTCTTTAGCGATGCCAGAAAAGCGCAGTAGAAGACGCAGATTTCTCTCAATCCCCCGCCACCCGGAGGACCGATGCGCCCCGCCCTTCCCTTCCTTCTGAGCTTCACCGGCGGCTATGTCGACACCGCCGGTTTCCTGGGGCTCGGCGGTCTCTTCACCGCCCATGTCACCGGCAATTTCGTGACGCTCGGCGCGGCCCTCGCTTCGGGCACCTCGGGCATCATCGCCAAGCTTCTGGCGCTGCCGGTCTTCTGCCTCACCATTTTCCTGCTGCGCTACGTCATGCGCCGCAGCGTCAGCAACAATGACCTTAGCCTGCGCATCATGCTGATCCTCAAGCTGCTGTTCCTGACGGCAGGTGCGGTACTGGCGATCCGCCTCGGCCCATTCGCCGATCCCGATGGGCTGCCGCTGGTCGCGACGGGTATGCTCCTGGTCACCGCCATGGCGATCCAGAACGCCGTCCACCGCATCTACCTCTCATCCGCTCCGCCGACCACACTGATGACCGGTACGACGACGCAGATCATGATCGACCTTGCCGATGTCGCCCAGGGCGCGACGGGCGATCCCGAAAAGCCGGTGAAAACCCGTCTCTCGAAGATGGCGCTCGCCGTTGCCGCCTTCGCACTCGGCTGCGGGCTGGCCGCACTCTCTTATATCGTCGCGGGCGTCTGGTGTTTCGCACTTCCGCCGCTGCTGGCGCTGGCCTCGGTGACGCTCGCCTTCCGCCCGGAGAAAACCCCATAAAAGCCTGGGGTACGGAAGCAGAACATCTTTTCTGGTCTTTCGGTACCGAATCACTACATTACGCGGCATGAGCAATAGTTTCGACGACATCCCCTTCTTCGACGAAGAGCCGCAGGCGCCGCGCAAACCAGCTGCTGGCGCTCCGGCAGCGGGCGGCCTGGCAGCCCGCGCCATGGCAGCGCGCGATGGCGGAAGACGCCCGGATTATCTCTCCGGCCTCAACCCGGAACAGACCGACGCCGTCGAAACGCTTGAAGGCCCCGTCCTCGTTCTCGCAGGCGCCGGCACCGGCAAGACCCGCGTGCTGACGACGCGCATCGCCCATATCCTCAATACCAACCGCGCCTTCCCCTCGCAGATCCTCGCCGTCACCTTCACCAACAAGGCGGCCCGCGAGATGAAGGAACGTATCGCCGTTCTCGTGGGCGGCGCGGTCGAAGGCATGCCCTGGCTCGGCACCTTCCACTCGATCGGCGTCAAGCTGCTGCGCCGCCATGCCGAGCTCGTCGGCCTGCGCTCGGATTTCACCATTCTCGATACCGACGACGTCGTGCGTCTCATCAAGCAGCTGATCCAGGCCGAAGGGCTCGACGACAAGCGCTGGCCGGCCAAACAGTTCGCCGGGATGATCGACACCTGGAAGAACAAGGGCCTCGGCCCTGCCGACATCCCGGAAGGCGATGCCCGCGCTTTTGCAAACGGCCGGGGCCGCGAACTCTACTTCGCCTATCAGAACCGCCTGTCGACGCTGAACGCCTGCGATTTCGGCGACCTGCTGATGCATCCGATCGCGATCTTCCGCAAGAACCCGGATTTGTTGAAGGAATATCACGGCCGCTTCCGCTACATCCTCGTCGACGAGTATCAGGACACCAACACCGCCCAGTATATGTGGCTGCGGCTTCTCGCTCAGCGGCCGAAGGGCGAGCCGCAGAATGTCTGCTGCGTCGGCGACGACGACCAGTCGATCTATGGCTGGCGCGGCGCCGAAGTCGACAACATCCTGCGCTTCGAGAAGGACTTTCCGGGCGCCAAGGTCATCAAGCTCGAGCGTAACTACCGCTCGACGGCCCATATTCTCGGTGCCGCCGCGCACCTGATCACCCACAATGAAGGCCGCCTCGGCAAGACGCTGTTCACCGACCGCTCCGATCCCGAAGACGTCAAGGTGCAGGTTCATGCCTCCTGGGATTCCGAAGAGGAAGCCCGCGCCATCGGCGAAGAGATCGAGCAGCTCCAGCGCGACAAGCATAAGCTGAACGACATGGCGATCCTGGTGCGCGCCTCGTTCCAGATGCGCGAGTTCGAAGACCGCTTCGTGACACTCGGCCTCAACTACCGCGTCATCGGCGGCCCGCGCTTCTACGAGCGCCTCGAAATCCGCGACGCCATGGCCTATTTCCGCCTCGTCGCCCAGCCGGCCGACGATCTCGCCTTCGAGCGCATCATCAACACCCCGAAGCGCGGCCTCGGCGATACCACGGTGCGCGCGCTGCACGACTATGCCCGCGCCCGCGACATCCCGATGCTGGCGGCCGCCGCCGACATCATCGAAACGGACGAACTGAAACCGAAGGCGCGCAAGGCGCTCTTCGACGTCATCCAGTCCTTCCGCCGCTGGCAGGGACTGCTGGAGAACACCCCGCATACAGAACTTGCCGAGACGATCCTCGAAGAGTCGGGCTACACCGACATGTGGAAGAACGACAAGACGGCCGAAGCGCCAGGTCGCCTCGACAACCTCAAGGAACTGATCCGCTCGATGGATAGCTTCGAGTCGCTGCGTGGCTTCCTTGAGCATGTCTCGCTGGTCATGGATGCCGAGCAGAACGAAGACCTCGACGCGGTCTCGATCATGACGCTGCATTCGGCCAAGGGCCTCGAATTCGACACCGTCTTCCTGCCCGGCTGGGAGGAAGGCCTCTTCCCGCATCAGCGCTCGCTCGACGAAAGCGGCCGCGCTGGTCTCGAGGAGGAACGCCGCCTCGCCTATGTCGGCATCACCCGCGCCAAGCGCCGCTGCCACATCTGGTTCGTCTCCAACCGCCGCATCCACGGCCTCTGGCAATCGACGATCCCGTCGCGCTTCCTCGACGAACTGCCGGAAACGCATGTCGAAGTCGCCGAGACCGAGCAGAGCTACGGCGGTTATGGCCGCGGTGGCTACGGCCAGTCCCGCTTCGACAAGGCCGACCCCTTCCAAAATTCCTATTCGACGCCCGGCTGGAAGCGCGCCCAGCAGAACAAAACCGACGCCACCCGCGACAACTGGGGCACCCGCTCCGGCCACGCCGTCGAACGCATTGGCTATGGCGAAAGCGGCCCGCGCGGCCGCACCATCGAAGGCGAACTCGTCGCCAAATCCACCTCCGCCGAACCCTCGAAGTTCAAGACCGGAGACCGCGTCTTCCACATGAAGTTCGGCAACGGCAACATCGTCGGTATCGAAGGCAACAAGCTGACGATCGATTTCGACCGGGCCGGGCAGAAGCGGGTGCTGGACGGGTTTGTGGAGCGGGTTTAGGCCACCACCTAACAAAGTTTGTTAGATATTGCTTGCCGTGCTATGGTCACGCCCATGAAAAGCACGAACATGCGAACCCTTACCGTCTCGCTGACACCTCAACAGGCCGCGCGACTGCAAAGCGCCGTCGACAGCGGCAGCTATGCATCGAACAGCGAGGTTGTCCGCGACGCACTGCGGTTATGGGAACAGCGCGAAGACGTCCGCGCCCTCGAACTGGACCGGCTCAAGCAAGCCTATCATGACGGGAAAAACAGCGGAGAAGACGAAGACGTCGATCCCGCAGCGTTCTTGAAGGGCCTGAAGGCGGAACGCTCCGCACGTGGCTAGCTACAGGCTGACGCCCAGAGCACAGAACGATCTCCGCGAGATATGGCACGATATCGCCGTGCATAACGAAGCCGCTGCCGATCAGCTCATTGTCCGTCTCTTCGACAAATTCGAACTCGCCGCGGCGCATCCCGAAATAGGGCCTTCCCGCCCCGAGCTCAGCGAGACCGCCCGCCTTCTCATTGAGGGCCACTATATCGCGATCTACGAGCCCACGTCCTACGGCGTCCTCATTATCGCCATCGTCCACGGAAAGCGCGATCCTGCGCATTGGCTGGACGAAGCCTGACTTCACCCCAGCATCTGCATCGACCCTAGCCCCAGAATATCGTTGAGCAGCGCAATCCCCATCCCCAGCGCCACGATCACCAGCCCGATCAGAAACAGCCGCCGCGAGCGGTCGTAGTTGGCGGCGATCAGCGAGTCGCGCGCCAGCAGATCGGCGAAGACCTTCACCTGGATGGCGATGCCGACGGTGAGGAAGGCCATGGGGAGGATGTCGATGCGGCTCCAGTCGTTGGGGTTGGAGACCCAGCGGCTGATGAAGTTCAGGGAAAAGCCGAGGATGATCCCGGCCGCCGTCAGCGAGCCGTTCCGGAATGTCGAGTCGATCTTCTCTTCTGGACCGGGCTCTGCCACCGCTTTCCCTCCCGATGACGGTCACCCCAAGAAAGGCAGAAATGGCGCGCTTCTGCAAGGGCTTACGCAGGGCATAGGGCAAGGCTTCACGCCGCGATGGACCTTATGTGAGCCGGTGTCACCCATTCGTGACTTCGTCTGCCGCCCCTCCTCCCGCATACTGCCCGTGGGCTGGATAAGGAGGACGCAGATGAAACGCTACTCACTGTCGATGATCGGCCTTTCGCTCCTGGTTGCCCTCATCGGCAATCCGGGCATCGCCATGGCCTGCAACAAGATCATCGGATCTTGAGCCCTCGACGCAAGGGAACAGAAGGCGCGGGCCGGGGTTCGCGCCTTTTTGCTGCGCGGCATTCAGGCTGAAACGCAGACGATCCGGGCGCCGCGCTCCTCGAAGAGCTCACGCAGCAGGCTGCGATGGCAGCGGCTCTCCTCCTCGCAATAGCAGCCGACAGCGAAATTCGTGCCCTGCGACAGCAGCGCCAGCATATCCAGCACCCGCGCCACATCCGGCACCGCCATCTCCTTGAGAAAGGCACGGCTGAACGCCTGCCATTCCTTCTCTGTTTCCGCCAAACGCGCCTCGGCCACAAGTTCGGCGCTCGGCGAAAGCATCGGCAGCCAGACATCGTAATAGTCACGGCTGGCGAATTCTTCCTTCGGCACCCCACGCGGCGGCCGCCTGACAGTGCCGATCCGTAAGCCCTCGTCTTTTCCGCGCGGCGATCCCAGGCGCACGATGCTGATGGCCATTCGTCTCCTCCCGGCAGCGCGATTGATTCCCTGTAACCGCGCAAGGCGCGCGCTGCGCTCGACAATATGCCGCAGCCGGCGACGGCGTGCCAAGAGGCAGGCAGCGGCCACCTGGCATGGCGAGACCGGAGCAAAATGCCAAAAACCAACACGAAACCGAAGGAGATTCGCCGAAAATCGCTCTAAAATACCATTCTATTTCAAAGACATAATTTCGGTACGCCAAAGTTTAGACTGCGTCGGCATCATCCGTCAATCGTACTTCTCCCCTGTCAAAACGCCGCTTTGACCCGACTCGCAAATCGGCTTAGCCCGGCTCCTGTCCGGCCATGAAGACCGGGCTTCACGATGAACTCGCAAAGGAGGTTCTAGTGACCAGTGTATCATCCTTGGGCAGCGCCCTCACCCAGTATCAGTCCCCGATTTCGAGCCTCGACAAGAACGGCGACGGCATTATCTCCGCCGACGAGCTTGCTGCGGCAAACATTTCCACCGGTGCATCGACGACCGCCACCAGTACTGCGAAGGCGTCCTCCACCAGCACCGACGACGACAGCGGTTCCACCACCGACGTCGTGCAGCGCATCACCGCCGATATCCTCAACATGATGCTGCAGATGCAGCAGCAGTCCGATAGCGGCACCAGCAGCGATGACAGCAGTGACGGCACCGACGCCGCAAGCGGCCCGCAGGGCGTTCTTGCTTCGCTCGATGCCAATGGCGACGGTCAGCTGACGACCAGCGAAATCCTCTCCGGCGATACGCAGGCCCTCGCAGGCAATGCGTCGGGCGATGACGATGATCAGTTCCTGACCAATATCCTCAGCGATATCCAGAAGTCGCAGCAGGCCTACCAGAATACCTACGGTTCCTCCCCTGCTGCCGATACGGCAGACACGCAGGGCGAGATCCAGGCCATCTGACCCGAGCCGGGCTCCGCCGGGGGAGCCTTGCCGGGGAAGATGGACGTTGATTGATGAGTGGCAGCCGCGTCACCGGACTGCCGCAGTCTAAAGACGCAGAGAATGGCAAAATGCACACGCGACGCGCGTGATGTCAGGCAGATGAGGCGAACGTGCTTAAAGTACCGCACCGCCAATCGAAATACCCGAAAAATAGGGCTTGCATGCAAAGCCTGAGACCCCCACTAATCGCTTGAGATGATCGCGATCCCGATTGCGCAAGACACGCTTCGAGGGAGTCCTTTTTGATGAGAGCGCTTCTGCTCGTCGATATCCAGAACGGCTTTTGTCCCGGTGGCAATCTTCCCGTTCCCGATGGCGACAAGGTCGTCCCGGTGGCGAATCGTCTGATCGACAGTGGAAAATATCAGCTGATCGTCGCCTCGCAGGATTGGCATCCGCCCGGCCATGGCAGCTTCGCCTCCTCGCATTCTGGAAAACAACCCTTCGAAATGGGCGAACTCTCCGGCAAGCCGCAGATGCTGTGGCCAGATCATTGCGTCCAGCACACAGTCGATTCAGAACTGCATCCGGAACTGAAGGCCGACGAGATCGACCTCATCCAGCAGAAGGGTGAAAACCCGCATGTCGACAGCTACTCGGCCTTCCGCGACAACGACCGCGATGCCTCGACCGGACTGTCGGATTTCCTCGAAGACCAGGGCGTCACCGAGCTCGACGTCTGCGGCCTCGCTACCGATTATTGCGTAAAGTTCTCGGCGATCGACGCGCTCGACATGATCCCGGGCGTCAAGGTCCGCTTCATCGAAGATGCCAGCCGCGGCATCACCGCCGAGGGTGTTGACGCCGCAATCGAGGAAATGCGCGCACGCGGCATCGAGATCATCGGCAGCGAACAGGTGCTCGAGGCCTGAGCCTCAGTCCGTCGCCGCCCGCTCCAATCCGTAGATATCGTCGGCCAGATCCTCGGCGCGCTTGGCAAAGGCCGCATGCGCATCCTGCAGCCCCTTCTTGTAATAGGCGGCGCCGATCTCCTTGGCGAAGAACTCCATGACCAGCTCCGCCTTGATGATGCCGATGGACTGATCGAGCTCGCTGTCGAAGAAATGCTGGATGCGCGCGCTCAGCTGCGCCTTCTCATCCTTCGAGAATTCCACCGCTTTCATCGCTCTTCCTCTCCTCGTGAACGCCACCACCGTTCAGCGAAATCGATCGGTCAATCAAGGAAATTCGATTGCGGCGAAAGCCTTTGCGCCATAGAGGAGGCCCATTCGAGAAAAGGAAGATACCGATGAGTCGGTCGGATTTCGTTGACGGCTTGCGGGGCGGCTTTGCCGTGGCCCTCGCCTCCGCCCCCTTCGGCGCGCTGTTCGGGGCGCTTGCCGCCGATCACGGCATGTCGCTTGCCGAGCTCACCTTCATGAGCGCCACTGTTTATGCCGGCGCCAGCCAGATGGTCGGCATCGAGCTCTTCGGCGGCAATGTGCCTGCCTGGGTGATCGTCGCCTCGATCCTCGCCGTCAACTTCCGCCACGTTCTTTATTCGGCAGCGATCGCCAAGCACATCCGCCACTTCACGGCGCTGCAGAAGTTCTTCACCTTCTTCCTGCTGGTCGATCCGCAATTTGCCGAAACGGTCAAGCGCGGTGAGGCCGGCAAGCCGGTCACCTTCATCTGGTACCTCGGCTTCGGCATCATCATCTACATTCCCTGGGTGCTGATCAGCCTGCTCGGCGGCGTTCTCGGCAGCTTCATCGGCGATCCCAAGACGCTCGGCCTCGATATCCTGCTGCCCGCCTATTTCCTCGGCATCGTGCTCGGCTTCCGCAGCCGCGACAACTTCCTGCCGGTGGCGCTCGTCAGCGCCGTCGCCTCAGTGATCGCCTATCACCTCGTCGGCTCGCCCTGGCATGTCAGCCTCGGCGCCGCTGCCGGCATCATCCTGGCGGCCCTTCTGCCGCTACCAGCCGTCCACGCGCCGGAACCGGCCAACGAGCCGCACGAGGTCTGATCATGCAATTCGATCTCCACATGGTCCTCGTCATCATCGCCGCCGCCGTCGCCACCTATGCGACGCGCATCGGCGGCTACGTGCTGATCACCACGATGAAGCGCATTCCGCCGCGCATGGAAGCGGCGCTCAATGCCGTTCCCGCCGCCGTCCTGACGACGCTGGTCGCCCCTGCCTTCTTCGATGGCGGTTGGGATTCCAAGCTGGCGCTCGCCGCCGCCCTCGTCATCGGCCTGCGCTACTCGCATATGTGGATGCTCGCCGTCTCCTGGGTCATCGTCATGGCCTGGCGCCACACGATCGGCATGTAACGGAAAAGGGCGGCTCGAGGCCGCCCTTTGTTTTTGTCGGGATATCGCGCCTCAATATTCCAGCGGCAGCGTCGCGTTCTCCAGCCACGCCTGGACATCCTTGTCATGGATCAGCGGCATCAGCGCCTCGCGGGTGCGGGCGTGATAGTCGTTGAACCAGTGCAGCTCGTCATGCGTCAGGAGTTCCGGAATGACGATGGAGCGGTCGATCGGGCAGAAGGTCAGCGTCTCGAAGCTGCGCATCGGCGTATCGCCGCCCGCGACCTCTTCGGCCTCGCGCACATAAATCAGGTTCTCGATGCGGATGCCGAAGCTTCCCGGCCGGTAGTAACCCGGCTCGTTGGAAAGGATCATGCCGGGCAGCAGCTCCTGCGTCGACAGCTTGGAGATGCGCTGCGGCCCTTCATGCACTGAGAGATAGGAGCCGACGCCATGGCCGGTGCCATGACCGAAATCGGCCCCTGCCCGCCACAGCGCGATACGCGCCAGCGGATCGAGATCGCAGCCGCGCGTGCCCTTGGGGAAGCGCGCCGTGCTGATCTGGATCATGCCCTTCAGCACCAGCGTGAAGAAGCGCTTGTGCTCCTCGGTGACGGCACCGATGCCGACCGTGCGGGTAATATCGGTGGTGCCGTTGATATATTGCGCGCCTGAATCGATCAGGAACAGTTCGCCCGCCTGGATCGGCCGGTCGGTATCGACGGTGACGCGGTAATGCATGATCGCCGCGTGTTCGCCGGCACCCGAGATCGTATCGAAGGACACATCCTTCAGCGGGTTCTGCATGCTCTGGCCGACGCTGGCGCGCACCGCTTCAAGCTTCTCTGCGGCCTGGATCTCGGTGACACCGCCGGGCTTCTGCGTCGAGAGCCAGTAGAGGAACTCGACCATCGCCGCGCCATCCTGCAGATGCGCGGCGGCCGAACCGTTGATCTCGACATCGTTCTTGATGGCGCGCGGCAGCTTCGCCGGATCGGCACCCTCGACCACTTCGCCACCCGCCTTGCGGATGATCTCGGCAAGCGCATAGGAGGCGATCTCCGGATCGATCATCACCCGGCCGCCATCCTTCGACACGGCAGCCAGCCGCTCGTCGAGCGAAGACGGCGGCAGCTGCGTCGAGATCTGTGCCAGATAGGCCTCCTGCTCGATGCCGGTCTTGCGCTTGTCGAGGAAGAGCTCGGCCTTGCCGTCGGCATGAATGATGGCGCGCGCCAGCGGATGCGGCGTATGCGGCACGTCGGCACCGCGGATATTGAAGATCCAGGCGATCGAGGACGGATCGGCGATCAGCACCGCCGCCACCTTCTTCCTGGAAAGGTCCGCGGCAATCGTCGCGATCTTGTCCTTCGCCAGCACGCCCGCCTGGGCGATATTCTGGATCGCCACGGCGCCGAGCGGCTCGGCCGGACGGTCGCTCCACAGCCTGTCGAGTGGATTGTGCGGCAGGAACACCAGACTGCCGCCGATCTCGGAGAGCGCCTGCTGCAGCTTGCGGACTTCCGATCCCGAATGCAGCCAGGGATCGATGCCGAGACGCATGCCTTCCTTGCCGTTCCTGGGGATCCACAGATGCGGCGGCTCGTTGACGAGATCGCCGCCGGTAAAGACCGATCCGTCCACCTGTTCGGCAAGCTGCGTCACGTAACGGCCATCGACGAAGACGATCGCCTGCGTGCGGGCAATCAGCGCAATGCCGGCCGATCCGGTGAAACCGGAAATCCAGGCCAGCCGCTCCGCGCATTTCGGCACATATTCGCCGTTGAACTCGTCGGCGCGCGGCACCAGAAAGGCGTCGATCCCGAGCGCATCGAAACTTTCACGCAAACCCGAGACCCGATCGCGGCCGAATTGCGGCGTGGACGTCACTTCAAAAGACTGAAACATGCTGAAAACCCAATGCTGAAGGCCGAATCCGCCTGAGAGCGGTTGGCGCTATGTTACCGGAATTTCTAGGGAAGTGGAGAAAAACACCGCCACCTCTCCTTAAGGCAGGCCGCCCATTATTTTGGCAGAAATGTGACAGCAAATGTGAAACTGGCACGCTTTATGCATTCCACGCATGGCTCCCATGACGCAAACCCTCTGCCTGAGTTTTTTCGGATGATTATATAGAGCGCATCAAACGGGTTCGAGATGAACCTCAAACGAAAAAGGAATTTTGAAATGACTGCCTCTCTGTCGCGCTTCGCTTACAGCAGCCCGGTGCAGGCTGGCGAGCGCCAGACTGTCCGTCATGTCATCGGCTCGCGCCGCCCGCTCAATGAGGATAGCCTCAAGATGCTCGGCACCAGCCACAAGGCTACGCGCCACAAGGGCGCACCCAGCTACGCGTTCTGAGCTATTTGCCGCTTCGTCTCTCCTCCTCCCTCGACGGACCGGCAATCAGAACTGTAGAGCCCACTCGAGCGCTCCTCCTCCTTTAGCTCGTGGGCACGACCGTTAGACGGTCAAAAGGCGGTGCCATTGGCACCGCCTTTTCTTTTTCCCGGAATTGCTTTCCCTGGCCCTTACGGACGATCGAGATGGATCGTCACCCAGCCGTTGCGCCAGATGGTGCGCACATGGCGAAGCTTCTGGCCATTATAGGCCGACAACACCTTCCAGCGCTGCGATGCCAGAATGCCCGACAGGATGACCGTGCCGCCAGCCGCCAGATTGTCGGTCAGCTTCGGCGCCATGCGGATCAGCGGCCGTGCCAGAATATTGGCGATGATCAGGTCGAAGGGCCCGTATTCGGAAAAGGCGGTCGAATGAAAGCCCGGCGCCGTCTTGGTGACGATCCCTGACGATATGCCGTTGGTGCGCACGTTCTCGGCGGCAACGCGCGTGGCGATCGGGTCGATATCGGTTGCCAGAACCGGGATATTCTTCAACTTGCGCACGGCGATCGCCAGAACGCCGCTGCCGGTGCCGAGATCGAGCGCATTCCTGACGGTGCGTGAACGCATGACGCGGTCGATCACCTCAAGGCAGCCGGCCGTCGTTCCGTGATGGCCGGTGCCGAAAGCCTGGCCGGCATCGATTTCGATGCCGATATCGCCGGATCGCACCTTGTCGCGGTCATGCGAGCCATGCACCAGGAAGCGCCCTGCCCGCACCGGCTTCAGCCCTTCGAGCGACTTCGCCACCCAGTCGACATCGGGAATGACCTCGCGCTCGACCGAGAGTTCGGGATAGGCAGCCGTCAGCGCCTCGTCGACGCGCCGGCGCACCTCGTCCTCGTCTTCCCGCATCATGTAGACGGAGGCTTCCCAGATATCCTTCTTCTCGTCGATCTCGGTCGTGGCAATGGCGAAGTCCTCTTCGCCGAAAACCTCGGTCAGCAGATCGAGCACCTGCTCGGCCTTCTTCTCGGTGGTCGAGACATACAGGCGGATTTCACTCACGAATTCGTCTTTCTTTACTGGGCGCCATCGATCCAAGGCGGAGGCGGCGTATCATAACCGGCAACACCGCGCAGCAGGCGGTTTGCAACAAAGGGAATGCGAACGGCGAGCGGAGCAAGCATGTTGCGCAATTTCGTCGCTACCGGATTACGCATCGTCACCATCGACGTCAAACCATAGGTTTGCTTCAGCACGGTTTTGACGGCCGGAATGCGCCGCGCCGAATATTCCTGCTCGCGCCCCTCCGATATCAGATAGGCGAGCCAGCAGGCATCCTCGATGCCGAGATTCATGCCGCGCGCACCGGCCGGCGAGTGAATATGCGCCGCATCTCCGGCCAGAAAAACATTGCCGACGTACATCTTCTCGACATGGCGGAAATGGATGCGGAAATTCGACACCCAGACCGCCTGGCCGCCCGGCATCGGATGGCGGATGCGCTTTTCGAAATCCGGCAGCGTCGAGAGGTAGCGCACCGTATCCGAGGACACCGGCAGGCGGCCGATCATGCCGGGATCGACGAGTTCGATCTCGACATAATGCGGATCGACCGGCTGCGGATACTGATAGTCGGCGAGATAGAAACTGGCCTCCAGCGCCTGGCCGGGAAAGCCGAGCCCGGCTGCCTTCCTCACTGCGGAATGGGCGCCGTCGGCGCCGATCAGGATATCGGGAGCCACCTCTTCGGCCGTGCCATCCGGACGGCGTAGCACGACGATGGGCTTCTCCATGCTGCCCTCGACGCGCTCCAGCACGGTCTGCCATTCCGGCTCGACCTCATAGTCGGAAAGCTTGCTGATCAAAAGCCGCTCGGTATGCCCCTGCGCCAGGATCTGCATCGCATGGAACTTGCCGGTAACGCGGCCCGGATCGATCTCGAACAGGATGCGCTCGCCCGAGCGCGCCCGCAGACGATCGACGCGGAAGGCCACCTGCTGGATGACGTCGCTGACCCGCGAGGGTGAAAGAAGCGTCATCGTCCGGGCATTGATGCCGAGCGCCCGGCTTTCCACCAGCGGCACCGGGCCGGCATCGCTGTCGATGATCCTTGGGCGGTGGCCGCGCCGAACGAGTTCGAGCGCTGCAGTCAGGCCGGTCGCCCCGGCCCCGACGATCAGGATATCACGATGTCCGCCCGGCATGTGTCACCCCTTGGTGATCAGGTTCTCGAGCTTCTTTACAGCCGTATCGGGATTTTCGCCATAGGCGATGGTGCCGGCGAAACGGCCTTGCCCATCGAGCAGGAAAACCGATGCCGTATGGTCCATCGTGTAGTCACCGTTCGGATTGTTCTCGTCGACCGGCACCTTCTTGGCATAGACGCGGAAGCCCTTGACGACATCGGCGATCTTGTCCGGCGAGCCAGAGATACCGGTGATGCGCTTCGAGACGTTCGAGACATACTGGTTCATGATCTCCGGCGTATCGCGCTCGGGATCGACGGTGACGAAATAGGCGTTCAGCTTGTCACCGGCGGGATCCACCTTCTCCATCCAGCCATTGAGCTCGAACAGCGTCGTCGGGCAGACTTCGGGGCAATGGGTAAAGCCGAAGAACAGCGCGCTCGGCTTGCCGCGCAGCGCCTGCTCGGTGATCGGCTTGCCATCCTGCGCCACCAGCGTGAACGGCACGCCATACGGCCCTTCGGCCGCCAGCGGCAGGTCCTTGGTCTTGGTGACATTGAGCGTCAGCCAGCCGAGTACGCCTGCTACGAGCAGAACGGCGATCCAGACGGCAATACGGAAATTCTTCATCAATCTAACCCCTAGCGGCGCAAAGCGCCCATCGCTGGCGGAATATAACCTCCGGCAACGCCGCGCAATTCAACAACCCGTTTTCTCACCCGTGATTAATTGCCTCACCCGGTAACCTCCGGTCATCCCGCCGCGCCTATGACGAAAGAAACAATTCTCTTATCCTGCAACTATTTAACACCGTTACATCCAAAGATCAGAAGAAATACATCGTTAGCGAAGACTTAATCGGTCACCTTTATATTTCGCACTGCGGCCGGCGCCATTGGCGCTACGTTTGACATGATGTCAGCGCTATCAAGACAGATTTGGCGAACGCGACGATACACGGCATTTCATCCGCTTTATTTCAGCCGGGGGCTTTCATTTCATGACCAGCAATTCGATACGCAAGACATTATCCGTCAGCCAGCGGCTTTGGACACTCGGCGGAGCGGCCTTGATCGGCTTCGGCTCGATGGTCGGTGTCGGCTGGTATGAGAACGCGCGTGTGGACCGCGCGCTCCAGCGCGCCAACGACATCCAGGACAGCGTCGATCGCGTCAGCGACATGCGCATCTCCAACCTGACGCTCATTCTCGCGGCGATGGACACGATCGTCGATCGCGGCGACAAGACCATCGCCCCCGAACGTCTGGCACTGATGACCAAGACGATCGAGACGCTCAAGAGCGGCTCGAAGGACATGGAGATCGTCGCAGGCGAGCTGAATGCCAGCGCCCTGTTGAGCAGCTACGACGCCGATGTCGCCGCCTTGCAAAAGGCAATCACCGTCGATCTCAAGGCTGCCGTCGAAGCCGGTGCCCCGGACGAGGCTTTCGACAAGCTCGACGACGCCATCGACGGCGGCGGCGACAAGCTGTCGGCAACGCTCGACAAGCTGGCGAAGGACGGCGGCGATGTCGCCGAACTTCGCGTCAACCAGGCCAACGAAATTTCCGCCAACGCCCTCTGGATCCAGATCGGCCTCGGCTTCTTCGCCATCGTCAGCATGGCTCTTCTCCAGTACATCCACGGTGGCTCGATCCGCAACGGTATCGAAGCCGTCCGTTCCAGCATGGTGCGGATCATGCAGGGCGACCTGCACAGCAAGGTCCCGGCGACCGAGCGCGGCGACGAGATCGGCGAGATGGCCCGTGCCGCGGAAAGCTTCCGCCAGGCCGCTATCGACAAGCAGAATCTTGAGAGCCAAACCGAAAGCGAACGCCGCCAGAGCGAGACCGAGCGCCGCGAGCGCGAAGCCCTCAAGCTCGCCGATGCCGAAGCGCTGAACGCTGCCGTCGAAGATCTCGGCCAGGGCCTCAACCGCCTCGCCCGCGGCGATGTCACCGTTACGCTCGACCGCCCGTTCAAGGCCGAGCTCGAACGCCTGCGCAACGACTTCAACCAGACCACCGAGCATCTGCGCAAGGCGATGCGCGACATCACGGCAAACAGCACCTCCATCCAGGCCAACAGCCGCCAGATGAGCTCCGCCGCCGACGATCTCGCCAAGCGCACCGAGCAGCAGGCCGCCTCGCTCGAGCAGACATCCGCTTCGCTCGACGAGATCACCGCAACCGTTCGCAGCGCCACCAGCCGCGCCGAAGAAGTCGGCCACATGGTCGCCCATACCCGCCAGAACACCGAGAAGTCGGATCTGGTCGTCACCCAGGCAATGGCGGCGATGGAGCGAATCGAAGGCGCTTCTCAGGAAATCGGCACGATCATCAACGTCATCGACGAGATCGCCTTCCAGACGAACCTCCTGGCGCTCAACGCCGGCGTCGAGGCTGCACGTGCCGGTGAAGCCGGCAAGGGCTTTGCGGTCGTCGCTCAGGAAGTTCGCGAACTTGCAGGCCGCGCCGCCGGCGCTGCCAAGGATATCAAGGCGTTGATCACCAAATCAGGCGCCGAAGTGAAGACCGGCGGCGAGCTGGTCACGGCTGCCGGCGAAGCGCTTCGCCAGATCGGCGAAGATGTTTTGCGCATCGACGAACATGTTAAATCAATCGTAACCTCTGCGCGCGAACAATCCACCGGACTGCACGAGATCAATACGGCCATCAGCCAGATGGACCAGGTGACGCAAAAGAACGCCGCCATGGTCGAGGAGACGAACGCAGCAAGCCATACGCTTGCGACGGACGCCGACAATCTGATCAGGCTGGTCGGTCAGTTCCAGATCGGCGAGGGCATGAATGCCCGTTCAACGCCGCGAGAAGCTTCCGCCGCCTCGCATCCTAAACCCTCACCCGCACGGAGCTTGATCGGCAAGGTCGCGGGCGCATTCAGTGGCGGCGCCGCCGCCAGAGCCATGGCCGCTCCGGCCGGAGACAATTGGGAAGAATTTTGATGACTAACGCCATTATCACACAGGCCGGATCGCATCTCGAAATCGTATCGTTCCATCTCGGCGAGCAGGAATTCTGCATCGACATCATGGCCATCCGCGAAATCCGCGGCTGGGCACCGGTAACCCCGATGCCGCATACGCCGCCCTACGTGCTCGGTCTGATCAACCTGCGCGGCGCCGTTATCCCGGTTATCGACATGGCCTGCCGCCTCGGCATGAAGATGACCGAGCCCTCCGAGCGCTCCGCCATCATCGTCACCGACATCGCCGGCAAGCTGGTTGGCCTCCTGGTCGAGCAGGTTTCCGACATGATGACCATCAAGAGCGAAGACCTGCAGCCGGCTCCGGAAATCATCCCGGAACAGCAGCGCGCCTTCTGCCGCGGCATCGTCGCGCTTGAGAAGACCATGGTCTGCTTCCTCAACCTCGACACCGTCATCGCCGACGAACTGGCGCGCGAGGCAGCCTGATCGGCAGCGATTGCAGATATGGAAAGGCCCGGTCGCAAGCCGGGCCTTTTTCGTTGAATGCGGGTAGCACACTTACTGGGGCTTCCCGTTCTTCCAGACAGGGTTCTGCCCATAGAGCGGGATCGTCGAGATCGACATCTTCGCCGAGCCATCCGTCAGCTCGCGCGAGTGGGCGAGATAGATCAGCGTGTCGTTCGGCTTGTCGTAGATGCGGGTCACCACCAGCTTCTTCCAGATCAGCGACATGCCCGCCTTGAACACCTCGTCGCCATCCTTCGACAGGTTGATGTCGCCGATCTCGATCGGCCCGGTCTGGCGGCAGGCGATGGAATTGTTGGAGGGATCCTCGAACCAGTTGCCGTTCTTCACCCTGTCAATCAGGCTGCGGTCGAAATAGGTGACGTGGCAGGTTACGCCCTTCACCGCCGGATCCGGGATGGCATCGACGATGATGTCATTGCCGATCCAGTCGACGCCGACCTTGCCGACGACCTCGGCGGAAGCGCCGCCGGCAGAGAGCGCAGCAACGGACGCAGCGGCAAGAACGATCTTACGAAACATGGATGGAAGCTCCTAATTGAACCGCTTTCTAGATAGGCAGCATCAGGCGCAATACAAGAAAAGCCTAACGATCAGGCGCGCTTGCAGGTGCAGGGCTCATAGCCGGCGGCAAGCAGCCGCCCCGGCTTCATACCGATCATGGCCGGGATCGCATGCACCGCCGCGGCCTTGACCGCCTTCGCCATCTCGATCGCCGCCTGGGCGCAGACGACGGCATCCTCGGCGGCATTGTGATGGACGAAACGCAGGCCGAGATGCTCGGCGATGATGTTCAGCCTGTGCGACAGGAACTGCGGCCAGATGCGCTGCGCCATCTTCAGGCTGCAGAGATAGGTGAGCTCCGGATAGGACTGCCGGTAGAGATCGAGCGAGGCGCGCCAGACGCTGAAGTCGAAGGCGGCATTATGGGCGATCATCGTCGAGCCCCTGAAGTCGTCATGAAACTCGTCCATGACCTCGGGGAACTCAGGCGCATCCTCGACATGTTCAGGGCGAATGCCGTGGATGGCGATGTTCATGCCCGAAAAGCGCATGTCCCTGGGGCGGATCAACCGCTCCTCGACGCGAGTCACCCTGCCGTCCTCGATCCAGGCAAGCCCGACCGAGCAGGCGCTGCCGCGCTGTTCGTTGGCCGTTTCGAAGTCGATGGCAATGGTCTTCAAGGAGAGGTCCGTGATTCGCTGGTGTTCACACAGGCTTAGCCGCGCCGGCACCTGTGCGCAAACAGACCTGTTGACATCGCACCCGGCATCAACGACTTTTCCCGCCATGATCGTATCGAACGCGCACATCGCCACCATGCATCTTACCACGGCCCCTGCAGGGTTCGGGGAGGCATTGGCGCGTTAATCGTGCGATCACACCCGAAGACCCTGCCGAGGCGAGCAGGGTTTTTGAAGTCCCGCTCTCCTCCGTCATTTTCAAGGAGAGCATTTTGGAAAAGCCGCAAGACATTTCATTCAGCAAACAGCCGTCCACCAAGGGCGTGACCATCCGCGCCATGCGCGCCGACGACCTCGAGGCCGTCACCGCCTTCCTCAACCTGCCCGGCTTTCGCCACGGCACGCTGCGCCTGCCCTTCCAGACCATCGAGGAAACCCGCAGGCGCTTTGAAGCCATGCCCCAGGGCAATATCAGCCTCGTCGCCGAATATGACGGCGTGCCGGTCGGCGACGCCCACCTCATGCGCAACCAGGGCCGCCGCAGCCACGCCGCCAGCATCGGCATGGGCATCCACGACGACTTCACAGGCAAGGGCATCGGCAGCGCCCTGATGCAGGCCCTCGTCGACACGGCCGACAACTGGCTTGATATTAAGCGGCTGGAACTGACCGTCTATACCGACAACCCCGCCGCGCTCGCCCTCTACCGCAAATTCGGCTTCGAACAGGAAGGTCTCCTGAAAGCCTTCGGCTTCCGCGCCGGGGAATATGTCGATGCCTATACGATGGCGCGGGTGAGGTTTTGAAAGGAACTATGTGGCCCGGCGAGGCCACAACATCCTTCCGTCATGCTCGGGCCTGTCCCGAGCATCTGCAACGTAGCGGATCCTCGGGACAAGCCCGAGGATGACGCCATGATATAGGCTGACTTCAGCAGTTAGCCACCGATCAGCGCCAGCCACTCGTCCTCGTCCATCGTCTGAACGCCGAGCTCCTTAGCCTTGTCGAGCTTGGATCCTGCCCCCGGCCCGGCGACGAGAATGTCGGTCTTCTTCGACACAGAGCCGGCGACCTTGGCGCCCAGGCTTTCGGCGCGCGCTTTCGCCTCGTCGCGGGTGAATTTCTCCAGCGATCCCGTGAAGACGACGGTCTTGCCGGCGACGGGGCTCCCCGAGGTTACCGGCTGCTCGGCCTCCTGCGGCGTCACCTCGGCGATCAGCGCGTTGATGACCTCGACATTGCGCGGCTCCTTGTAGAACTCGACGATGGCGCGGGCGACGATCTCGCCGATGCCCTCGATCGCATTCAGCTCGTTCCACGCCTCGCCGGAGAGCGGCGTCGCCTCCTGCATCGCGGCGGCGAAGGCCTCGTAGGTGCCGTAGGAGCGCGCCAGTAGCTTTGCCGTGGTCTCGCCGACATGGCGGATGCCGAGCGCGTAGATGAAGCGGTGCAGCGCGATCGAACGGCGTTCGTTGATCGCCGCATAGAGCTTGCCGACGCTGACCTTGCCGAAGCCGTCGATATTCTCGAGCTTCGTCAGCGTCGACGCCTGCTGGCGCTTCTCCAGCGTGAAGATGTCGGGCGCCGTGCGGATCTGCAGCGACGGGTCCTCGCTCTCGAAGAAGAAATCCACCTGCTTCGTTCCGAAGCCTTCGATGTCGAAGGCATTGCGCGAGACAAAATGCTTCAGATGCTCGGTCGCCTGCGCCCGGCAGATGAAGCCGCCGGTGCAGCGGGTGACCGCGTCGACCTTGCCGGTCTTCTCGTTGACTTCGCGCACCGCATGCGAACCGCAGACCGGGCAGGTCTTCGGGAACTTGTAGGCGGCGGCATCCGCCGGCCGCTTCTCCATGACGACATCGAGCACCTGCGGGATCACGTCGCCCGCCCGCTGCACGATGACGGTGTCGCCGATGCGGATATCGTGATCGTCCTCGCGGATGCGTTCGCCGGAATTGCCGATGCCCTTGATATAATCCTCGTTATGCAGCGTCGCATTGGTGACGACGACGCCGCCGACGGTGACGGGCGTCAGGCGCGCCACCGGCGTCAGCGCACCGGTGCGGCCGACCTGGATGTCGATATTCTCGACGACGGTGAAAGCCTGCTCGGCCGGGAACTTGTGCGCCGTTGCCCAGCGCGGGCTGCGCGAACGGAAGCCGAGGCGCTGCTGCAGTTCCAGGCCGTCGACCTTGTAGACCACACCGTCGATATCGTAGTCGAGATCCGGGCGCTTCAGGCCGATGTCGTCGTAATGGGCAAGAATATCGGCCACCGCATTCAGCCGCTTCATCAGCGGATTGACCGGGAAGCCCCATTCCCTGAACGTTTGCACCATGTCGAACTGCGTCTTCGGCAGATCGTTCGGCTCGGAGATTTCGCCCCAGGCATAGGCGAAGAATTTCAGCTTGCGGCTCGCCGTCACCTTGGCATCGAGCTGGCGCAGCGACCCGGCCGCCGTATTGCGCGGATTGACGTAGGTCTGCTTGCCTTCCGTCTCCATCTGCCTGTTCAGCGCCAGGAAGTCGCTCTTGGCCATATAGACCTCACCGCGCACCTCGACGACATCAGGCACGCCCTTGGGCAGCGTCTGCGGGATTTCCCTGATGGTGCGGATATTGGCGGTGACATTCTCGCCCGTGGTGCCATCGCCGCGCGTCGCGGCGCTGACGAGCTTGCCGTTCTCATAGCGGATCGACATCGAGAGCCCGTCGATCTTCGGCTCGGCCGTAAAGGCGATCGACTGATCCGGCAGGCGTCCCAGGAAGCGGTAGACGCTGGCGACGAAATCCTCGACGTCTTCCTGCGAGAAGGTGTTGTCGAGCGACAGCATCGGGCGGGCATGGGTGACGGCGGAGAACGTTGCGGATGGCGCAGCGCCCACCCGCCGCGTCGGGCTGTCTTCGCGGATCAGCTCCGGAAACCGCGCCTCGATCGCATCATTGCGCCGCTTCAGCGCGTCATAATCGGCATCCGAAATCTCCGGCTGGTCCTTGCCGTGATAGAGCGCATCGTGATGGGCGATTTCCTTCGCCAGGCGCTCAAGCTCGGCTGCGGCCTCTTCGATCGTCAGGCTATCGGCTTCGATGGACATGCGTGATCACTCCGGAGAATCTGGAGTTGTTTTTTAGCGCAAATTGGCTGGATGGGAAGTGGTGGGCTGTGGCCACCCTCGTCCTTCGAGGCTGCGCCTGCGGCTTCGCACCTCAGGATGAGGGTGGAGAGATCGCAGCGCAAATATCGCCAACATCATGCCTTGCGGAATAAGTTTTGAGACTCTGGGGACCGGCAAGCCTCAGCGAATATGGAGCCCTCATCCTGAGATGCGAAGCCCGCGAGGGCGTAGCCTCGAAGGACGAGGCCGTCGCACCTCAGGATGAGGGGTGGAGAGATGGTGGCGCAAGTATACGAGAACATCGAGTACTGCGGATCTAGCTTTGGGCCTTAAAGGCCAACCAGTCGCAGCCTTAGTGGGAGCCCTCATCCTGAGGTGCGAAGCCCGCAAGGGCGTAGCCTCGAAGGACGAGGGCGGCGCTCTCAGCAGAGCCCCTACCCGTTCCCCGACAACAGCTTGGCAGCCGCAGCCCGCGCCTCGTCGGTGACCGAAGCCCCGGCCAGCATACGGGCGATCTCCTCGGTGCGGTCCCGCGGCGCCATCGTCGCCACCCGCGTCGCGATCTTCTCGGAGCCCTCTACCGGACCCTTGGAGATCAACAGATGCGTCGCCGCCCGCGCGGCAACCTGCGGCGCATGGGTGACGGAGAGAACCTGGACCTTGTCGGAAAGCCGCTTCAGTCTCTGGCCGATCGCATCGGCAACGGCGCCGCCGACACCGGTGTCGATTTCGTCGAAGACGAGCGTCGGCGCCGAGCCGCGGTCGGCAAGCGCCACTTTCAGCGCCAGCAGGAAGCGCGAGAGTTCGCCGCCCGAGGCGACCTTCATGATCGAGCCCGGGCGCGTGCCCGGATTGGTCTGCACATGGAATTCGACGATATCGATGCCTTCGGCAGCCGCTTCCGCGGCATCCGTGGTGATCTCCACCATGAAACGGGCGCGTTCGAGCTTGAGAGCCGGAAGCTCGGCCATCACGGCCTCCGACAACGCCGTACCGGCATGATGACGTTTCTCGGAGAGCGAGCGCGCCGCCGCGTCATAGGCAGCCTTCGCGACGCCCACTTCGGCATCGAGCTTGACGAGCTTCTCCTCGCCGGCATCGAGATCGGCGAGATCGGCGATCATCCTCACGGCAAGCGCCGGCAGCTCGGTGACCGGCACGGAATATTTGCGCGACGCTGCGCGCAGCGCAAACAGCCGTTCCTCGACCCGCTCCAGTTCCTTCGGATCGTACTCAGTCTTCCGGAGCGCAGCCTCGACTTCCATCTGCGCGTTGGAAAGCTGATCCAGCGCCGCGTCGAGCAGCGCCACGGTGTCTTCGAGCAATCCGGGCGCCTCATGGCTCTTGCGCTCCAGGCGGCGCACCAGCGAGGCGATATGCGGCACCGGAGAGGCATTGCCGTTCAGGAATTCGGAAGCCTCGGCGATGTCGCCGGCGATCCGTTCGGCCTTCATCATCTTCTGGCGGCGGTCGGCCAGCTCGTCCTCTTCGCCGTCACGCGGCGAAAGCTTCTCGAGCTCCTCGACCGACGAGCGCAGATAGTCGGCCTCGCGGGCGGCATTCTCCACTTTCTCGCGGTGCTTCTTCAGCGTCCGCTCGGCGTCGCGCCAGGTTCTGTAGAGATCGGAAACGTGAGCGACATCCTCGGTGATGCCGGCAAAGGCATCGAGCAGGATGCGGTGGGCATTGGTATCGACAAGCGCGCGGTCGTCGTGCTGGCCGTGGATTTCGACCAGCATCTGCCCCGCCTGGCGCATCAGCTGCACGCTGACCGGCTGGTCGTTGACATAGGCCTTGGTGCGGCCGTCGGCGGATTGCTGGCGGCGGAAGATCAGGTCGCCGTCGTCGTCGATGCCGTTTTCGCGCAGGAGCTTGCGGGCGCCGTGGTTCATCGGCACGTCGAAGGCGGCAGTCACCTGCCCCTTGTCTTCGCCATGGCGCACGAGGCCGCCGTCACCGCGCCCGCCAAGGGCGAGCGACAGACTGTCGAGAAGGATGGATTTGCCGGCACCCGTCTCCCCCGTCAGAACGGAGAGACCGGATTCGAATGAGAGATCCAGCCGCTCGATCAGAACGATATCGCGGATCGAAAGCTGGATCAGCATTGCGTTACAGGCCTCACGAGCCGAGCAGCAGCTTCCGGCCGGCTTCGGAAATCCAGGAGCTCTTGTTCTCCCGCGGCTCCGCGCCGCCATTCTTCAGCAGCTTGAAGGAATCGGCGTACCACTGGCTATCCGGATAGTTGTGGCCGAGAACGGCTGCCGCAGTCTGAGCTTCTTCCACGATACCCATCGCGTAATAGGCTTCGACCAGACGGGCGAGCGCTTCCTCGACCTGATTCGTATTCGGGTACTTTTCAACCACGATACGGAAACGGGAGATAGCGGCAAGATACTCCTTGCGCTCAAGATAGTAGCGGCCGATCTGCATTTCCTTGCCGGCGAGCTGGTCGCGGGCAAAGCGGATCTTGGCCTGAGCGTCGTCGACATATTCGGAGTCCGGATACTTGTCGATGACGGCCTGCATCGCGTCGATCGTCTTGGACGAGGCACGCTGGTCCTGGGTGACGTCAGAAATCTGCTTCGAATAGGACAGACCGATCAGGTACTGCACGTAAGCAGCGTCCTTGGAGGCCGGATACTGCGCCATGTAGCGGTTGCCGGAAGCCAGAGCGTCGTCGATCTTGCCCTGACGGTACTTGACGAAGGTGCTCATCACCAGGGCCTTGCGGGCCCATTCGGAGAACGGGTTTTCACGGTCGATGGCGTCGAACTTGCGCGCCGCTTCGGCCATGTTGCCTGCCTTCATGTTGGCAAGCGCCTGATTGTAGAGAACATCCGGCGGGTCATTGTCGAGGCCGAGCTTGGTGATGTCGATATCTGGATCCGACTGGCAACCGGAAATCAAGGCGCCTGCGCTCAGCACCACGAGCGATGCGAGCAAAGCGCGCGCTGTCTTCATCATACCTTCAGACCTTGCATAACTCATAGATAAATCCCGACTCCCGCTACCCACTCTTAGCGGCAGCCACACCTCGCTGGCGTTTCTAGCCATAAATGTGCGGCGAGAGCAACGCAATGATGACGCATTAACGCATTTTTGTGGCATCGGCCCAGAGAATATCCGGCTTTTTATCTTTGATTCCGTGTGTTGCCGCTAAGCATCTGCCGCAAAAACACTATCCGGTGGAAACCCGGCATAAAAAAACCGCCTCCCGAGGGAGGCGGTCCTGGTCTAGGAATTCGTTCTGGAGGTCACGCCGACCAGGGGGCGAAGCCGGGAGCATTCACTGCAATGAAGTCACGGGCCGCAACGCGCGGGCGGGCAGCCGAGGTCTCGACGACTTCGTAGGCGCTCGGATCGCTGAGCAGCGCCTTGAGCGCATTGGCGTTCATCTTGTGACCGCCGCGGTAAGAGCGGTAGCAGCCGATGAAGGGAGCGCCGGCAAGCGCCAGATCGCCGACGGCGTCGAGCGTCTTGTGACGTACGAACTCGTCCTTGGCGTAACGCAGGCCTTCGACATTGATGACCGTGTTGTCGTCGGAGATGACGACGGAATTCTCAAGCGAGGAACCGAGAGCGTGGCCCGAAGCCCACAGGCGCTCGACGTCGCGCATGAAGCCGAAGGTGCGGGCCCGCGACAGTTCGGTCTTGAACGTCTGCGCGGTCAGGTCCCCTTCCCACTTCTGGCGGCCGATCAGCGGGCATTCGAAATCGATCTCGACTTCGAAGCGCGTGCCGTCATAGGGGCGGAACTCGCTCCACGAACCGCCATGCTCTATGCGAACCGGCTTGGTGATGCGGATATAGCGGCGCTTGACGCCGAGAGAGACGAGGCCGACCTGCTCGATCGCTTCGATGAAGGGAGCAGAGCTGCCGTCCATGATCGGCATTTCGGCGCCGTGAACTTCGATCATCACGTTGTCGAGGCCCAGCGCATAGACGGCGGCCATGACGTGTTCGATGGTCGCGACCGAATGCGCCGGAGAGAAACCGAGAACCGTGCAGAGGTCCGTATTGCCGACCTGCGAGGAAACCGCGCGCAGTTCGGTCACCGAGCCGTTTTCGTGCATGCGCTGAAAAACAACGCCCGTATCAACTTCAGCCGGATTGAAGGTGATGGAGACTTCCGCGCCGGAATGGACGCCGGTGCCCGAAAGCGTCACCGGGCGAGAAACCGTCGTCTGGAAGCCAAGCATGCCAATAACCATAAAATTCTGCCTTCATTACCCTTGATGGTTCCTAGCGCTCAAAGCACCCAAAACAAACCACCAAGTTTCTTTGTCCACACCGCCGGATTGTCGCCATATGGCGTCAAGGCGCGGTCCCCTGACCTCATACATACGTGCGCCCGGGCTCCATTCCAAATCACTGTTCGTTTCGGATTGTTACGAAACCATGCAATTGAAATGATTTGTTAATTTAGCCTTCTGAAGCGGCCCTGAAACAGAAGCGCCCGGGACTGTGATCCCGGGCGCTGAGCGTGGCGATTCTCGTCTGCTTAGTTCGACTGGCGGCGCAGGAATGCCGGGATTTCCAGCTGGTCGTCTTCCTGCATCATGCGGGCCTGCGGAACGGCGCGGCCCTGGTCGTCGAGGTTGCCGCGACGCGGAGCGTAGAGGCTGGCTTCCGGCGAAAGCGGACGGCGCTGCTGGGAAGCGGCTGCCGGAGCAGACGTCATCTCAGGAGCAACTTCCTCTTCGCGGCGGTTCAGCGAGTTGGTGATCCGCTTGAGCAGGCCCATCGGGCCGCGCTCTTCGTGAGCCTGTGCTGCGACGGGCTGCGAGCGGTGATCGATCTCGGCCTGGACGACCGGCGGGAAGTCTTCGACCTTCGGCATGCGCGTCGGCTGCTGCATGGCAGGCTCCTGGCGGACCGGCTGTGGCGCGACCGGTGCAGGCTGCTGCATCATGACAGGCTGCGGAGCCGGCTGGCTCATGACCGGAGCCGGAGCAGGCTGCATCTGCATCGGTGCAGGACGGGCAACCGGAGCTTCCGGTGCTGCCGCGAAGATGCGGCTCTGCGGACGGAAGGTTTCCTGGGCGACCGGCTGCTGGACAGGAGCCGGGGCCGGAGCGCGCGGCGCGACGATGTCGAGTTCGCGTTCCATCTGGGCTTCCGCCATGCGGATCGTCTGGGCAACGGTATCAACCGGCTTCGGTGCCTGCATGACCGGAGCAGGCTGTACTGCGGCCGGAGCCGGAGCAACGGCCGCCGAAGGACGGATGATCGGCTTTGCGGCCGGCTGGAAGGTCTTGGTGGACGCTTCGGCGGCAGCGCGATCGATACCGGTCGCAACGACCGATACGCGGATGATGCCTTCGAGCGATTCGTCGAACGTCGCGCCGAGGATGATGTTGGCGTCCGGATCGACTTCTTCGCGGATGCGGGTTGCAGCTTCGTCGACTTCGAAGAGCGTCAGGTCGCGGCCACCGGTGATCGAGATCAGCAGGCCCTGTGCGCCGCGCATCGAGGTTTCGTCGAGCAGCGGGTTGGCGATAGCGGCTTCAGCAGCCTGCATCGCACGGCCCTGGCCGGATGCTTCGCCGGTGCCCATCATTGCGCGGCCCATTTCGCGCATGACCGAACGGACGTCGGCGAAGTCGAGGTTGATGAGACCTTCCTTCACCATCAGGTCGGTGATGCAGGCAACGCCCGAGTAGAGAACCTGGTCGGCCATCGCGAAGGCGTCGGCAAAGGTCGTCTTGTCGTTGGCGATACGGAAGAGGTTCTGGTTCGGAATGACGATCAGCGTGTCGACCGACTTCTGCAGCTCTTCGATACCGGCTTCGGCCAGACGCATGCGGCGGCCGCCTTCGAACTGGAACGGCTTGGTGACGACGCCGACGGTCAGGATGCCCTTGTTGCGGGCTGCCTGTGCGACGACAGGAGCGGCACCGGTGCCGGTACCGCCGCCCATGCCGGCGGTGACGAAGCACATATGCGTGCCGTTCAGGTGGTCGATGATCTCATCGATGCACTCTTCGGCGGCTGCACGGCCGACTTCCGGCTGCGAACCTGCACCGAGGCCTTCGGTGACGTTGGCGCCGAGCTGGATGATCCGCTCCGCCTTCGTCATCGTCAGAGCCTGCGCATCCGTGTTGGCAACGACGAAGTCGACGCCCTGGAGGCCGGCGGAGATCATGTTGTTGACAGCATTGCCGCCGCCACCGCCAACACCGAACACGGTGATACGCGGCTTCAGCTCTGTGATGTCAGGCTTTTGCAGCTTGATAGTCATGGTACCCGTTCCTTCTCTTTATGGCCGCATCGCCACGCCGGCCAATTCACTCGATGTTCAGAAGCTTTCCTTCAGCCACTGGCCCATCCGGGCTATGCGGCTGTTATTTCCCCCAAGCGACAAGAGCAGACCGCTCTGTGACGCATGTGTTTCCATGTCCGCGACCTGCGGATAGATCATCAGGCCGACCGCCGTCGAAAAGGCCGGTCCCTTGGCTGCCGTCGGCAGGCCGGAGACGCCCATCGGGCGGCCGATACGAACGTTGCGGGCCAGGATCTTGCGGGCCACGTCTGCAAGACCGGTGAGCTGGCTTGCGCCGCCCGTCAGCACGACGCGCTTGCCGACGATCGGGCTGAAGCCCGAGCGCTGGATCCGGTCGCGGATCAATTCCATCGTTTCCTCGATACGGGCGCCGACAATGCGCGAGACGAGCGCACGCGGCACCTGGGTCGGCAAATCGCGCTCGTCTTCGCCGATCGGCGGGATCGAGATCAGTTCGCGCTCGTCCGAAGAATTCGACATCGCCGAAGCGTGAACGACCTTCAGGCGCTCGGCATCTTCGATGCGGGTAGAAAGACCGCGTGCGAGGTCGGTGGTGACATGATGACCGCCAAGGCCGACAGCGTCGGTATGAACCAGCTTGCCTTCGGCAAAGACCGAGATCGTCGTCGTGCCGCCGCCCATGTCGATGGCCGCGCAGCCGAGTTCGACTTCGTCGTCAACGAGGGCTGCCAGACCGGAAGCGTAAGGCGTCGCAACGATGCCTTCGACCGAGAGATGCGCGCGGTTGACGCTGAGCTCGAGGTTCTTGAGGGCGGCGCGCTCCGCGGTGACGACATGCATGTCGACACCGAGCATGTCACCGTACATGGACAAGGGGTCGCGAATGCCGCGCTCGCCATCGAGCGAGAAGCCGGTTGCCAGCGAATGCAGGACTGCGCGGTCCTGGCGCAGCGACTGCTGGCAGGCGGCGGCGAGAACCTTCTTGAGGTCGTTGAGTTCGACTTCCTGGCCGCCGAGATCGATCGTCGCCGTGTAGACGTCGCTGCCGAGACGGCCGGCCGTCAGGTTGACGATCAGACTCTCGACCGTGAGACCGGCCATGCGCTCGGCCGCATCGACGGCGAGACGGATGACGCTCTCGAGCGCGTCGAGGTCGGCGATCACGCCGGTCTTGATGCCGCGGGAACGCTGGTGGCCGATACCGATGATCTCGATGTCGTGCGTACGGCCCGGGAGAATTTCGCTCTCCTCGCGCGGCGTCAGCCGGCCGATCATGCAGACGACTTTCGTCGATCCGATATCGAGCACCGAAACGATGTGCGACCGCTTCGACGAAAGCGGCTTCAGGCGCGGCAATCCAAAGTGGGATGAACCGAACAAGCTCATATATTCTGCCCCGCCTTCTTCAAATCCTTGGTCCGCTGATCGAGCACCACCTGACGCCGGGCCATGGCCTCGGGGGTGAGCTGGATTGCGGTCCGGTCTGCCAATCGGAGATCGACGGCTGCGATGTCGCGCGCCAGAAGATCCTGTTCCTTGTTGAGTTTCGACAGCGTCGCCAGTGCCTGATCGACATCGTCGGCCGGCAGCTTCACGACGACACCATTTTCGAGATGAAGATCCCAACGGCGGCTGGAAACCCAGACGTAAGCCTTCACGCGAGCCTTGATATCCGGCCAGTTGGCGAACTCGCCCTCGAGCGCGGCTGCCGCCGTCTCGGCATCGCGACCGACGACGAGCGGGAGGTTGGAAAACTTGTTGTCGCGCAGCGGCGCGATGACAGAGCCGTTGCGCTCAATCAGCGAAAGCTCCTGGCCGTGCTGCCAGATCGCATAGGCCTGACGCTCCTTGAGCTTCACTTCGATCGTCCGCGGATAGACCTTGCGAACCTCTGCGCTTTCGACCCAGGGAAGCTTGGCAATCTTCTGGCGGGCAGCATCGACGTCGAGAGCGACGAGCGATGTCGTGCCGTCGAGGCCGAGAAGCTCGAGGATTTCGATCTCGGAAGTCGCCGTATTCCCGGAGACCTTCACGTCCTCGATGGCAAAGCCTGCAGCCGTGGTCGTCGCCTGCGCCACCGCTTCCGTGTGACCACCGAGCGACATGCCGTAGAGGCCGGTCGCAGCGATGAACGCCAGGGCCGAAACAGTGCCGGTATGCGCCGGAATGTAGATGCGCCCCGTACCGAGACTCACGAGAAAGCGGACGACACGGCGCAGCGGACGCGGCAGCACCATGCGATTGTCGCCTTCCGGGAAGGCGATCTCATCGCGATGGCTCGGGCGCCCTATCCTTTTGACCGTCAACGAGAACAAGAAGCGTCCTCCACCATCCAGCGCAGAAACTCACCAAAGGAATAACCGGCATGACCGGCCATTTCGGGCACCAGAGAGGTTGGAGTCATTCCCGGCTGAGTATTGACCTCGAGCCAGATGATTTCGCCATCTTCGGAGAAGCGATCGTCGTAGCGAAAGTCAGACCGGCTGACGCCACGGCAACCAATTGCTTGATGCGCCCTTAGCGCCAATGATTGTATTTTTTGGTAAATTTTCGGTGAAATTTTTGCCGGAATGACATGTTTCGAACCGCCCGCGGCGTACTTCGCATCATAGTCATAGAAGTTGTGACCAAGCGGCACCACTTCGGTAACCCCGAGCGCCACATCACCCATGACGCCACATGTCAGCTCGCGGCCATGGATATAACGCTCGACGAGAACCTCTTCGCCATAGCGCCACTCGGGAGAACTGATGACCTGCGGCGGATGCGACTGATCTTCCTGAACGATCAACACGCCGAAGCTCGAACCCTCACGAACCGGCTTCACCACATAAGGCGGCTTCATCGGATGCTCGGCCGGAAAGGCGAAACGATTGATGACCTCGGACTGTGCGACCGGAATGCCGGCTGCCGCCGCAACGCCCTTGGCCTTGCCCTTGTCCATGGCGAGCGCCGAGGCGAGCACGCCGGAATGCGTGTAGGGAATTTCGAGATATTCGAGAACGCCCTGGATCATCCCGTCTTCGCCGAACGGCCCATGCAGGGCATTGAAGACGACATCGGGACGAAGGGCGGAAAGCTTGGCAGAAACGTCACGATCGACATCGATAGTCGTGACCTGGAAGCCTTCAGCCTCAAGAGCCTCAGCGCATGCCTTCCCCGAAGACAGGCTCACAGGCCTCTCCGAAGAAAATCCGCCCATCAGGACAGCGACATGCTTGCGACTCATACTTACCCCCAAAATAACTTCCGGCATGAATTTCGACGCTTGCGCGAGGCTTTCGCAGTCGAATCTCAGCCCTTCAGACTTGAAGGCAATCAAACACTAATATGGTTAATGAACCGTTTACTTTTGTTAACGGGCGTCATTTATGAAACATTCTTGAATCGGATCATGAAGCTGAAGCAGCCGAAATAGCTTCGCTTTATCATAGGCTTAAGATTCAGCCTTGAATCAACTCCGCAGCCACCGGCGCCTTCCGCCGCCGCTGTCACAATCGCCGGACCGAACGTGCGTCGCGATGGAATCGAGGAGAATCGGAAAGCCAAAGAATGCCCGGCGATTTTGTGGCTTTCTTGCGTCTTTGGCGTTTGCGCCGACTTAAAATTGCGTTAAGACCCGCTTGCCTCCCAAGGCAAACAGCAATCCTGATTGGAATGACAATGTCTGACGCGATATCACCCGTATCGCCGACCCCCTCCTCATCGAACAGTGCGCAAGTCAATTCGCCGGCGCGTGTTCTGATCGCGAGCCTCGTCGGCACCACCATCGAATTCTTCGACTTCTACGTCTATGCGACCGCCGCCGTGCTGGTCTTCCCGCATCTCTTCTTCCCGGCGAGCGATCCCGCATCTGCGCAGCTTCAGTCCTTCGCCACCTTCTCGATTGCCTTCTTCGCCCGCCCGCTCGGCGGCATCCTTTTCGGCCATTTCGGCGACCGTATCGGCCGCAAGGCGACGCTCGTCGCCGCGCTGATGACCATGGGCCTGTCGACCGTAGCGATCGGCATGCTGCCGGGCTACGATTCGATCGGCATCCTGGCCCCTCTGCTTCTGGCTTTGTGCCGCTTCGGCCAGGGCCTCGGCCTCGGCGGTGAATGGGGCGGTGCCGTCCTGCTCGCCACCGAAAACGCCCCGCCCGGCAAGCGCAGCTGGTACGCCATGTTCCCGCAGCTCGGCGCGCCGATCGGCTTCATCCTCTCGTCCGGCTTCTTCCTGATTCTGACGGAGACGATGACCAACGACGACTTCCTGGCTTTCGGTTGGCGCATCCCCTTCGTTGCCAGCCTCGCGCTCGTCGCTGTCGGCCTCTATGTCCGCCTGAAGATCGCCGAAACGCCCGAGTTCCAGAAGGCCGTCGAGAAGCACGAGCGCGTTGCCGTTCCTGTTGCCGTCGTCTTCACCAAGCACTTCCGCAGCCTGGTTCTCGGCACCTTCATCGCCGTCGCCACCTTCGTTCTGTTCTACCTGATGACGGTCTTCACACTGTCCTGGGGCACGTCGAAGCTCGGCTACTCGCGTGAGCAGTTCCTGGTCATCCAGCTTGTCGGCGTCGTGTTCTTCGGCCTGACGATCCCGCTCTCCGGCCTGCTCTCCGACCGCTACTCGCGCCGCCTGATCCTGATCCTCGTAACGATCGGTATCGCGATCTTCGGCTTCTTCTACGCCTCGCTGCTGACCGCAGGCCTGACCGGCGCCTTCCTGTGCTCGATCATCGGCCTCGCGCTGATGGGCTTCACCTACGGTCCGATCGGCGCTGCTCTTGCGGCCCCCTTCCCGACCACGGTGCGCTATACCGGCGCCTCGATGACCTTCAACCTCGGCGGCATCTTCGGCGCCTCGCTGGCACCCAACATCGCCAGCTGGCTGGCGACGCATTACGATCTCTCCTATGTCGGCTACTATCTTTCCGGCGCAGCAGTCATCTCGCTGGTCTGCATCCTGCTGTCGGGCCGCGAAGAAGTCTAAGCGCTTCAAAAGCCCAATCGATCGAAGGCCGCGGTGGCAACACCGCGGCCTTTTCGATTCTTGTCTGTTAACATCTGCCCCCTACTCTCTCCTCAAAAGCAGGAGAGAGGACGATCATGCTGACGAGACGGTCACTGCTGACACAGGGTATGGGCGCAGGCTTTGCGCTATCGATGCCGCGCCTGTCGCGCGCCGCCGTCCCCGATGTCAACGTTACCTTCCTCGTCATCAACGACGTGCATGCCTGCCGCATCGGCGATGGCCTCAGCCCCAATTGCCAGCAGGAAGGCAAGACCGACGCCAACCTGCTGCGCCACATCCTGGCGCTCAACAACATCCACCATCAGACATGGCCCGAAGAGATCGCCGGCAAGCCGAGCGGCCTCAGCGTCGCCGGCAAGGAGATCGCCCGCCCGCAGGGGATCATCGTCTGCGGCGACGTCACCGACGATGGCGGCGGCCAGACGGCGGAATTCGCCGAGGGTTCGCAGCTTCTGCAGTTCTCGCACCGCTACCAGCAGGGCCGCGGCTCCGACCACGTCCATTTCCCCGTCTATGTCGGCCTCGGCAATCACGACCTCGATCAGGATGGCCGCCCGCCGCAGGTCGACTGGTATCGCGACGAGCTGCGCGACTACGTGCAGATGAACCACAAGCCGAGCGTCTTCTTCAAACCGGCCGTCCCCGTCGACAACTACGACGAGGCGTCGGACAATTACTCCTGGAACTGGGGCGGCCTGCATCTGATCCAGGCGCAGCGCTATGGCGGCGATAACAGCAAGGGCACGGCAAGCAGCCTCGACTGGATCAAGCAGGATCTGAAGACCTACGCATCCGACGGCAGGCCCGTCGTCATCTTCCAGCACTACGGCTGGGATCATTTCTCCACCGAGCGCTGGGACCCGGCCAAGAGCACCTTCGACGACAACGGCACCGGAACGCCGCATTGGTGGGATGAATCAGAACGTCAGGATCTGCTCGCAAGCCTCAGCGGGTACAACGTAATCGGCATTTTCCACGGCCACGAACACGACACGCCGATGGCCTACAAGGTCAACGGCATCGACATCTTCAAGGCCAAGGCCGCCTTCATGGGCGGCTTCACGCTGGTGCGCGTCAGCAACGACCGGATGGACGTGGCGATCGGCGAAGCCGCAGACGACAAAGGCGGCGTCCGTTTCGACACCGCCTTCAGCAAAGCCCTCAGATTATAAAAGCCAGCCTTATTCGCTGGTCACGCCCTGGAACGGACGCACTTCGCGGCCGGGCATGAACACACCGAAGCGCTTGATTTCCCATTCGAGCTTGATGCCGGAATTCTCGAAGACTTCACGGCGAACCTGTTCGCCGAGATATTCGAGATCGTAACCGGTCGCCTGCCCCATGTTGATCATGAAGTTGCAGTGAAGCGACGACATCTGCGCGCCGCCGATGACGAGACCGCGGCAACCCGCTTCGTCGATCAGCTTCCAGGCCGAATGACCCTCGGGGTTCTTGAAGGTCGAGCCACCGGTCTTCTCGCGGATCGGCTGCACGGTCTCGCGATGGTTGCGCACGGCATCCATGTCGGCACGGATCTTGGCACGGTCCTCGGCATAGCCTTCGAACAGCACCGAGGTGAAGATCAGGTCCTTGGCAGCCGAGGAATGGCGATAGGAATAGCCCATATCCGCATTCGAGAGCACATGCTTGTTGCCCTTGCGGTCGATCGCCGTCAACTCGACCAGACGCTCGCGCGTCTCGCCGCCATTGGCGCCGGCATTCATGCGCGCCGCGCCGCCGATGCTGCCCGGGATGCCGTAGTAGAAATGGAAACCGCCGATGCCGTTATCCATCGCCATCGCCGCGACATGCTTGTCGGGGCAGATCGCGCCGGCGCGGATGCGGTTCTCGCCGGCAAGCTCCAGCCCGCCAAAACCCTTGGCGGACAGGCGCAGAACGACGCCCGGAATGCCGCCGTCGCGCACCAGAAGGTTTGAGCCGACACCGACCACGGTCAGCGGGACCTCTTCTGGCAGCAGCTTCATGAAGGCGACCAGATCGTCTTCGTCATGCGGCTGGAACATCAGCTCGGCGAGACCGCCGGCGCGGAACCAGGTGACGCGATCCATGGGGGCATCCGGCGTGATACGACCGCGGATATCCTTGACGCCTTCTCCCAGAGACTCGAGAAGCTTTTCCCCATTGACCTGTTTCATGCAGACTTTCCCGAAAGGCCTTCCAATTGCTTCGGCAGTGCAGCTGCCCAATAAGTGATACTCCCAGCCCCCAAGAGAACCACGAAATCACCCGGCTTTGCAATCTCTGCAACCAGCTCAGGTAGTACGTCTTGTGACGGAAGGAACCGCGCGTCGCGATGGCCGCCCGCCTTGATGCGCGAAACGAGCGCCTCGGAATCGACGCCCTCGATCGGCTCTTCACCCGCGGCATAGACGGGAGCAAGGAAGATGCTGTCGGCATCGTTGAAGCAGTTTGAGAATTCTTCGAACAGGCTCGACAGGCGCGTATAGCGATGCGGCTGGTGAACGGCGATGACGCGGCCCTTGCAGGCCTCGCGCGCGGCGCGCAGCACGGCCTTGATCTCGACCGGATGGTGACCGTAGTCGTCGAACACCTGCACGCCGTTCCATTCGCCGGTCAGCGTGAAGCGCCGCTTGACGCCACCGAACGAGGCCAGCCCCTTGGCGATATCTTCATTTGAGATACCAAGACGGTTGGCGACGGCGATCGCGGCCGTGGCGTTGGCGATATTGTGACGGCCGGGCATCGGCATCACGAGATTGTCGAGCTTGAACACCTTGCCGGTGCGGCGGCGGCGGATCTCCACGTCGAAGATCGAGCGCGCGCCGTCGATGCGAACATTCATGAAGCGCACGTCGGCCTGCGGGTTTTCGCCGTAGGTGACGACCTTGCGGTCCTCGATGCGGCTGACCAGCGCCTGCACTTCAGGGTGATCGAGGCACATGACGCCGAAGCCGTAGAACGGCACGTTCTCGACGAACTGGCGGAAGGCCGCGCGCACGGCATCGAAATTGCCGTAATGGTCGAGATGTTCGGGGTCGATATTGGTAACGACGGCAACGTCGGCCGGCAGCTTCAGGAAGGTGCCGTCGGATTCGTCGGCCTCGACAACCATCCACTCACCCTCGCCCATGCGGGCGTTGGTGCCGTAGGCATTGATGATGCCGCCGTTGATGACCGTCGGATCGAGACCGCCGGCCTCAAGCAGCGTCGCCACCAGCGAGGTGGTCGTCGTCTTGCCATGCGTGCCGCCGATGGCGATCGCATTGCGGAAGCGCATCAGCTCGGCGAGCATTTCCGCACGGCGCACGACCGGCAGCAGCTTTTCGCGCGCCGCGATCAGTTCCGGATTGGTCTTCTTGATCGCGGTCGAGACTACGACGACTTCGGCATCGCCGAGGTTCTCGGCCTTGTGGCCGACGAAGACTTCGATGCCCTTTTCGCGCAGGCGCTGAACGTTCGCACTGTCGGACTGGTCGGATCCCTGGACCTTGTGGCCGAGGTTGTGCAGCACTTCGGCGATGCCGCTCATGCCGATGCCGCCGATGCCGATGAAATGGACGAGGCCTATGGCCTTCGGCAGTTTCATGACTGTGCCCCCTTGAACTCTGCAATTGTACGTCCGGCGGCAATAGCCTCAACCATGCCGGCAAGCAAGTTCGCAGCGTCAGGTTTCCCGGTCTGCTTAGCCGCCGCCGCCATTCGCGCCAGCTTTTCCGGGTCGTTCATCGCATGCGTCAGGATCGAGGCGATCTTCTCGGATGACAGTTCGGCCTGGACGATGACCTTGGCGCCGCCGGTCGCGGCAAGCGCTGCGGCATTCGCCGCCTGGTCATGATCCAGAGCATGCGGATAAGGCACGAGTACGGCCGGGCGGCCGATGACGGAGATTTCCGACACGGTCGAGGCGCCCGAACGGCAGATCACCAGATGCGCTTTCGCGAGGCGTTCGGCCATGTCCGTGAAGAACGGCGCGATATCGGCGCCCATCTTCAGCTGCGCGACGCAGCCGCCAACCATCTCCATGTCCTCGGGCCGCACCTGCTGGGTGATCCGCAGCCGCGCACGCAGGTCATCGTCGAGCAGGCTGATCGCCGTCGGCATCGCCTTGGAGAAATACTGAGCGCCCTGGCTGCCGCCGAAGACGACGAGATTGAAGGGCTCGCCCGGATGCGATGGCGCGTAGGGAACCTTTGCCGCCTCGATGATCGCGGGGCGAACCGGGTTGCCCGTCGTCACCGTCTTCTCGGGATAGGAGCCACCATTCTCGGGCAGGAAGCCGCCGGCGATCGCCTGGACGCGGGCTGCCAGCGCCTTGTTGGCGCGGCCCATCACGGCATTCTGCTCGTGGATCATCGCGGGCACGCCGAGACGCGTCGCGGCCAGCAGCGGCGGCACGGTCGGATAGCCGCCGAAGCCGACGACGACGGCGGGCTTCAGCTTCTGGATCAGCTTCTTGGCGGCGCGCATACCGCTCCACAGTGTCCAGAGCGATCGCGCCACGGCGACCGGGTTCTTCGAACCGATCGTTGCCGATGGCACGACATGGATCTGCTCGGCCGGGAATTTGCCTGCATAGCGCTCGGCGCGGCTGTCGGTAACCAGATGAACGGAATAACCGCGGGCCTTCAGCTCGTAAGCCAGGGCTTCCGCGGGAAAGACGTGGCCGCCGGTTCCCCCGGCGGCAAGAAGGACGATGCCTTTACTCATATTCTTACTCCGCCGGCATTCCGTGCGGCACGCGGAAGAGGCTCCGGTCCTGCGCACGTTTTTCCGGGCGATGGCGCGTCAGCGCGAGAATGAAACCGGCGGTCACGCAGATCGCGACCATGGACGAGCCGCCGTAGGAAATCAGCGGCAGCGTCATGCCCTTTGCCGGAAGCAGTTCGAGATTGACGCCGATATTGATGATCGACTGGATGCCCATCTGCAGCACGAGGCCGGCGACCGCAAACCGGTTGAAGTCGTTCTTCTCCTTATATGCGTGCGACAGCCCCCTCAAAACAAGGACCGTGAACAGCGCAACGAGCGCGATGCAGAAGATGATGCCGAACTCCTCGGCGGCGACCGAGAAGATGAAGTCGGTGTGAGCATCCGGGATGATGCGCTTGACGATGCCTTCGCCCGGTCCCTGGCCGAACCAGTCGCCGCGGATGATCGCCTCGCGGGCGGTATCGATCTGGAACGTGTCGCCCTCGCCGGTCATGAACTTGTCTATTCGTCCGGCAACGTGCGGGAAGACGTAATAGGCCGAGACGAGACCACCGGCGCCGCCGACGCCGAGCACGATGATCCAGAGCCAGGGCATCCCGGCCATGAAGAACATGCCCCCCCAGACCGCGGTCGTCAGGATCGTCTGGCCAAGGTCAGGCTGGGCGACGAGAAGTGCCGCGACCATGCCGAACAGGATGATGGCGAAGAGGTTGCCCGGAATCTCCGGCTGGCGCGCATGCTCGGCAAACAGCCAGGCGCAGACGACGACGAAGGCCGGCTTCATGAATTCCGACGGCTGGATGGAGATGCCGGCGAGCGTTACCCAGCGCCTGGAGCCCTTGACCTCGACGCCGAAGAACAGTGCCAGCAGCATCATCGCCAGCGCGACGATCAAAAGCAGGATGGCGGTGCGGCGCACCTGCCGCGGCGTCAGGAACGACAGCCCGATCATCACCATCAGCGACGGGATCATGAAGGCTGCGTGGCGCTTGACGAAGTGAAACGGCTCGAGCCCGATGCGCTCGGCAACCGCGGGCGACGCGGCGAAGGACAACATGAAGCCGATGCCCATCAGGAAGACGAACATCGCCAGGAAAAAGCGGTCGATGGTCCAAAACCAATCGGCCAGAGGCCCACGTTCCGCGCGGCTTACCATGTCATTTATCTCCTGTTGCCGAACCGATCAGCATGGTGATTCCGTCGAGCGCTGCCACATGGCTGACAAATGCATCGCCCCTGACTTCGAAGTTCTTATATTGGTCGAAGCTTGCGCAAGCCGGGGATAGCATCACCGCGACAGGGCCAGTTTCATCTTTTTCCGCATCGGCAGCCGCATGCGCGACGGCGCGCTCCAGCGTGCCGGAGATCTCGTAAGGCACCGCCTCGCCGAGCGTCGCGGCAAATTCCGCCGCCGCCTCGCCGATCAGATAGGCCTTGGCGATCCGCGGAAAGAACGGCGCGAGCGTCGTGATGCCACCGGCCTTCGGCAGGCCGCCGGCGATCCAGTAGATACGGTCGTAGCTCGAAAGCGCCGGTGCAGCCGCATCGGCATTCGTGGCCTTCGAATCGTTGACGAAGACGGCGTGGCCGCGCCTGCCGACCGGCTGCATACGATGCTTCAGGCCCGGGAAGGACGCGAGCCCTGCCCTGATCTCATCGGCGCTGACGCCGACCGCGAGGCAGGCCGCAACGGCCGCCGCCGCATTCTGCGCGTTGTGGCTGCCGCGCAGCGTCTGGATGCCATCGAGATCGGCAAGCGGCAGCGCCGCGCCACCGGTGGCATGAATGAGCCTAGTGCCTTCAGCGTAAATGCCGTCGGCCAGCGGCTGGCGGCGCGAGATGCGCACAACCTTGGTCCCGGCGCGCTCGACACGGTCGGCGATCATTTCGCAATAGCTGTCGTCGACGCCGACGATCGCCGTATCGCTTCCCGCGACCAGACGTTCCTTGACGTCGGCATAATGCTGCATCGTGCCGTGACGATCGAGATGATCGGGCGTCAGGTTGAGAAGGATACCCGCAGACGGATTGAGCGTCGGCGCCAGATCGATCTGGTAGGACGAGCATTCGACGACGTAGAAGCGCTGCGCCTTCGGCGGATCGAGCGTCAGAACGGCGGTGCCGATATTGCCGCCGAGCTGCGTATCCCTGCCTGATGATTTCAGGATATGGGCAATCAGCGCCGTCGTGGTCGACTTGCCGTTCGTGCCGGTGATCGCGATGAACGGGCTGTCCGGCGCATGGGCGCGGCGCTCGCGCACGAAGAGTTCGACATCGCCGACGATATCGACACCGGCGGCACGCGCCAGATCGACGGTCCAGTGCGGCTTCGGATGGGTCAGCGGCACACCCGGAGACAGCACGAAAAGCGACTGCGCCGCCCAATCGATACCGTGAAGATCGGCCGTCGCAATACCCTCGGCACCGGCCTTGGCGACGCTATCAGGATTGTCGTCCCATGCCGTAACCTCTGCGCCCCCGGCGACCAGCGCCCGGGCCGTGGCAAGGCCGGAACCGCCGAGCCCGAAAAGCGCGACCTTCTTGCCAGCGAGTGTCGTGACCGGAATCATCGCCCGCTCACCGCAGTTTCAGGGTGGAAAGGCCGAGCATCGCGAGGCCGACGGCGACGATCCAGAAGCGGATGACCACCTGGCTTTCCGTCCAGCCCTTCTTTTCGAAATGATGGTGGATCGGCGCCATCAGGAAGACGCGGCGGCCGGTCATCTTGAAGAAGCCGACCTGGATGATCACCGAGAGCGTCTCCATCACGAACAGGCCGCCGATGATCGCCATGACGATCTCGTGCTTGGTGGCGACGGCAACGGTGCCGATCGTGCCGCCGAGCGCCAGCGAACCGGTGTCGCCCATGAAGATTGCCGCGGGCGGCGCATTGAACCAGAGGAAGCCGAGACCGGCGCCGATGACGGCGCCGAGAACGACGGCAAGCTCGCCGGTGCCGGGCACGAAATTGATCTGCAGATAGCCCGCGAACACCGCGTTACCGGCGAGGTAAGAGATAATGCCGAAGGAGGCCGCGGCGATCATCACCGGAACGATCGCCAGACCGTCGAGACCATCAGTCAGGTTCACGGCATTACCGGCCGCAACGATGACAAAGCCGCCGAAGACCACGAACATGATGCCGAGATTGATCAGGAAGTCCTTGAAGAAGGGGAAGGCAACCGACGAGCCGAAGGTCGAGCCGGCAGGACCCGAGGCCAGCGACGTGCGCATCATGAAATAGACGGCGATACCGGCAATGATGAACTCGATACCGAGGCGGGCCTTGCCGGAAAAGCCCTTGTCGCTCTGCTTCGTTACCTTGAGATAGTCATCATAGAAGCCGATCGCACCGAAGCCGAGCGTCACCAGCAGGGTCGCCACGACATAGACGTTCGAAAGATCAGCCCAGAGCAGCGACGAACCGACGATACCGGCCAGAATCATCAGGCCGCCCATGGTCGGTGTACCGGCCTTCTTGAAATGCGTCTGCGGACCATCGGCGCGGATCGGCTGACCCTTGCCCTGGCGGATGCGCAGCGAGCGGATGATCATCGGCCCGAACAGGAAGACGATCAGTGCGGAAGTGAAGAGAGAGGCGCCTGTGCGGAAGGTAATGTATCTGAACAGGTTCAGAAATTTAAAATGTTCCGACAGTTCGACTAGCCAAATCAGCATTCAGGGCCCCTTGTTTACCCGATCAAATCTCGCGCTGCGTGTCCGCAAATGGCGCAAACTTGTCAAGGAGCGCGGCAACGATCTTGCCGAAACCAATCCCCAATGACGATTTGACCATCAAGACATCGCCCGGCTCGACCGAGTTCAGTACAAAATCTTTGAGTTCTTCCGTCGTCTCGCGGTACTCGACGGCGACGCTGTCGGGGAGCGAATCCCTCAGCGCCTGCATGTCCTTGCCTGCAAGCCAGACGTGTTCGATACCGGCCGCAAGCAGCGGACCGGCGAGATCGGAATGCACGCGCTCGGCAAATTCGCCCATCTCCAGCATGTCGCCGAGAATGGCGACCCGGCGGCCGTAGCCCTGCGGGACGGCGGCGGCGAGCAGCGCGATCGCCGCGCGCATCGAGGCCGGATTGGCATTGTAGCTCTCGTCGATGACGGTCAAGGTGCCGGCGCCGAGCCTCAGTTTGTGGCGCTTGCCCCTGCCCTTTTCGGGCTGCAGCGTCGCCAGCGCATCGATCGCCTTGTCGAGATCGGCACCGACGAGCGTCACGACGCCGAGTGCGGCAAGCGCGTTCTCGGCGATATGGCGGCCGGGCGCGCCGATCGCCACTTCAAACGTATCGCCATCGATCGTCAGCCACAGCGCCGAGCTCTCGTCGGAACCGTTGAATTCGGCAAGACGGAATTCCGCCTTGGCATGCTGGCCGAAGGAATGGATGTTGGTGATACCGAGCGCCTGGGCGGTGCGGTCGAGGAAATTATACTGGTCGTTGTCGCGGTTCAGCACGACATGGCCGCCGGGCGTCAAGCCTTCGAAGATCTCGGCCTTGGCGGCAGCGATTTCCTTGATGCTCTTGAAGTTGCCGAGATGGGCCGGTGCGATCGTGGTGATGACGGCGACATGCGGGCGGATCATCTGCACCAGCGGACGGATTTCGCCCGGGTGATTCATGCCGACTTCGAAGACGCCGTAATGCGTATCGAGCGGCATGCGCGCCAAAGTCAGCGGCACGCCCCAGTGATTGTTGAAGGATGCGACCGACGCATGCACCTTGCCGGATGGCGAAAGCACATGGCGCAGCATCTCCTTGGTGGTCGTCTTGCCGACAGAACCGGTCACCGCGATGATCTGCGCCCGCGAGCGCTGGCGCGAGGCGATCGCCAGGCGTCCAAGCGCATCCAGCACATCGTCGACGACGATCATCGGCACGGTCAGCCGGCCGAGACCCGCAAGCCGCGCTTCACTGACGACGAGCAGCGACGCCCCGTTGGCCATCGCCATCGAGGCATAGTCGTGACCATCGACGCGATCACCCTTGATGGCGAAGAAGGCTTCGCCCGGCCCGATCGAGCGGCTGTCGATGGAAATGCCGGTGATCCCCTGCGGCAGCGTGCCGAAGGGGCGTCCCGCCATCGCGGTGATCATGTCTTCCGTGGTCCAAAGCCAGTTCAAGGTTTCAGCTCCTCCAAGGCCTCACGCACTTCGGCGTGATCCGAGAAAGGCAGCGTCACACTCCCGATGGTCTGCCCTTCTTCATGTCCCTTGCCGGCGACAATCAGCGTGTCGCCCGACTTCAGCATTGCGACGGCCTTGCTGATCGCCAGCGACCGGTCCGCGATTTCGGTGGCGCAGGTCGCAGCCGCCATGATCTCGGCACGGATCGTCGCCGGATCTTCCGAGCGCGGATTGTCGTCGGTGACGATGACCACGTCGGCCAGACGGCAGGCGATCTCGCCCATGATCGGGCGTTTGCCCTTGTCGCGGTCGCCGCCGCAGCCGAAGACCACGACGACACGGCCGGTGGTGAACGGGCGGACGGAATTCAGGACGTTCTCAAGCGCATCCGGCTTGTGGGCATAATCGACGTAAGCGAGCGCGCCATCCTGGGTGTGGCCGACCAGCTCGAGGCGGCCGGAAGCACCCTGCAGCTTTTCGAGCGCGGCCATCGCCACCTTGGCCGGAACGCCTGTCGACATCGCAAGCCCTGCGGCAACCAGCGCATTGGCGATCTGGAAATCGCCGGCGAGCGGAATATCGACCTCGAAAATCTCGTCGCCGACATGCACTTCGGCCACCTGCTTGTGGCGGAAATGCTCGACGCGCTTCAATGTCAGGTAATCGCCCTTGCGGCCGACTGTGCGGACATCGTGACCGGCCTTGGTGGCCGCTTCGATGGCCTGCGGCGACCATGGGTCGTCGGCAAAGATGATCGCCGGCGAGCCCTTCGGCAGCAGCGTATCGAAGAGCCGCATCTTGGCGGCCATATAGTCCTCGACCGTCGGATGGTAATCCATGTGATCGCGGCCGAGATTGGTGAATGCGGCAGCGGCCAGCTTGACGCCATCGAGACGGCTCTGGTCGAGACCGTGGCTTGAGGCTTCCATCGCCGCATGCGTCACGCCCTCATCGGCGAGTTCGGCAAGCAGCTTGTGCAGCGAAACCGGGTCGGGCGTGGTCAGCGAGCCGTAATCGTTGCGGGTCGGCGAAACGACGCCGGTCGTACCGATCATCGCGGCGGGATGCCCGGCATGCGCGTAGATCTGGCGGGTGAAGGAGGCGACCGACGTCTTGCCTGCCGTGCCCGTTACCGCAACCATCGTTGCCGGCTGCCTGCCGTAGAAATTGGCGGCCGCAAGCGACAGGAAGCGGCGCGGATCCTTGACGACGAGAACGGGGATGGAGGCTTCGACCGGCTGAGAGGTGATCGCGACTGCGGCACCGTTCCTGGCGGCGTCAGCGATGAAGCCCGCGCCATCGGCCTTGGTCCCGGCAACGGCGACGAAGGCCATGCCGCGTTCGACCTTGCGGCTGTCGGCTGTCAGGCCTGAGATTTCCAGCCCGCCTGCCGGTCCGTCGAGTTGATCCTTGATTTCCGGAAATGCGCTTCCGGCAATGTCCCGCAGTTTCATCAATGTCTTTTCTCTCTGGCGCCGCTCACCCCACGCGAATCGGCGCCGTATTCATTCAGACTCAATAAGACACCAACAAGGCCGATCCGTCTTCGCCGAATTGCGGTTCGACGCCAAGAATGGGGGCTGCGCGGCGGATAATGTTCTTCACCATCGGCGCAGCCGTGTAAGCGGCAATGTTCTGGCCCTTCTCGCCGTTATGCGGCTCGTCGCAGAAAGTCAGCACCACATAGCGCGGATTGTCGATCGGGAAGGCAGCCAAGAAGGCGTTGAAGTTGAGGTTATGGGCGTAGCGGCCGTTGACGACCTTGTCAGCCGTACCCGTCTTGCCGCCGACATTGAAGCCCGGCACGTCGGCATTGCGGCCCGAACCCTTGAGACCGTTCAGCTTGAAGAGATAGCGGATGCTGTCGCTGGTGCTTTTCTTGACGACGACTTCGGCCGTCTCGTCCGCCTGTTCGCGGGTGCGCGGCAGGAAGGTCGGCTCGATCAGCTTGCCGCCGTTGACGAGAGCAGCACCGGCAACCGCCGTCTGCATCGGCGTCGTCGAAACACCGTGGCCGAAGGAGATCGTGATCGAGTTGATCTTCTTCCAGACCCTCGGCTGGCTCGGCATCTTCACTTCAGGAAGCTCGGTCTTCATCTTCGTCAGCAGGCCGAAGCGCGTCAGGTAATCCTTCTGCATCTCCATACCGACGATATCGATCATCTTCGCGGTACCGATGTTCGACGAATATTCGAAGATTTCGGGAACCGTCAGCCAGCGGCGCTGACCGTGGAAGTCGTTGATGGTGAAGCCGCCGATGCGGATCGGGCGGCTGGCATCGAAGCTGTCGTTGATGCTGACCTTGCCGCTGTCGAGCGCCATGGCGGTCGAGAAGGTCTTGAAGGTCGAACCCATTTCGAACGTACCGTTCGACATGCGGTTCAGCCAGCCTTCCTTGGCGCCCTCTTCCGGATTGTTCGGGTCGAAGTCAGGCGCCGAAGCCATGCCGAGCACTTCGCCGGTATGGATATCGAGCACGACGGCACCGGCACCCTTGGCTTCGTAATTGGTCACGGCGCTGGTGACGACGTCGCGGACAATGTTCTGGACGCGGATATCGATGGAGAGCTTCACCGGCTCGAGCGGCTGACCGCTGGTCATGCCGACGGAAGCGAGATCGGCCAGACCCTGATCGTCGATATATTTCTCCATGCCGGAGACGCCGCGGTTGTCGATATTGACGTAGCCGAGAATATGCGAGGCGGTCGGGCCACCCGGATAGAAGCGGCGCTTTTCCGGACGGAAGCCGATGCCGGGAATGCCGAGCGCCAGGATCTGGCTCTGCTGCTTCGGCGTCAGCTGGCGGCGCAGCCAGGCGAAATGCGAGCTCTTCACCGAAAGCTTGCGATAGGTGCCCTTGACGTCGAGATCCGGCAGCACGGTCGCCAGCTTCTCGATGGCCTCGTCGGCATCGACGATCTTGTTCGGCTCGGCAAACAGCGACACCGTGCGGATGTCGGTCGCCAGCACTTCGCCGTTGCGGTCGAGAATATCAGGGCGCGAGGCCATCAGCCGGTCGGGCGGCAGGATCGAGGAAACGACCTCAGGATCCTTCATTGCATATTCGACGAGACGGCCGCCGATGACGCCGTAAAGCGCCGTGAAGCCGATGATCAGCAGGCCGACGCGGCTTTTCGCCTGGCCGGACTTCTTCTTGCGCGAACCTTCCAGCGGAAGGCTGCCGGTCGGGCCGCCGAAGCGGTTATAGACGCCGGAGGAGAAATGAGCCTGGCTCTTCAGAACCATGATGCGAGAGAGAAACGACATGCTTACTCCACCGATCCGGTTGCCATTTCGTCCTGGTCTTCGACCTCGGGCACAGCTGCCCGCGGCACAGGCTTCGGCGCTGCCTTGGCGGCAACAGCCGTTCCAGCCGCCGGCTTCTTCGCAGCCACAGCAGGAGCGCCCGGCTTCTGGTCGGCCTTGGCTTCAGTGACATCGGGAACCGGAACCTGCGACTTCAGCATCGGCAGTTCGCGTGCGTGGATGAGCGAGGTCGAATCCGTCGGCTGCAGCTTCAGCTCGTCATTATAAGTATTGACGAGGCGCTCCAGCCGGTTCGGCTGAGACTGCAGGGCCCAATCGGCCTTCAGGAGCTCGATCGTGTCCTTCTCGAGCTTGATCTCGGCCTCGAGGCGATGAACCTCCTCGAGCTTCAGCTCGGCGCGATGCTTGATCGTATAGGTCACGGCGGCCGCGGCCGTCATGACACCGATCAAAACGAAGTCGAACGTTCTCAGCACATCAACCCCCAAGTTTTCCGAGACTGGCCAGGCTAGGCAGGCCGAAGATGGACATGTCCGCTGCTTCGGCCGGAGCCGATGTGCGCTCCCCAGCGCGCAGCTTGGCGGAACGTGCCCGTGGATTTGCTTCGGCTTCCGCCTTGCTGGCAGCAACCATAGACTTCCCGACAGCATTGAACGTGGCGGCGCGCTCGTGCGCCACCGGAAGGTGACGCGAGCCCGAGGCCTTGCCGGCGCGATCGGAGAAGAATTTCTTGACGATCCGGTCTTCCAGCGAGTGGAAGGTGACGACGACGAGACGGCCGCCCGGCTTCAGCGCACGCTCGGCTGCAAACAGCGCCTGCGCCAGCTCACCGAGCTCGTCATTGACGAAGATGCGCAGCGCCTGAAACACCTGGGTCGCAGGATGAATCTTGTCCTTCATCTTGCGCGGCGTCACCAGCTCGATCAGCCCGGCGAGATCGCGGGTGGTTTCGAACAGCTTTTCGGCGCGGCGCTTCTCGATCGCATGCGCGATGCGCGGCGCCTGATCCTCTTCACCGAGGAAATGAAAAATGCGGATCAGCTCGGCGACCTTGGCGCGATTGACCACATCGGCAGCCGAGACACCGGCAGCCGACATGCGCATGTCGAGCGGACCGTTCTTCGAGAACGAGAAGCCGCGATCCGCCTCATCGATCTGCATCGAGGACACGCCGATATCGAGCACGACGCCATCGAGCCCGCTGGCAGGCGCTTGATCTGCGAGATTGGAAAACTGCGAATGGACGAGCTGGAGATGACCGGAATGCTCAGCCACCAGCGCCTGACCGGCAGCGATCGCCGTCGGATCGCGATCGAGCGCGACGACATCGGCACCAGCGGCGAGAATCGCCGACGTATAGCCGCCTGCGCCAAAGGTGCCGTCCAAAACGATCTTGCCGGAAGACGGCTGCAGCGCGTCGAGCACTTCGTTGAGAAGAACCGGAATGTGACGAACCGGTCCGCCACCAGCTTCGGATGAACCTCCGCCAGGATTCGTCACCATTCCGCGCCCTCGCTTGTTCAGGAGCGCTTGCCCGCCAGCGTGCGCCCCTCTCGTGCCTGCATCTGGGCCGCCTGAAATTCCTGCGGCTGCCACAGCTGAAAATGATCTGCCCGCCCGACGAAAGTCACTTCGTCCGAGATCCTCGTGAAATCCCGGATGAAATCCGTGACCATCAAACGCCCCTCGGCGTCGAGCCTCATGAAGACCCCGCCCCCATGAATGAGAAGCGACATCTCGTTCGCGACCGGCGAAAACGGATCCTCCGCAGCGATCTGCCGCTCGAACCTTTCGAGAAGATCCGGGCCGCCGACGCTGATCGCCGGAAACACAAAATCCTGGAAGCAATAGAGCTCCTGGATATTGCGCTGCGCCAGCACGGAACGAAAGGCCGCAGGCACGGAAACCCTGCCCTTGGAATCGATCCTGTTGGTCGCACTTGAAAGGAAGCGGCTCATGACACGAAACATCCGTTTCCGAAAGAGCCCGAAGCGAAGAACCGCCACCGGAACCCTCAACACAGAGCACAGCTTCGCTAGCCGAACGGACCGAGGCCCGCCCGGCGCTTCCGGGATGGAAGGCGCCTTGGCTTTGCGATTGATGGGCAGATGATTGCCCTTGTGCAGTGCTCTTATGGGATACCATGGGACCATATGGGCGTCAATGGGAAACGCCCCTCTCGCGATGAGCGCAGTACCGAAAATTTATAAGCTGTTAAGTTTAACAAAGGGTTAGGATCGGCACTTTCCGGCACCCGAGAAAACGTCCGTAAGAAACCGCAAATATAGGCTGAGCGCCTGATTTCTCAGCATAAACCGGCCGCGACGGCGGCGGCTGCCGCCACCGCGCCGAAGGCATGATGATAGAAGAAAGTTAAATCGCCAGTTGGCCTGTAAGCCGGGTTCTGTATGGCTCCGGTTTGACCCGGAACGTGGCAGCCATTCCTCTGGGACAGCGTTTGCACGCTGCCTCTCGCAACCCACCCGGATGACTGGCCTGGAAACCAGCCGGAAGGCTTGCGCCAACCGCGTCATCCCTATTCGGTCTTGCTCCCGGTGGGGTTTACCGTGCCGTTTACGTTGCCGCAAACGCGGTGGGCTCTTACCCCACCCTTTCACCCTTACCTGCGCGGACGCAGGCGGTTTGCTTTCTGTGGCACTTTCCCTGAGGTCGCCCTCGCCGGACGTTATCCGGCACCGTGTTTCCGTGGAGCCCGGACTTTCCTCACCCTACCACCTTTCGGCATTGTAAAGCGCGGCTGCCCGGCCAACTGGCAGCGCTCCCTTAGCGGAGCCCGCCGGCAATTGCCACAGCAAATATCGGCTCGGGTTATCGGAAAGCCGGTTTGAAATCCGTCGCATAGCCCTGCGGCGCGATCTCGCCGGTCATCAGCAGCTCGGCGCCCAGCCGCCCGATCTCGTCCGAACTCTTCGCCGACGTGCCGGCGCAGCCGGTCAGCACGGCGATACCGGGCGACGAGGTGAAGCCGATCATCGGATGCCTGCTCGCCGTTTTCGACACCACGCAGGATGCCGTCGAGACCGAGAGTGGCTTGAGATCAGGAACCAGACGCCGAGTGATCAGCATCAGGTGATCGCGCGCCCGCGGCCGGCCATCGGTGCGGAACCAGGCCCGGAGCTCGGCATCGGTCTTCAGCTGGTAATCGTCAGGATCGCCACCGATTTTCAGATAAAGCTTTCCGTCAGGATAACGGATCGGTGGCAGCAGGTAGATGTCGATATCGCGGGTTTCGAGAATGAGCGACGGCATGCCGGCAAAGGCTTCGGCCTGTTCTTCGCCGACCTCGAACATCACCACCGTCCGCCCATAAACCGACATGTCAACAGATTCGGCCAAGAGATTCTCGTTGATGGAGAAACCACCGGCAGCCAGCAGCACCTTTTCCGCCGTGACGGTCCTGCCGCCCGATGTCTCGACTGCAACGATCCCGCCCTCGTCGCGGATCGCCGTCACGTAGTCGCGGATGACGGTGGCACCGCGCTTTTCGGCAATCGTGGACTGCGCTCTCACCAGCCGCCGCGGGCTGATATAGCCGGCATCCTCCCGCTGGAAGACGCCCTCGCAACCCTGCGGCAGGGCAAAATAGGGGAACGCCTGCTTCAGGGCAGCGCCATCGAGCATCCGCGTCTCGACATCGAGCGAATCCGCCGCATTCTTGGTATCGCGGGTGTAGTCGGAACCGGCGGGAGCAACGACGACGCAGCCCGCCTCGGTATAGAAATCGATGCCGCTTTCGGCAGCGATCTCTGCGTAGCGCGCGATGGAGCGATTGGCGAGCAGCGCCCAGTCCCGGTCGGGATCGACGGTGCGGGTGATGCGGCCTTCGTCATAGTGGCTGGCGAAGACGCCCTGATGCGCCCTGCGATTCTCCGGCTCGTCCGGACCGATGACGGCAACACCATCCGCCTGCATGGCGAGATATTTTGCGGCAGCCGCGCCCATCATGCCGCGGCCGACGACGATATATTTGAAATCCGCTGCCATGCCTGCCTTCCCTGCCTGCCGGAATAGGATTCCGGAATCCGCGATAGGGATAGCCGCCTGCGGGATGGGCGGCAAGGCGGCGAACCGTCATGGCCGCCGGCATCTGCGCGTCTTCAACCCGGCCATGTCTCACCTCGCTTCTGCGACGTCAGACATTGCGGCCGGAAAGTTGAATCATTTTCTGAAGTGCGAGCGGAAAAGGATTCCGCATCAGCCGGTTAGCGGCGCTCTCAGAGAAGCGCCAGAACCTTGCCGCAATAGGCCTTGGAGACCGGATTCATGCGCTTGGCGGCATGGCCGGCATTGTACTTGAGGATCGTGCCGCAGGTTTCGCCGCCGCCGAGCTCATGGGCCATGGAGAGATATTTCATGCCGTACTTGATGTTGGTTTCCGGATCGAAGAGGCCCTTCTTGGTACCGGCATAGCCCATCATCCGTGCCGTTGCCGGCTTGATCTGCATCAGGCCGATTTCGCCGGCGCTGCCGCGTGCATTCGGATTGAAGTTGCTTTCGACGCGCACGACGGCCGAGGCGAGTGCCACCGGTACATCATACTGCTTTGCGTATTTTGCGATGAGAACCGAATACTTGTTGGTCGCAAAGTCAGGCATTGCATAGCCGCTGTCGCGATCGACGGTCTTGAATTGAACCGTCTCAGTCTTATCAGTTTTATTATCTGCTTCGCCCGCGAAGGCACAGTTATACCCTGCCAGCAGCACGCCAACGCATGCCGCAGCACCAATAATCGCATTTCTCATGTAGTCTTGACACTCCGACCCAAAGAATTGCCGGACTGCGCGCCTCGCCGTCTCACGGTAACACGCAGCCAAGGAATGACTGCATGCCGCAGCAATTCTTATCGTTTCAGTTGACGTCTGGCCGCTACACTTCACAAAGGCCGCAGACGCCGTTCAGCGGCAGGGGTTAGACCATCGCAATGAGGAGATAATAGGGAAATGATGTGGCACTGCACAATTCAAGTGTGAATCTGCAAATTCGCCGGTGAAAGTACCGGATCGCAGCTTACGAATAGCGCGGCAGCGCGCCAAGCAGCCGGTGCAGCGTATCGATCGTCGAGAAGTCGGCGATTCCATCCACCCGCTCCGGGCGGAAATGGCGCTGGAAAGCCTCCAGCTCACCGGCCATCTTGTCGGAGAATTCGCCCGTGATTTCCGTGCCGTAACCATAGAGCGACAGCATAGACTGCAGGGCCTCGATCGGCTGCCCGCGGTCACCCCGCTGGAAGAACCGCCCACCGGTGATCGGCGCCGGTTCGACCCAGTGCCCGACCCCCGCTTTATGCAGTTCTCCCCAAGGGAATCTCTCGCCCGGATCGACCTTGCGAACGGGCGCCACATCGGAATGCCCGAGCACTCTTTCGGGCAGGATCGACCAACGTTCGCCACAATCCCGACACAGTTCGATCACTGCCGCAATCTGCTCTTTCGGGAATTCGGGCAACCCGCCCGGATGGCCGGCATTGGCGATTTCGATGCCGATCGACGCGGAATTCACGTCGTCCTGGCCGTGCCAGGTGCTCTTGCCCGCATGCCACGCACGGCGCGTCTCCGGCACCATCTGCACGACGTCGCCGTTTTCATGGACGAAATAGTGCGACGAGACCTGGCTTTCCTCGCGACAGAGCCAGTCGAGTGCCGATTCCGGCGTCGACATCCCGGTATAATGGAGAAGAATGATATCCGGCTTCCGCCCCCCTACCCGCTCGCCATGGTTCGGCGACGGCTTCACGGAGGCCTTGCGGTAGTCAGCCTCGAAGGCGGTCATGCTGCGCGGCGTTCCTTCTCGATCGCCGCATAGGCGTCGTTGAGGGCAGCCATACGCTCGTTGGCGATCGCATGAAACTCTTCCGGCACACCGCGCGACACCAGCCGGTCCGGATGGTTTTCGCTGACCAGCGCCAGATAGCGGCGGCGGATCGTCGGGAAATCGTCTGCGGAGGAAACGCCGAGAACCTTGTAGGGATCGCGGCCGATCGAGACGTGGCGGGCGGCGATCTGCTCGAAGCGCTGCTCGCTCATCTTGAAGATTTCGGCGATATGACGAAGGAAGTTCATTTCCTTCTCATGGATCAGCCCATCCGCCTTGGCGATATGGAACAGACCGTCGAGAACGTCTTCCAGTACCGGGCAGTTTGCAGCGCAGGTGACGCAGAGCGACGACAGCTTCTCGGCATAGGCCTCGTAACCGGCAACGTCCTGGCGCGCCAGATTATAGAGACGGGCGACGTTCTTGGCCTGATCCTGCGGGAATTCGAAAATGTCGCGGAAGGCCTGAACCTCCTTCTCGCTGACGATCCCGTCTGCCTTCGCCATCTTGGCCGAGAGCGCGATCACAGCAACCGAGAAGGCAACCTTGCGGCGGGTCTCGGGATCGCCTTCGAAAACCGTGCGCACGGCCTCGACCACCGCGGAGAGCACATTGCCCGCAGTATTGCCAATGGCGTTGAGCAGTTTTTCCCAGAAGGACATCGAAGTTTCCCGCATCGCAATATCTGATAACACCATGACCAAATAATCGTTGCCAATGCAAGGCAGCGATTAGTCGTAAGGTTGAAAACACTTTTCACAATTCGGTAATTGTTTGCCGATGGGACGCCGCATTTTCCGTCTGCGGTGAGACAGTTTCCACAGATCTTGGCGGCATCCGATCGCCGTCTTAACCGATTATATCGGCGCTTCCGGCCGGGCTTCGCCAGCGGTGCCGATTTTTCGTCAATTCTTTACTTTACAGGCCTCTTTCCCTGCCCCATGCATGCGTTAGCTAAGCCGCGTGCAATCGCGCATCTCAGGTCGATATGGAGGGAACATGGCCAAACAGAAAGTCGCAATGCTGACCGCCGGAGGCCTCGCTCCCTGTCTGTCTTCCGCTGTCGGCGGCCTGATCGAGCGCTATAGCGACGTCGCTCCCGATATCGAACTGATCGCCTACAAGTCCGGCTATCAGGGCGTCCTGCTCGGCGACAGCATCAGGATCACCAAGGACATGCGCGAGAAGGCGCCGCTGCTGCACCGCTACGGCGGCTCGCCGATCGGCAACAGCCGCGTCAAGCTGACGAACGCTGCCGATTGCGTGAAGCGCGGCCTCGTCAAGGAAGGCGAAAACCCGCTGCGCGTCGCAGCCGAGCGTCTCGCCGCTGACGGCGTCACCATCCTGCACACGATCGGTGGCGACGACACCAATACGACCGCCGCCGACCTTGCCGCCTATCTCGCCGCCAACAATTACAACCTGACCGTGGTCGGCCTGCCGAAGACCGTCGACAACGACGTCGTGCCGATCCGCCAGTCGCTCGGCGCCTGGACGGCGGCCGAAGTCGGCGCGCATTTCTTCGACAATGTCAGCAACGAACAGAGTGCCGCCCCGCGCACCCTCCTCATCCACGAAGTCATGGGCCGCCACTGCGGCTGGCTGACGGCAGCGACCGCCCAGGCCTACCTGAAGCGCACGCGCCACAATGAATATGTCGATGGCATGCTGATGAACGCAGGCATGAAGAGCATCGACGCCGTCTACCTGCCGGAGACCGCCTTCGACCTGCAGGCCGAAGCGGCCCGGCTCAAGGAGATCATGGACCGCACCGGCCACGCCACCGTCTTCGTCTCCGAAGGCGCCTGCCTCGACGCCATCGTCGCCGAGCGCGAAGCAGCCGGCGAGACCATCAAGCGCGACGCTTTCGGCCATGTGAAGATCGACACGATCAATGTCGGCGGCTGGTTCCAGAAGCAGTTTGCAAGCCTCCTGAATGCCGAACGTTCGCTGGTGCAGAAGTCCGGCTATTTCGCCCGCTCCGCTCCCGCCAACAGCGAAGACCTGCGCCTGATCCAGAGCATGACCGACCTCGCCGTCGAAAGCGCTCTCAACAAGGTCTCCGGCGTCACCGGTCACGACGAGGACCAGAACGGCAAGCTGCGCACCATCGAATTCCCGCGCATCAAGGGCGGCAAGGCCTTCGATACATCGGCCAAGTGGTTCGCCGAATTGATGGATCAGATTGGCCAAAAATACCGCGCCGCATGATTGACGCAGGGTTGATATGGTGTCTTTGCTTGTTTCTTAGGGAATAGGAGGAGATTCCATGTCGCTCGAAGCCTGGCTCGCTTTTGCTGCTGCTTCCGCCATTATGCTGGCCATTCCGGGACCGACGATCCTGCTCGTCGTCTCCTATGCGCTCGGCCATGGCCGCAAGACGGCACTGGCGACGGTATCGGGCGTGGCGCTCGGCGATTTCACCGCCATGACCGCGTCGCTCTTCGGCCTCGGCGCTCTGCTCGCGGCTTCCGCGACATTGTTCACGGTTTTGAAGTGGGTCGGCGGCGCCTATCTGATCTGGCTCGGAATCAAGCTCTGGCGGGCGCCGATCATCCCCGGCCCCGTCGCCGATAACGACAACCTGCCGGAAGAAAAGTCGCTGAAGATCTTTCTTCACGCCTATGTCGTCACCGCGCTGAACCCGAAGAGCATCGTCTTCTTCGTCGCCTTCGTGCCGCAGTTCCTGAACCCTGCAGCCCCCTTCTTCGAACAGATGCTGATCATGGAGCTCACCTTCCTGGTGCTCGCCACGATCAACGCCTCGAGCTATGCCCTGCTCGCTCATGCCGCCCGCGGCCTCATCCGCAAGGCAAGCGTCCAGCGCGCCGTCAACCGCACGGGCGGCACGCTGCTGATCGCAGCAGGCGCTGTGACCGCCGGCTACCGCCGCATTGCGGCCTGAACGCAATCGCAATTTTCAGCGGGTTGCGACGCCCATACGAATAGGTTAATGGGAAAAATCAGTGCTTAGCTTCTCAGTAACTTTTTAAACGCTGCCAGGGCGGCGCGATTCACGAAAGTGACAGAATGGTAGCGAACGGATTTTCCGGCCTGAAACGCAGTCTGGTCGTTTCGACGATGCTCTGCGGGGTCATGACCGGATGCTCGACCGTCGAGTACACCTCCCAGGCTGAATTGAGCGCGGTCCAGACCGTCGTTCCGACGCCGAAGCCGGGTGAAGATGCGATGATGATGGCGGCCGTTCCGGCTGCCGACGGCTCCGCTCCGCAGACCCCGATGGCATTTGCTGCCGCCAATCCGCAGACGACGCCGGCTCTTTCGGCCGAGACCGCCGTGCTGCCAACCGCCGTTTCGCCGGCCGATGCCGCCTTCCAGCAGACCGCTTCGGCCGCCATGCCGACCGAGATTCCGCTGACGCCGGAGATGACGGCAATCCAGTCCGTCGTCCCGACCCCGCGTCCCGGCACGCCGGCATCGCCCGCGACGCAGCTCGCCTTTGCAGCGACCACGCCGCAGAACGGCGCGCTCGCAGCACTTGCCGTCCAGACCAGTGCGCCGCGCTCGATGTCCGATTTCACCTTCGACGAATCCGGTCCGATGGATCCGCCGACGGCACCGCCGATGTTCAGCGACAACGATACCGACGATGCGCCGACTGCAGAGAAGGGCTTCGTCAACAAGCTGATCGAGAAATACGCCAAGCTCTATGAAATGCCGGCGTCCCTGCTCCACCGCGTCGTCCATCGCGAAAGCCGCTACAATCCGCGCGCCTATAACAAGCGCGGCTATTTCGGCCTGATGCAGATCAAGTACAACACGGCGAAATCGATGGGTTACGATGGCGAGCCGTCGGGCCTGCTCGATGCCGAGACCAACATCAAGTATGCCGCAAAATATCTGCGCGGCGCCTGGCTCGTCTCCGACAGCAAGGAAGACGATGCGGTCCGCCTCTATGCGCGCGGCTATTATTACGATGCCAAGCGCAAGGGCATGGACGACGTTGCCCAGGGCAACTACTGATCCCTACCCTTTATACGTGATGGTCAGGGCGACGACAGCGCCCCGACGATCTGCTTGACGAGCGCCTGCGGCTTGTAGCCGAGCCGGCTCGGTGTCAGGCCTAGGCGCACGACGATGAGGCCGGCCGACGGCACGATCGCCACGCTCTGCCCGTCATGCCCTTCAAGCCAGAACGTATCGGCCGGCAGCCCCGCAGCAGGGCTCAGATCGCCGCCGGGTGCCGCAAGCCACGCCTGCCCCTGCGTATATTTTCCGCCTGACGACTGCGTCGGCGTGCGCATCGTCGCAACGAACCCCTCCGGCAGCATGCGCTGACCGTTCCACACGCCATCCTGGATCAGGAACTGCCCGAAGCGCGCCCAGTCATGCGCGGTAGCATAGAGATAGGAGCTTCCGGCGAAGGTGCCGCGAGCATCGACCTCCAGAACGGCACTCGACATGCCGAGCGGCCCGAACAGCGCCTCTCGCGGATAATCGAAGGCCCGCTGCGGATCGCCGAGCCGGTCCATCCAGATGCGCGAGAGAAGGACGGCGGTGCCGCTGGAATAGCGGAAGGTCTGGCCGGGCTTGTCCACCAGCGGCGCATTCACCGGCAGCGTCACCATATCAGGATCGAGATAGAGCATGCGCGTCACATCGGCGACAGCCCCATAATCCTCGTTGAAGGCAAGGCCGCTCTCCATGCCGAGCAGATCGGCCAGCGTGATCGCCGAGCGGCCATCGCCGCGCCAGGCGTCAAAGAGATGCGCATCGTCGAAATTCAGCTTGCCCGCCAGCATCACCCGGCCGACCAGCGCGGCATTCACGGTCTTGGTCATCGACCATCCGAGCAGCGGCGTGCGCGCATCGAAACCGTCGCCATAGCGCTCGGCGACGATCTTGCCGTTATGCACCACGACGATCGCCCGCATCGCCGGCCCGGCGAGTGCCGCGTCTGCGAGCAGCGGGGCGAGCTTGGGATTGTTGGGCGCGGCGACACGGTCGCCCTCCGGCCACAGTTCCTCGCTCGGCGGCGGCACGGCAAGATCCTCCTCCGGCGCGGCATTGGCGGCCGCCTGATAGTCGCCATCGGGCACGCTGGTGCAGCCGAAGGCGCCGCGATAAAGCGCATGGCCGGGCGCAAACAGGCCGAGAATGCGCGCCGAGACCTTCCCCTCCTCCCGGTTGACCGAAACACGCACGAGCCTCAGCAGCGGATTGCCGGGCGCCTGCACGTCCTCATAGAGCACCGCATCGGGATCGCGCCCCGCCATGAAGACGTTCGAGCAGACGATCTTCGCCGCATAGCCGTCGCCGACCCGCAACAACTCCGGCGGCCGGACATAGAGCCAGATGGCGCCGCCGATCACCACGACGACGACGAGCGCCAGCAGCGCATTCAGGATACGCAACACAACACGCATGTTTCTTCCTCCACCGGTGGAGAGAAGCAGGAAACGCAATCACAAAAAAGAGCCGAAACGCACAAGCGTCATTTCATCCCACGCTATCGGCCCGGAAAACGATGCCCACAGCCCGCGTCATCAAACTGTAGCAGCGCCGCGTTAAACGCCCTGAACGCTAAAAACGGTGATGGAATCAGATGACCGAATTTGCACCGGATGCCGGCTTCCGCAAGAACCGGAAACTCAAGGACGCGCTTCTCCGCCACAAGGCATTCTCCAAGGAGGGCCTTTCCGAGCGCCTTTTTGGCTTGCTCTTCTCCGGCCTCGTGTATCCGCAGATCTGGGAAGACCCCGATCTCGACATGCAGGCCATGGAGCTGCAGCCGCATCATCGCATCGTCACGATCGGCTCCGGCGGCTGCAATATGCTCGCCTACCTCTCCAAGGCTCCGGCCTCGATCGACGTCGTCGATCTGAATCCGCATCACATCGCGCTGAACCGCCTGAAGCTCACCGCCTTCAAGAACCTGCCGGGTCACGCCGATCTCGTCCGCTTCCTGGCGATGCCGAACGAAGCATCGAACAGCCGCGCTTTCGACCAGCATCTGTCGCCGGTTCTCGACGAGGCGACGCGCAGTTACTGGAACGGCCGCAAGTTCGGCCGCCGCCGCGTCACCGTGTTCGACCGCAATATCTATGAAACCGGCCTGCTCGGCCGCTTCATCGGCGCCGCCCACCTGCTCGCCCGCCTGCACGGTGTCGACCTGAAGCAGATGACCAAGACCCAGTCGATCCGCGAACAGCGTCAGTTCTTCGACGACAAGGTCGCCCCGCTGTTCGAAAAGCCGGTCGTGCGCTGGATCACCGGCCGCAAGAGCTCGCTCTTCGGCCTCGGCATCCCGCCGCAGCAATATGACGAGCTGGCCAGCCTCGCCGCCGACAACTCGATCGCGCCGGTGCTGAAGCACCGCCTCGAAAAGCTCGCCTGTCACTTCCCGATGCGCGACAACTACTTCGCCTGGCAGGCCTTCGGCCGCCGTTACGCCAATGGCGACGAAGGCCCGCTGCCGACTTACCTGAAGCCGGAGCATTACGAAGTGATCCGCGCCAATGTCGATCGCGTCACCGTGCATCATGCCAACTTCACCGAACTGCTCGCCAAGGAACCGGCCGCCTCGCGCGACCGCTACATCCTGCTCGACGCGCAGGACTGGATGACCGACGAGCAGCTGAACAGCCTCTGGGCCGAGATCAGCCGCACCGCCCGCCCCGGCGCCCGCGTCATCTTCCGCACCGCGGCCGAAAAGAGCATCATCGAAGGCCGCCTCTCGCCCGCCATCCGCGAGCAGTGGGATTACTTCGAAGAGAAGTCGCGCGACATGACGGCTCTCGACCGCTCGGCGATCTATGGCGGCTTCCACATCTACGGGAAGAAGGCGTGACCGAGATCCGCACGCTCCCGGATGCCCAATCCGAAGCACATGCCGGCCTGATGGACGGCATGTACCGCTACCAGCGTCACATCTATGATCTGACGCGCAAATATTACCTGCTCGGCCGCGACAAGGCGATCCGCAGCCTCGGCGTCCCCAAGGGCGGCACGCTGCTCGAAGTCGGCTGCGGCACCGGCCGCAATCTGGCGATCGCCCATCGTCACTTCCCCGACGCCCGCCTCTACGGCCTCGACATCTCCCAGGAGATGCTGATGTCCGCCCGCAAGACCTTCGCCACCAAGGCTGCGGTTCCGGATTTCCGCGTCGCCGACGCCACCGCCTTCACGCCGCGTGAATTCGGCGCCACCGGATTTGACCGCATCCTGATCTCCTACGCGCTGTCGATGATCCCCGATTGGGAGCGCGCCATCGACGCAGCCATCGCCGCGCTCAATCCGGGCGGCGAGCTGCACATCGTCGATTTCGGCCAGCAGGAGCGTCTTCCCGGCTGGTTCCGCGCCCTGCTCAAGGGCTGGCTGACGAAATTCCACGTCACGCCCCGCGCCAATCTGCGTGAGGTTCTTGAGGCCCAAGCCCATGAAAATGGCGCGGAATTGGCCTTCGAGACGCTCTATGGCGGCTATGCCTGGCGCGCCGTCATTACCGCCAGGCGCGCATAATTCGCTTGAAACTAACCGATTTTTTACGTTGATATGGTGAAAAGAGGATTATTCCTCGGCTGCATTCGTCTTCGAAGGTCATGCTGTGGGGCAAGTAGATCATTCGTTACATGACGGGATATTCATGCGCGGACTTTTGTTTTGCGTTTTGCCGCTGGCTTTGATGCTCGCCGGTTGCAGCTCCACGGGCTACGACTATCTCGAAACAGCCTCGATCAAGAAGCCCCGCTTCCAAGACACCGATCCGCAGGATTTCGGCCCGAAGACCCCGCATCAGAATGATATTCACGGTATCGACATCTCCAAATGGCAGGGCGATATCGACTGGCAGACGGTGAAATCCTCGGGCGTCGCCTTCGCCTTCATCAAGGCGACCGAAGGCAAGGACCGGGTCGACCCGAAGTTCAATGAATACTGGCAGCGCGCCCGCGCCGTCGGCATTCCGCACGCGCCCTACCACTTCTACTATTTCTGCTCGTCAGCCGACGAGCAGGCCGACTGGTTCATCCAGAATGTGCCGAAGGAATCGATGCGCCTGCCGCCCGTCATCGACGTGGAGTGGAACGCGGAATCGAAGACCTGCAAGCTCCGTCCTGATCCGGCCACCGTGCGCTCCGAGATGCAGCGCTTCATGAACCGGCTGGAAGCCTATTACGGCAAGCGCCCGATCATCTACACCTCGGTCGATTTCCACCGCGACAATCTCCAGGGCTATTTCCAGGATTACCATTTCTGGGTGCGCTCGACGGCAAAACACCCCGAAGTAACCTATGCCGACCGCCGCTGGGCCTTCTGGCAATATACCTCGACCGGCGTCATTCCCGGCATTCAGGGACCGACGGATATCAATGTCTTCGCCGGCAACCAGAAGAACTGGAACAATTGGGTCGCTGCGGTTTCCAAGGATAGAAATTCTTAGTAACGTCCACCGAACTTTCTTGCTTCCGTCACATTCATCTGTGAAAGCGGCGGACATATTTCGGATATAAGGACGAACCCATGCACCGCTCGCTCGCAAGCCGCTCTGCACTTGCTCTTCTGTTTGCCGTCACGTCTGCCACCACCGTCTTCGCCCAGCAGGCCGCCCCTGCCCCGGCGGCACCCGCCGCCCCGCAGACCCCGGCTGTTGCCTGCGACGGTGATCTCTCGCAGTTCCTGGCAGGCGTGAAGGCCGATGCGATCGCTGCCGGTGCCACTGCCGAAGCCGCCGACCAGGCGCTCGCCGGCGCCGAGATCGACCCCAAGGTTCTGAGCCGCGACCGCGCCCAGGGCGTCTTCAAGCAGACCTTCCTCGAATTCTCGCAGCGCACCGTCAGCCAGGCCCGTCTCGATATCGGCCGCCAGAAGATGAAGCAGTATGCCGATGTCTTCGCCAAGGCCGAACAGGATTACGGCGTACCGGCCGGCGTCATCACCGCCTTCTGGGCGATGGAAACCGACTTCGGCGCCGTTCAGGGCGATTTCAACACCCGCAACGCCCTCGTGACGCTCTCGCATGATTGCCGCCGCCCCGAGCTCTTCCGTCCGCAGCTGATCGCTCTCATCGAGATGGTCCAGCACGGCGACCTCGACCCGGCGACCAACACCGGCGCCTGGGCCGGCGAAATCGGCCAGGTGCAGATGCTGCCGCGCGACATCATCGCCTACGGCATGGACGGCGATGGCGACGGCCACGTGCGTCTGAAGCAGAGCGGCCCGGACGCGATCCTGACGGCCGCCAAGTTCATCCAGCATCTCGGCTTCGAGCGCGGCCAGCCCTGGCTGCAGGAAGTCACCGTTCCCGACAACCTCCCCTGGGAAAAGTCCGGCCTCGGCGGCACGATGAAGGCTGGCGACTGGTTTGCGCTCGGCGTCAAGCCGCGTGACGGCAACACCAATTTCGGTGAGCTCGAAGGCGACCTCGTTCTGCCGCAGGGCCGCCTCGGACCGGCCTTCATCGCCTATCCGAACTTCAAGATCTATCTCGAGTGGAACAAGTCGTTCATCTACACGACCTCGGCCGCCTATTTCGCGACCCGCCTCTCCGGCGCCCAGCCCTACCAGAAGGGCACCCCGGAACAGGGCCTTGCCAACGACCAGATGAAGCAGCTGCAGACCAAGCTGCAGTCGCTCGGCCATGACGTCGGCGAGATCGACGGCATCCTCGGTTCCGGCACCCGCGTCGCCATCCAGAAGGAACAGCAGCGTCTCGGCATGCCGGCCGACGGCTGGGCGACGCCGGGCCTCCTCGGCGCGCTCTGAGTCGCCAAGACAAACCGTTACGCAGCAATGCCATCGCGTCCGTCCATCAGGCCGGGCGCGATTTTCTTTTATGCCGCGATTTCAGGAGCTTCGGCAGAAGCCTTCATCCGGACGCAAGCCTTAACGCAGGGATCGCCGACTTTAACGCACCGTTAAAATGTGTGAAGAAACTTTCGGCTGAATTTTTCGAACGATTTCAATGCCGTGATTGATACACACAGCAGTTATCCACTGGCTGTTGCTGCGGCGCAACATGGAATTCGCTTTTCAGCCGACACATTTCGGACATAGTATGCCCTCGTTAACGCAAAGGAGGCAGACATGGGTATCACACGATCCTTGAATGTCCTGTTGGTCAGTGCAGCGTTCGCGTTCGTCTTGTCTATGCTCTTCATCTGAGCGGCAAACCGGACCCTATGACTGGAATACCGGACTCCTGAGTGAACAGTTCAGCAAACTAAAAAAGCGCATGTCCCGCCTGACATGCGCTTTTTTGTTGCCGTCAATCAGCTGCCGTGATCAGGCAGCCGCGCCCTCGGCCTTGGTCTCGCCTCGGCGGAAGCCGAGATTGGTGAGAACCGCCGAAACCAGCGGCGAGCGGTTCATCGTGTAGAGATGGAATTCGTGCAGCCCGCGGCGCACGAGATCCTCGATCTGCTCGGCAGCGACATCCGCCGCCACCTTGGCGCGCTCTTCCGGCTTATCGTCGAGACCGGAGAAACGCTCATCGAGGAAAGCCGGGATGACAGTGCCGCAGGCGCCGGCAAAGCGCTTCAGCTGCGTCAGGTTGAGGATCGGCATGATACCGGGCACGATCGGCATCTTCACGCCAGCCGCCCGCACCTTCTCGAGGTAACGCTCGAAATTGTCGTTATCGAAGAAGAACTGCGTCAGCGCCCGGTTGGCGCCGTTGTCGGCCTTGCGCTTCAGCATGTCGATATCGGCAGCGACATCCTTGCTCTCGGGATGCTTCTCCGGATAGGCCGAAACCGAGATCTCGAAATCGCCGATCTCGCGAAGACCGGCGACCAGCTCCGATGCATTGGCATAGCCGCCCGGATGCGGCTGATAGGGCGCGCCGGCGCCGCCGGGCGCATCGCCGCGCAGCGCCACGAAATGCTTGACGCCCGCCTTGCGGAAATTGTCGATGACCTGATGCGTCTCTTCCTTGGTCGCACCGACGCAGGTGAGATGCGAGGCCGTGGCAAGCGGCGTCTCGTTGAGGAAGCGCGTGACGGCGGTCAGCGTCGGCGCCTTGGTGGTGCCGCCTGCGCCATAGGTCACCGAGACGAAATCCGGGTTCCAGTCCTGCAGCTCGCTGACGGCCTTCCAGAGCTGTCCTTCCATCTCTTCAGACTTCGGCGGAAAGAACTCGAAGGAAATGCCGATATCGCGGCGGCTACCAGTGTTCAAAGTCATAAATCAAACCTCCCCGGCCAATACTGTACCGGCGCTTTCGGATGCCATAAGGCGCCGCGGATCGCGCGCGAGCCAGATCGTGACCGTGAGGCCCTTCTCGCCCGGCTGACCCGGATGAAGATCGACGGCCTGCTCAACATCGAGCCCCGCCTTGCGCAGCCAGTCGGACATCGACTGATGCGAGAAACCGAGACGGACATGGGCATGCTCGTCGCGAAGATATTCAAGCCCGTGCGGGGCCAGATCGATGACCATCAGCCGCCCGCCGGGCGCCAGCATGCGCGCCGCCTCGTTGATGGCGATTTCGGGCTGGTCGAAGAAATGCAGGACCTGGTGGATGGTCACCAGATCGAAATCCTGGCCCTCGAAGGGCAGGTTCAGGATATCGGCATGGCGCACCGACGCCTTGGTGATCCCCGACTTGTCGAGATTGGCGCGGGCGACGCTCAGCATGTCGCGGCTGGCATCGACGCCGATCGCCCGCCGGTAAAGCCCCGACAGTAGCTGCAGAATGCGGCCGGTGCCAGTGCCGAGATCTAGCAGCGAATGGATCGGCTGATTGCCGATGAGCTTGATGACGGCGGCATCGACCTCTTCGTCGGCGGCATGCAGGCGGCGCAGCTCGTCCCATTCGGCGGCGTTGCGGCTGAAATAGGCCTGCGCCCGCTCAGCGCGCTGGCGCTTGACCGACGACAGCCTTTCGCCATCGCGCAGAATGACGGGATCGTTCTCGGAGGAGTGCTGCAGCAGCATGCGCACCAGCGACGCCGCCTTGCCCTCCTGCTTCAGCCGGAAATAGGCCCAGGCGCCTTCCTGGTAGCGATCGATCAGCTCGGCCTCGCCAAGCAGCTTCAGGTGCCGGGAAATGCGGGGCTGCGACTGGCCGAGAATTTCGGTAAGATCGGTCACCGTCAGGTCACCGGCCGCCAGCAGCGCCAGAAGACGTAGGCGCGTCGGCTCACCTGCCGCCTTCAAGACGTCAACGAGCGCATCCAATCCAAGCCTGACAGGTTCAGCCATATTCGACCCAATCAACATATAAAGATATCTTTATGTGATTTGAGAAACCGTGGCAAGCGCCAATCGCAGCTATTCACGAAATTTGCTGGCCGGATAGCGACTTGGGAGGGGTGCGAACCAATGGTGGTGCGTCAGTCATTGCGCGGCGGCGGCATGGCGATGACGGACCTAATGCGCGTCATCATATCGCCCCCTATTCAGGCTTGTCACCCGGAGCCCCTCATCCTGCCCTCTCGCCGAAGGGAGAGAGGGGGTCGGCGCCAGCCGCGATCTCCTCTTCCCTTCTCCCCCACGAGGGAGAAGGTGGCCCGAAGGTTTCAGGTGCAACTCGTTACACCGGGGATGAGGGGCCGCAGCCACAGTGCCCGCTGCACACCCCGCCGGCTTGCGCCAACAGGCGCCTTCCCTGCGGAGAAGCGTCACCGCCCAACCCTATCCCCAAAAGCAAAAGCCCCGGCACAAGGCCGGGGCTCCTGTCAGTCGAACCTGAAAAACTCAGCGCGTCAGGCGCTTGTAGGCCTGGCTGCCTGGGTTCAGCGCATCGGGGCCGAGGCGGCGGACCTTGTCTTCTTCGTAGTCCTCGAAGTTGCCTTCGAACCACTCGACATGGCCGTCGCCTTCGAAGGCAAGGATATGCGTCGCCAGGCGGTCGAGGAACATGCGATCGTGGCTGATGATGATGGCGCAGCCGGCGAAGTTTTCGAGCGCGCTTTCCAGCGCACCGAGCGTTTCCGTATCGAGGTCGTTGGTCGGTTCGTCGAGGAGAAGAACGTTGCCGCCGGCCTTCAGCATCTTGGCGAGATGCACGCGGTTACGCTGACCGCCCGAGAGGTTGCCGACCTTCTGCTGCTGGTCGCCGCCCTTGAAGTTGAAGGCGCCGCAATAGGCGCGCGAGTTCATGTCGAACTTGCCGAGCTTGATGACTTCGGCGCCGCCCGAGATTTCTTCCCAGACTGTCTTGTCGGCGTTCAGCGCATCGCGGCTCTGGTCGACATAACCGAGATGCACGGTTTCACCGATGCGGATAGAACCCTCGTCCGGGGTTTCCTGGCCGGTGATCATCTTGAACAGCGTCGACTTGCCGGCGCCGTTCGGGCCGATGATGCCGACGATGCCGCCCGGCGGCAGCTTGATCGACAGGTCGTTGATCAGAGTGCGGCCGTCAAAGCCCTTCTTGATGCCTTCGAGTTCGATGACCACCTGGCCGAGACGCTCGGAGACCGGGATGATGATCTGCGCATCGCCGGGACGGATGTTCTCGGCGGCATCGACCAGCTGTTCGTAGGCCTTGATACGGGCCTTGGACTTGGCCTGGCGAGCCTTCGGGCTGGAGGCGATCCATTCCTGTTCGCGCGACAGCGCCTTCTGGCGGCCGGCTTCTTCGCGGGCTTCCTGCTGCATGCGCTTGGCCTTGGCCGTTAGGTAGGCAGAATAGTTGCCTTCGTACGGAATGCCGCGGCCACGGTCGAGCTCCAGGATCCAGCCGGTGACGTTGTCGAGGAAGTAGCGGTCGTGGGTGATCATCATCACGGCGCCCGGATAATCGCGCAGGTGCTTTTCCAGCCAGGCGATGGTCTCAGCGTCGAGATGGTTGGTCGGTTCGTCGAGTAGCAGCAGATCCGGCTGCGACAGAAGCAGGCGGCAGAGCGCGATACGGCGGCGTTCACCACCCGAGAGATTGGTGACCTCGGCATCCTTCGGCGGGCAGCGCAGCGCTTCCATCGCCATCTCGACCTGCTGTTCGAGATCCCAGAGGTTCTGGCTGTCGATGATGTCCTGGAGCTTGGCGCCCTCTTCCGCCGTCTCGTCGGAATAGTTCATCATCAGCTCGTTGTAGCGGTCGAGCACGGCCTGCTTGTCGGCAACGCCTTCCATGACGTTTTCGAACGCGGTCTTGCTTGGATCGAGCTTCGGCTCCTGTTCGAGGTAGCCGACGGTCGCACCTTCGGCGAGCCAGGCTTCACCGGTATATTCCTTGTCCTGACCGGCGATGATGCGCAGAACGGTCGACTTACCGGCGCCGTTCGGGCCGAGAATACCGATCTTGGCGTCCGGGTAGAACGACAGGTTGACGTTTTCGAGGATCTTCTTGGCGCCGTAAGACTTGTTAAGTCCCGACATATGATAAATGAACTGACGTGCCATCTGTGAACTGCTCCAGGCGCAAACTTTAAAACCGTGCCGCTATGTAGGCGAAACGGGCGCGCCGGGCAACGCCGAAACCGGTATTGCTACCGGATTTCGGGCCTCACGATTGCGTCCCTGCCAGATTTAGCGGCGCCTAGAAGCCTGCCACATCGACGATCCCCTCGTTGCAGCCGAACGACGTCCGCCCTGCACCCTGGATCAGCTTGCCGAGACCGGCGTTCATATCCGTCACCGCATCCTCCGAGAGGCCGATCGTCAGCTCGCTGATGACCCGCACCCCGCCTGCCCTGCGGCAGCTCATCTTGACGCGGTCGCTGGCGCCGGCGCCGAAACTCTTGTCGAACGCCGCCTTGATCTGCTCGGCGGTCACCATCTTGCCGGTATTGGCGGCGAAGAGATCGCGCACCGCCGAGCCGTTGAGATCGCCCATCAGCCGCACAGCGATGGCGAAATAGGCGTCGGCCGAAAGCTTGGTGCAGGTGCCGTGCTTGGTCCATTCATGGCGCTCCAGCGCCGATTGCGTTCCCGGCATCGCCTTGGCGAGTGCCGCCGCATTCTCGGGCGTCAGCTTGACCTCGGGAAGCGAGCGCCAGTCGCCATCCTTGTCGGCCGCCTGCTGATCTCCGGGAACTCCGCAGTAATTCTGCCGCATCGGCCAGAGGCCGTGTAGCGAAAAGTTCGTCGCATCGTAGCGCTCGGCCGTCTGGCTGGCGCATTCGGCTTTCTTCTGGTTGGTCTGGCAGAAGGCCGGCTGCCAGCTGGCGGCGAGAATGAAGCGGGTGCGCCCCTCCTGCGCCATCGCCGAACCGGCGGAGAAACCCGACAACGCAAGCATCACGGCAACAACAAGGAACCTGCTCATCTCCACCCTCTGAAAATAGAACAATACACGAACAAATAAGCATGAAGCTCGCCTCCCCGCAACCCTGAATCGCATGAATTTCCCCTGCATATCGTCGCAGCGACGCTTGCATTTGCCGCCCGATCTGCTCTGGTACCGGCCGGGAGGACCGAATGTTTTCGCAAACACAATGGCTTAAGAGACCGGACGCGACGCTTGCCTTTCATCATGAGGCGGCGGCAGAGGGCGCGGCACGCGCCATCCTGATCGTCTGCCACGGCCTTGCCGAACATTCGAAACGATACGAGCGCTTCGCCGCGGCGATGGCCGCCCGCGGCTATCACGTCTTCGCCCACGACCACCGCGGCCACGGCGAAACGACGGCGCCCGATGCGCCGATCGGCCAGTTCGCGAGACGGAACGGCGTAACCCGCGTCCAGGAAGACGTCGTCGCCATGCGCGATCACGCCACCGGCCTCTATCCCGGCCTGCCCGTCATCCTCTTCGGCCATTCGATGGGCGGACTGATCGCGCTCAACACGGCGGTCTCCTACCCCGAAAAATTCAATGCCGTCGCAGTCTGGAATTCGAACTTCGCCGTCGGCGCAGCGGGTCGCGCGGCGCAGGCCATCCTGCTTGCCGAGAAAGCCTTGAAGGGCTCGGATGTGCCGAGCGGCCTCTTGCCGAAGCTGACCTTTGCCGCCTGGGGCAAGGCCATCCCCGGCCATCGCACCGCCTTCGACTGGCTGTCGCACGATCCCAACGAAGTCGACAACTATATCGCCGATCCGCTCTGCGGCTTCGATGCCTCGGTATCGCTGTGGCTCGACATTTTCGAGCTGACCTTCCGGGCGCCGAAGACCGAGCATCTGAACCGGCTGCCGAAATCCCTGCCGATCAATCTTGTTGGCGGCGGACAGGATCCGGCGACCGAGCACGGGAAAGCCACAGGATGGCTGTCAAACCATTTGAAACGGCATGGCTTCTCCCGTATCACCACTGAAATATATCAGGACGCCCGGCACGAGACCCTGAACGACACCGGCGCCGCGGCGGCCATCTCGGCCTTCGCCGATTGGTGCGATGGCGTGACGGCACGCTCCTGAGAGCCCCGCAGACAAGAATGGTACGGCAATGAAGACGACAGCATCCTCCGAAGTCACCATGGGCCTGATGCTCATGCTTCTCTCGGTGCTGTTCTCGCCGCTGATCGATATCTTCGCCAAGCTGGCGATCGCCACCGTGCCATCGGCCGAGATCACGGCCGCCCGCTTCGCGGTGCAGGCGATCTGCATGCTGCCGGTCGTCATCTGGCGCAAAAACCTAGCCGATCTCTCGTGGCGGCAGACCTTCTATCACGCGATCCGCGGGATCATCATGACCATCTCGATGATCTCTTTCGTCGCCACGCTGAAATACATGTCGGTCGCCGATGCGATCGCCATCTTCTTCGTCGAGCCGATCATCCTGACGATCCTCAGCAGCATCTTTCTCGGCGAAGCCATCGGCTGGCGGCGCTACACGGCCTGCGGCGTCGGCTTCTTCGGGGCGATCTTGATCATCCAGCCGAGCTTCCAGGAAGTCGGCTTCGTCGCGCTTCTCCCCGTCGTCAGCGCCGTCTGCATCGCCATCTCGGCGATGATGAATCGGGCGCTGGCGCAGCGCGAGGATCCCTGGGTCATGCAGTTCCAGATGGGCCTCTGGGGCCTCTTCTTCTGCTGCATCATTCTCTATATCGGCGAAAGCAGCGGCTCGGATGTGTTCGATCCGGTCATGCCCTCGGCGCTTGCCTTCTTCTATCTCGCCGGCGTCGGCGTCATGGCGGCGATCGCCGGCATTCTCGGCGTTTATGCCTATCGCGCCGCCCCCGCCTCGACGCTGGCGCCGCTGCAATATTTCGAGATCGTCTCGGCGACGATCTTCGCCTGGCTGGTCTTCGGCGATTTCCCGGATGCGCTGAAATGGCTCGGCATCCTGATCATCATAGCGTCGGGCCTCTACATCATCTGGCGCGAGCGGCGCTTTGCATCCAAGCCCGTATCCGATACATCTGAGGCAACACGGGCGCCGTAAAACCGCCCGCGGGAGGAACATGACGGCCACCAGCAAAAAGCCGCCGCTTGATGGCATCAGGGTGATCGAGCTCGCCCGCGTGCTCGCCGGTCCCTGGGCCGGGCAGATGCTGGCCGATCTCGGCGCCGACGTCATCAAGGTCGAAAACCCGGAAGGCGGTGACGATACCCGCCACTGGGGCCCGCCCTTCGTCGAGGGCGCCGACGGCGAAAACCTCTCGGCCGCCTATTACCACTCGACAAACCGCAACAAGCGCTCGATCACCGCCGACCTGAAGACCGAAGAGGGACAGGCGCTGGTGCGCCGTCTCGCGGCAACCGCCGACGTGTTGATCGAGAATTTCAAGCTCGGCGGCCTCGTCAAATACGGGCTGGATTACGAGAGCCTGCGCAAGATCAATCCGAAGCTGGTCTATTGCTCGATCACCGGCTTCGGCCAGACCGGCCCCTATGCCAATCTCGCCGGCTACGATTACATCGTCCAGGGCATGTCCGGCTTCATGTCGATCACCGGCGAACCCGAGGGCCAGCCGATGAAGGCCGGCGTGGCGATCGCCGATATCTTCACCGGTATCTATGCCGTCTCGGCGATCGAGGCGGCGCTGATCCACACACTGAAGACAGGCGAAGGCCAGCTCGTCGACATGGCGCTGCTCGATGTCCAGTCCGCCGTGCTCGCCAACCAGAACATGAACTATCTCGCCGGCGGCCAGGCGCCGGTGCGGCTCGGCAATGCCCATCCGAACATCTCGCCCTATGAGGTGATCCCGGCTGCCGACGGCTACCTCATTCTCGCCGTCGGCAATGACGGCCAGTTCCGCCGCCTCTGCACCATTCTCGGCCTCGAGGGGATCGGCGAGGACGAGCGCTTCGCCACCAACAAGGCCCGCGTCGCCAACCGCGACGAGGTCCGCTGCCTCGTCTCCGGCAAGACCCTGAACTGGCCGAAGGCCGATCTCTTACGGGCCTGCGAGGAAAACGCGGTTCCCGCCGGCGCCATCAATACGATCGAGGAAATGTTTGCCGATCCGCAGGTGATCGCCCGCGGGCTGCGCATCGATCTTGCCGACACCGCCGGGACGATGATCCCTGGCGTCAGAACCCCTGTGGTTCTGTCGGAAACACCGCTACGTTACGAAAGACCGAGCCCGCGCCTCGGCGAGCACCAGGAGGAGGTGCTGGCCGAACTCGAAGCGCTGGAGCAATCGATAAAAGGGAGGACAACGGCATCATGAAGAAATCGGGTGGAGAACTGATCGTCGAAGCGTTGAAGGCCAATGGGGTGACCCGCCTCTCCTGCGTTCCCGGCGAGAGCTTCCTCGCCGTTCTCGATGCCCTTCACGACAGCGATATCGAGGTCGTCGTCTGCCGCCAGGAAGGTGGCGCAGCGATGATGGCCGATTGCTGGGGGCGCCTCACCGGCGAGCCCGGCATCTGCATGGTCACCCGCGGCCCCGGCGCCACCAATGCCTCGGCGGGCCTGCATATTGCCCGCCAGGATTCGATCCCGATGATCCTGTTCATCGGCCAGGTGCAGCGCGATGCCCGTGAGCGCGAAGCCTTCCAGGAGGTCGAATTCCGCCGGGCGCTGACCGAATATGCCAAATGGGTCGGCGAGATCGACGATGCCGCCCGCATCCCGGAATTCGTCACCCGCGCCTTTGCGATCGCCACCTCCGGCCGCCCCGGCCCGGTCGTCCTGTCACTGCCCGAAGACATGCTGCGCGATGAGGTCGAGGCGCCCCGTGCGCGCGCCTACTCCCGCGTCGCAGCCTATCCCGGCCGCCGCCAGGTAGACGACTTCTACATGCGGCTCCTGAAAGCCGAGCGTCCCCTGGTGATCCTCGGTGGCACCCGCTGGGATGCCGATGCCGTCGCCGTTTTCCGCGCCTTCGCCGAGCGATTCAAGCTGCCGGTCGGCTGCTCCTTTCGCCGCCAGATGCTGTTCGACCACCTGCATCCTTCCTATACCGGCGATGTCGGCATCGGCATCAACCCGGCGCTCGCCAAGGAGATCAAGGAAAGCGACCTGCTGATCCTACTCGGCAGCCGCATGTCGGAAATGCCGTCATCGGGCTATACGCTGATCGACATCCCCTACCCGGCGCAGCAGCTCGTCCACATCTATCCCGATCCCTCCGAGCTCGGCCGCATCTACCGGCCAGATCTGGCAATCGCCGCCTCGCCGCAGGATTTCGTCGATGCGCTTGCCGATCTCGAAGCCCCCGCCGAACCGCGCTGGGCAGAGCGCACCGAGCGCATGCACCAGAGCTATCTCGCGTGGTCGAAGCCGCCGCAGACCGGACCCGGCAATGTCCATATGGGCCCGATCATGGACTGGATCGAAGGCAATACGCGCGCCGATACGATCTTCACCAACGGCGCCGGAAACTACGCCACCTGGCTGCACCGCTTCCACCGCTTCCGCCAGTTCAACACCCAGGCTGCCCCGACATCCGGCTCGATGGGCTATGGCCTGCCGGCCGCGGTCGCCGCCAAGAAGCTGTTTCCCGAGCGCGAAGTCATCTGCTTTGCCGGTGACGGCTGCTTCATGATGCACGGCCAGGAGTTCGCCACCGCTGTCCGTTATAATCTGCCGATCATCGTGCTGGTCATCAATAACGGCATCTACGGCACGATCCGCATGCATCAGGAGCGCGAATATCCCGGCCGCGTCAGCGGCACCGATCTCACCAATCCCGATTTCGCAGCGCTGGCCCGCGCCTATGGCGGCCATGGCGAGACGGTGGAGACCACAGCCGATTTCGTCCCCGCCTTCGAGCGGGCGCGTGCCAGCGGCAAGCCCGCCATCATCGAGATCAAGCTCGATCCGGAAGCCATCACACCGGCGCGGACGCTGACGCAGATCCGGACGAAGAGCTGAAAGGCCGCCAAACAAAAAAGCCGGTGGGCGAACCCACCGGCTTCGGATTTCGGAAACAACCGAAATATCAGTCGATCGCCGCGGTGACGATGAACTCGACCTTGTACTTCGGAGCAGCGAGCTTGGCTTCGCTTGTGGCGCGGGCCGGCGTGTTGGCCGGGTCGACCCAGGCTTCCCAGGCAGCGTTCATTTCGGCGAAATCGGAAATGTCGGAGAGGTAGATCAGCGTCTGCAGGATCTTCGACTTGTTCGAGCCGGAAGCTGCCAGCAGGCGGTCGACTTCGGCAAGAGCAGCCTTGCATTGATCGGTGACGGTCTCACCTTCGGCAACCTGGCCGGCGAGATAGACGGTGTTGCCGTGGACGACGGCGCCGCTCATGCGGGGACCGGGGCCGATGCGCTTGATGCTCATGGTTTTCTCCTGAGTTTCTTATGGAATGAAGGGCGCGGAAGCTGGCCGCGCCGGGATATCAGCCGCGAAGGTGATGGCTCTTCTGATAGGTCGCCGTCGAGCGGGCGCCGGAACGGCAGTAGCCGAGCATCGGACGCGGGAATTCGTCGAGCGCATCGACCATGCCGGCAACCGCTTCCTCGGTCACGCCCATCGGGCCGACAGGCACGTGAGCGATGTCGAGGCCAAGCTCCTTGGCGCGCGCTTCGATCACCGAGAACGGCGTCTGGTCCGGGCTTTCGCCATCGGGACGGTGGCAGACGATCGACTTGAAGCCGAGCGCCTTGATCTGGTCAAGATCCTCGACCGAGATCTGGCCGGAAACCGAATATTCGTCGTCGATCGGGCGGATGTCCATCGCGAATGCCTCCTGAAAATGAACGGCAGAAGCTCTACGATGCGTAACCGCGAGCGTCAACAACTCGCTCATAGAAAGGCGAAGGTCAGCCCGTAGCTGCGGCCCTCGCCCGGCTTCAGCATGTTGAACTCGCCTGCCGCTTCCAGCTCGCCGCGCGAGACCCAGCGATGCGTCACCGGCTCGATACCGAGAATATGGGCAGGCTCCTTCTGGTTCCGCCAGACCTGCAGGTAAGGCAGCGTATCGGCGCGCATGCGAACCCTGAGCGTGCGGCCATGGACCGCCTTCATCGGCCCGAGCCGCACCTCGGCATAGCCGCTGTCCGTCGCCGGCGCCTCGACGCAGAAGATGCCGCCGAGTTCCTCGCCGAAGGTCCAGGGAAAACCGCCGCCCTCGAGCATCCTGCCTTCCAGCCGCGTCCCCTCGTCGAACCATTTGCCGCCGACATTCATATGATACATCAGGAAGGTCGGCACCGTCTGGTCACTGGTATTGACGACCTTGTCCTCCAGCGAAACCTCGCCCGTCGCGCCATCGATCTTCCAGAGGCGCTCGATGCGCTGCGGAAGTCCCTCGACGGTGACAAGATCGATATCGGCGCGGCACTCGGCATTGCCGTTCTCGAACTTGGTCCACAACACCGTCGCCTTGTGGCCGGAAACCGAGCCGTGCAGCGGATAGACCGCTCCATCGGTTCGGCCCGGGATCGGCTCGCGGTGGCGGATGTGATCAGGACCGCAGGTAAACAGGAAGCCTTCGAGCGAATGGTCGATGCGCGGATCGCCATCATCGGGGATCGCCCGCTTCGGCGAAATATCGACGCCATCGACGACGCAGGCGCCGATATCCATGACCGACGTTTCATCCAGCATCAGGCGCGGCCCTTTGGCGGCAGCAAATTCGATCATGGCAATCCTCCCCTGTATCAAAACAGCCGTAGGGTTAGGGGTGGCGCAAGCTTTCGTCAATCACGCTGCGCGCAATTGCCCACAACCGGCAATCAACTCGGAACCGTCGAGGCAAACCAAACGTTTAGCCTCACGCAAGTGATCACGGATATTTTCATAATTTGTTCAGTACGAATTCATAAATTCCACACTAGCGTCAAAATTCGCGGGTGTGTGTCGGCCCAGTCACTGGTTGAGGTGTTAGACGTGAATCGCATTTTGAAATATGGCCTGTCGCTCGCCGCCGTCGTTCTGGCCGTCACTGCTGTGATGCCGGAAGCGCAAGCGCAGCAATGGGGTGGCCGCGGCCAGCGCGATGTCGTCATGGTAACGCCGGACGGCCAGATCGTCGATTACATCCCGCCGGGCGCCGACGTCTATTATTCCCGTGACCGCAGCGGCAACCGCGTTCTTGTCGACAGCTACGGCCGGATCGTCGCCACCGAAATGCGCTCGCGCGGCTATTACCCGGCAGCGCCCTCGCGCGATCCCTATAACAACGACCCCTATAATGCCGAGAACGGCGAGCACAGCCGTTACGGCAGCACCCGCTACATCGAGCGCGGCGCCGTGACCGGCTCGATCCCGCGCGATGCGAGCATCGACCGCCAGCCGCTCGACCAGCCCTATCCCGACCAGCAGAACGGCGACTACGCTTCGATCGACCCCGATCAGCAGGCGCCGCAGGTTGAGCAGCCGCGCACTCCCGAAGAGCCTGCGATTACCCTGAAGGGCAAGTCGAAGCCGGAGATCGTCGCACTGCAGGTCTTCCTCGACCGCGCCGGCATATCTCCTGGCGTCATCGACGGCCACATGGGCTCGAACGTCACCAAGGCGATCTACGCCTATAACCAGATGACCGGCGAAAATCTCGATCCGAACAATACGGACGCGATCCTCGAGCAACTGCGCCTTTCCGGCGGCCTGCCCGTCGTCAGCTACACGATCACCCCCTCGGATGCTGCCGGCCCCTATGTCGCGGAAATTCCCGAGGACTACGCCCACAAGGCGCTGCTTCCGTCCCTCGCCTACACCTCCACCACCGAGGCGCTGGCCGAACGCTTCCACATGGACGAAGGCTTCCTGAAGGAAATGAACCCAGGCGTCGATTTCACCGTTCCCGGCACGATCATCAAGGTCGTCAATCCCGGCGACCCCAAGACCGGCACGGTCGCCAAGATCCTCGCCGACAAGGCCAAGAAGCAGGTCTTTGCCTATGACGATGCCGGCAATCTCATCGCCGCCTACCCGGCCTCGATCGGTTCTGCCGACACGCCCTCGCCTTCGGGCACAGTGACGGTCGATCGCGTCGCGCTGAACCCCGGCTATACCTACAACCCGAAGATCAACTTCCAGCAGGGCGCCAACGACAAGGTCCTCAACATCCCGCCAGGCCCGAACGGCCCGGTCGGTACGGTCTGGATCGCGCTCTCCAAGCCGACCTACGGCATTCACGGCACACCGGAGCCCTCGAAGATCGGCCGTACCCAGAGCCACGGCTGTATCCGCCTGACCAACTGGGATGCCACCGAGCTCGCCAAGATGGTCAAGCCCGGCGTCACCGTCGAATTCGTCGACTGACCATTCACAATTGAACAAACAAAAAAGCCGCCGGTCTCCCGGCGGCTTTTTTGTTGTGACGTTTTGCCGATCAGGCAGCGTCGCGCATCAGCAGGCCCGAGAGGCGAGCCGCGATCGGCAGCTTCACCGGCAGCTTGCGCATCATTTCCTCGGCGAAACAGAGAGCGTTCTCGCGCGCCTTGTCGAGATTGGAAACGCGGGTCGGGTCCATGGTCGCAAGCGTGCCGCCGACATCGAAGATATCGCGGAAGGCAGAGCGTTCGATGATCGCCGTATCGAGAACCGGGACATGGCGCTCGTTGAGCAGCGCCTTGACGAGCTGCAGCGCGCGGGTGGTGACCATCGAGTTGACGCGGGTGAGAACGACCGAATGGCCGATCTTGATGCCTGCCTTCTCGTCCAGATACTGCAGCAGTTCCAGAACCTGCGCACCGCCGCGGGCATCCATGGCACAGCCCTGGATCGGGATCAGCACGTGGTCGGAAAGACCGACAGCGGTGGCGAGCAGCGGATTGCGCGCGCCCGGCAGGTCGATGATGAAGTAATCGGTATTCGCCTTGTTCTCGCTGATATGCTGCGGCAGCGATGCGGAGGTGACGAAGTCGATGACGGAAACGTTGTAGACGTTGCCGGAAATCTCATGCCAGCGCGAAATCCAGTGCTGCGGATCGGCGTCGAGAATGGTGACGCGATATCCCTTGCGCGCAAGCTCGGTTGCCAGCAGCAGCACGGCCGTGGTCTTGCCGGCGCCGCCCTTGGTATTTGCAAAAGTAATGACTGGCATATCAGGTCCTCGAATGGAAAAGCCGCGAGCCGGTATCGCTCTCTTACGCACTTTTCGATTCATCGTGCGGTTAATGCATCCTTTCCAATCGTGGTTAACAAAACCTAAACAGACAGCCCGAAATTGCAGCCTGCATTTCTCACATCCCTAGAATTCAGGATGTCCGCGGACAAAAAAAGCCCGGAAAGCCTACGCTTTCCGGGCCAGCTGGTTGGTCCGCCTTATAAGCCTTCCGTTCAGATCTTGCTGCACGCTCCGACATCGGCAGGCCGCACGCGGCCCGCCTTCAGGTCGGCAAGCTGAGGAATCGACGGGTCGTGCCCGCCGATCGTCGCTTCATAGACCGCGCGGTTCATCTTGATCATCCGCCCGCTCGTGGTGAAGCCCACCATGCCGTTGCCGCCGGAATAGGCGGAGCTCGCCCTCAGGCGGCAGAAGAACTTGCTGCCACCCTTGGAAACGACCCAGCCGAGAGCACCGGATTTCCCCTGCCCCATCGGGCCGACGGCATAACCCTGCTTGCCCAGTGCGGAAAAGGATTCGGCATGAGCGGCCGGCGCCCCGAGGACCGCCAGCACAACGCCCAGAACTGCATATCGAAACGAACGGCTCATCTGATCTCCTTAGAAGCAATCCCTGAACAGCGCCTTGGTATTTTCGAGCGTCATCGCAACCGGGTTGCCACCGGCGCTCGGATCTTCGATTGCCATGGCCGAGAGTTCGTCGATCCTGTCGGGCGCGATTCCCATCGCCGAAAGGCTTTCCGGCACGCCGAGCTCAGAGCGCAGCTTCAGCACGTAGTCGTAGAAGCCATCGAAACCGCCGGAAATGCCGAGGTAAGCCGCCGCACGGGCGATCTTGTCTTCGATCGCAGCGCGGTTGAAGCGCAGCACGGCCGGCATGACGACGGCATTGGTCATGCCGTGATGGGTGTTGTAGACGGCACCGATCGGGTGCGACAGCGCGTGAATGGCGCCGAGACCCTTCTGGAACGCGACAGCGCCCATGGCGGCGGCCGACATCATGTTGGCGCGGGCTTCCAGATCCGTGCCTTCCTTATAGGCGCGCGGCAGGAATTCCTTGACGAGGCGCATGCCTTCAAGCGCGATGCCCGCGGACATCGGATGATAGAAGGGCGAGGAATAGGCTTCCAGGCAATGCGCGAAGGCATCCATGCCGGTACCGGCGGTGATGATCTTCGGCATGCCGACCGTCAGTTCCGGATCGGAGATGACGACGCCGGGCAGGAACTTCGGATGGAAGATGATCTTCTTCACATGCGTCGCCGAATTGGTGATGACGCTGGCGCGGCCGACTTCCGAGCCCGTGCCCGCCGTCGTCGGCACGGCGACGATCGGCGCAATACCTTCAACGCTGGCGCGCGTCCACCAGTCACCGATATCCTCGAAATCCCAGACCGGGCGCGTCTGGCCGGCCATGAAGGCCACGCACTTGCCGAGATCGAGACCGGAGCCGCCGCCGAAGGCGACGACGCCGTCATGACCGCCATCCTTGAAGGCCTTGACACCGGCTTCGAGGTTCTTCTCGTTCGGGTTCGGATCGACATCGGCGAAAATGGCGCGGCCGAGACCGGCGTCTTCGAGAATGTCGAGCGCGTTCTTGGTGATCGCCATCGAGGCGAGGCCCCGATCGGTGACCAGCAGCGGCTTCTTCATGCCGAGGCTCTTGCAGGCGTCGGCGAGCTCCTTGATGCGGCCGCGGCCGAGCTTGACCGCTGTCGGGTAGCTCCAGTTGGCTGTGATGTTGCTGCTCATGCTGTAACTTTCTTCAGGTGATAGGATTTCGGACGCGTCAGGTTCTGGAAGCCGATGATCGACAGCGAGCCGCCGCGACCGGTTTCCTTGACGCCGGTCCAGCAAAGCGCCGGATCCAGATAGTCGGCGCGGTTCATGAAGACCGTTCCGGTTTCGATTTCGCGGCCGAGGCGCCCTGCCCGTTCGGCATCCTTGGTCCAGAGCGAGGCGGTCAGGCCGTACTGGCTGTCATTCATCAGCGCCAGCGCCTCCTCATCGGACTTGACCTTCATGATGCCGACGGCCGGACCGAAGGTTTCTTCGCGCATGAACTCCATCGAATGATCGACGTTCACAAGGATCTGCGGAGCGAGATAGGCGCCGCCATCGTCCTGCGGGAAGAGCTTCGGATCGACCAGCGCCTTGGCACCCTTGGAAACCGCATCGGCGATCTGCTCGCGCACCACCTTGGCAAAGCGCTTGTTCGCCATCGGGCCGAGAGAGGTCTCGGGATCGAGCGGATTGCCGAGCTTGTAGTTCGACACCCAGGCGACCGACTTCTCCACGAAAGAGTCATAGAGCGACTCGTGCACATAGATGCGCTCGATACCGCAGCAGCACTGACCGGAATTGTAGGTCGCGCCATCCATCAGCGTATCGACGGCAGCGTCGAGATCGGCATCTTCCATGACATAGCCCGGATCCTTGCCGCCGAGCTCGAGGCCGAGACCGGTGAAGGTGCCGGCTGCCGCCCGCTCCATCGAACGTCCACCTTCGACCGAACCGGTGAAGTTGACGAAATTGAAGCTGCCGGCAGCGATCAGCGCCGAAGTCGTCTGGTGATCGAGGACGACATTCTGGAAAACATCCTCGGGAACGCCGGCTTCGACAAAGGCCTGCACCAACCGCTCTCCGACCAGTAGCGTCTGCGACGCATGCTTCAGCACCACGGTATTGCCGGCCATCAGCGCCGGAGCGATCGTGTTGATCGCCGTCATGTAGGGATAGTTCCACGGCGCCACGACGAAGACGACGCCATGCGCTTCGCGCTCGATGCGGCGCTCGAACTTGTCGCTCTCCTCGACGACGAGTGGCGCCAGTGCTTCCGCCGCGATCGACGCAACATAGTTGGAGCGCTCGTTGAAGCCCTTGTACTCACCGCCATAACGGATCGGACGGCCCATCTGCCAGGCGATCTCGGGAACGACCACGTCGGACATCTCGTTAAGACGCGCGACACCCTTCAGCACCAGTTGAACGCGGTCTTCGAGCGGACGCTTGGCCCAGCTTTTCTGCGCCTTGCGCGCGCGGGCCACGGCTTCCTTCGCCGCCTCCAGCGAGAGCGCCGGACGCTCCGCGTAAACCGATCCATCGACCGGCGATATGCATTGGATAATAGTCATCAGTTATGCTCCAGACTTAACAGGCCAGCGTGCGGACATGCCCCGCAGCGCCATAGGAAAGAATTGCGCGATCGCGCGTGATGATCGTCAGGTCGTTTTCCCGCGCGGTCGCAATCAGTATGCGATCGATGGGGTCTTTATGAATCAGTTGCGGCAATGAGCAGGACGCCATGAAGATGTTTGCGGTCACTGGTTGTTCGTCAATGTCTGCTTCGAGCCTGAAGTCGTTGTACCACCTCTCCGCGCTCTTGGTTTCGCGAATGCGCCCTCGTGCCAAAAGCATCGCCATCTCCCATGCCGTCACAGCGGAAACGAAAACCGGCAGCTGAGCAGCTTTCGCATCCGCAAGCGCGGCCAAGGCCTTTTCGGCCAAGGGCTCGCTCCTCGTCATCCAGATTGCGGCGCAGGTATCGAGCAGAAAAGCACTACTCATTGTATAGCTTCTCGCCCCACTCCTCGTCCCAGTCCATTGGCGCGGTCAGATCGACTCCCGGCATGATGGTCAGCGTCCCCTTCATGCATCCCCACGCGGGGTGCACTTCCAGCAGCGTCCCATCGTCCAGTTCCATCCAGCGCTTGCCATCCTTGTAGATGACATCGTCCTCCGTAAACATCTTCACCGGCGGCTCATCCAGTTGCGCCGGATTGCCGCCTGCACTTTCATAGCCTGCCTGCTTCTTCTCGGCGAACCCGGCGAGGTCACCGCGCCGATGCGCCGCAACCTCATCCAACGGAACGCCGATATAATCGGCGATCTGATCCTGCTCCTCAGCGCTCATCTTCCGTTCGCCGTTCAGCATGCGCGACACCGCACTCGGATCAAGCCCCATGAAACGGGCCATATCGCGAAGCGAGGAGCCTCGCTCCGAAAGCTTTTCATAGAACCATGCGCTGTCGATCACACCCATGTCGATCTCCTCTGAAAACGCAGATCACATTAGCATAATGCGACCAACGCAACAATCAGAGCGAGTGTTGCGATTATCTCAAGCTCTCTCGAACCCTCTCGCCACCTCCCAGTCCGTGATGCGGCGGTCGTATTCCTCCTGCTCCCATTCGGCAGCGCGGGTGTAGTGGTCGATGACGTCGTCGCCGAAGGCGCTGCGCAGCATCTTCGACTTGGTCATTGCCGTGGTTGCCGAGCGCAGCGTCCGCGGGATCTCGCGCACCTTGCGGGCGCCATAGGCATCTCCCACGAAGGGCGCTTCGAGTTCAAGCTTGTTCTCGATGCCGTCGATGCCTGCGGCAATCAGCGCGGCGAAAGCGAGATAGGGATTGAGATCGGAGCCGCCGACGCGGCATTCGATGCGGATCGCCTTGGTGCCGTCGCCGCAGAGGCGATAGCCGGCGGTACGGTTATCCTTGCTCCAGATCGCCTTGGTCGGCGCGAACGTACCGGCCATGAAGCGCTTGTAGGAGTTGATGTAGGGCGCCAGGAAATAGGTGATCTCGCTCGCGTGCGCGAGCAGACCGGCCACATACTGCTCCATCAGCTTCGACATGCCATACTTGCCCTTCTCGTCGAAGAACAGCGGCTTGCCGTCGAGGCTCCAGAGCGACTGGTGAATATGCGACGAGCTGCCGGCTGCGTTGTAATGCCACTTGGCGAGGAAGGTGATGGCCTTGCCCTTCGACCAGGCAATTTCCTTGCAGCCGTTCTTGATGATCGTATGGCGGTCGGCCATCGTCAGGGCCTCGGCATAGCGGACGTTGATCTCCTCCTGCCCGGCAGAAGCCTCGCCCTTCGAGTTCTCGACCGGGATCTCGGCGCCCTGCAGGCCGGTGCGGATCGCCCGCATCACTTCCTCTTCCTTGGTCGTCTGGAAGATGTGGTAGTCCTCGTTATAGGCGCTGGCGAGCTTCAGGTTGCGATATCCGGAAGCATGGGCAGATTCATAGGTCTGGTCGAACAGGAAGAATTCGAGCTCCGAAGCCATGAACGGCTTCATGCCCATCGCCTCCAGGCGCTTCACCTGCTTCTTCAGGATGGCGCGCGGCGAATGCGGCACTTCCTCATGCGTATGGTGATCGAGCAGGTCGCAGAGAACGAGCGCCGTGCCCTCGAGCCAGGGAATGCGGCGCAGCGTCGAAAGATCCGGCTTCATCGTATAGTCGCCGTAGCCCTTTTCCCAGCTCGTCGCCTTGTAGCCAGAGACCGTCTCCATCTCCATGTCGGTCGCAACGAGATAGTTGCAGCTATGCGTTTCCTTCCAGGCGCTGTCGAGGAAATATTCGGCCTGGAAGCGCTTGCCCATCAGGCGGCCCTGCATGTCGATCTGGCACGCCAGAACCGTATCGATGCGGCCCTCGGCCACGTCCTTCTTGAGATCGTCGAGAGTATAGCTGGTCGTCATCTTTTACCCGCCTGCTTCTTTTGAATTGAGAATTCGGAACAACGAAAGGGCATGCAGCGGCAGGCGATGCCTGCCCGATGCTTTTTCATTGAACCGGGGATGGGGCCGCGTGCGCCGCGGCCCCGCCATTCGAGAGGGAAGCCTCTAGCCTTAGTGCTGGCCCACAGCCCTTTCGGCAGCGGCGATCTCCGCCTGACGGCGCGCCACTTCGTCGCCGATCGGCGGGCCCTTGAAGCGGCGCTTCTCGAAGCCGAACCAGACGATGCCGGTCAGAACGAGGAAGCCGACCGTCACATAGAGAGCCGGACCATTCGGCGGCTGAACGCCGAGGATGAAGATCAGGATCATGGCGAGAACGGTGAGGACCGCAAAGAGCTTGAAGACGCCTTCGCCGAGGTTCCACGGACCCATCTTGTCCCACTTCGACGTACCCCAGGCGAAGAGACCGAGCGTGATCGGGATCGCGAAGGAGAAGAACAGGAAGATGACCGTGCACGAGACGACGATGGTATAAACCGGCGTGTCACCGATCGAAACCAGCGACGAGCCCCAGACGAACAGCACCGATAGGATCGAGCCCGTCCAGATCGCGGCAACCGGCGTGCGGTATTTCGGGCTGACCTTGGCGAGCGCCTTGGAAGCCGGAAGGCCGCCGTCACGCGAGAAGGCGAAGATCATGCGCGAAACGGATGTCACCGTCGCAAGGCCGCACAGCCACTGGCTGACGAGGATTGCGAAATAGAGGATGTCCTTGACGACAGGATTGACCTGCGCGTCCATCGCCCAGAAGAACACGTTCCAGCCCTGCTTTGCAGCATCGTCCATGTTCGGCAGCATGAGGACGAAGGAGCACAGCATGATGTAGCCGAACAGCGCCGACCACAGGACCGACGAAACCATGCCGCGCGGAACCGAGTGGGCCGCCTTGACGGTTTCTTCCGACGTATGGGCCGAAGCGTCATAGCCGGTGATCGTGTAGATCGGCAGCAGCAGACCAAGCAGGAACACCCAGGCGCCCGATGTCGCCGGCCAGACGTTGCCACCCGCTTCGCCGGAATAGTTGGCGAAGGTGAAGAGGCGGCCGATCTCGTAGGACGGCGCGGCAAACAGGCAAACGGCCGAAAGCACGATGGCCGTTGCGAAGATCAGGTAGCCCGAGAAGTCCGTGAGCTTTGCCGTCAGGCCGATGCCCATGTGGTTCACGAGCGCCTGTGCGCCGGTGATGACGATGAGGAAGACGATGCGGACCGCAGTCGTATCCGTCAGGCCGAAATAGCTGGTGCCGAAGGAACCCATGAAGAAGTAGTAGGTGCCGACGTTGATGGCGCCGAGAACGGTGACCAGACCAAGCAGGTTGAACCATGCAGTCAGCCATCCGGTGAAACGGTTGCCGAGGATCGAACCCCAGTGATAGAGGCCGCCGGCCGTCGGATAGGCAGAGCTGATCTGCGCCATCGCCACGGCGAAGACGAGCGATACGAAGCAGCCGATCGGCCAGCCGATGCCGATTGCCGCGCCACCTGCGCCTGCGGTGGCCTGAGCCAGCGAGTTGATGCCGCCGGAGAGAATGCAAATAATCGAGAATGACACTGCGAAGTTCGAGAACGAGCTCATCCGCCGTTCAAGTTCCTGGGCATAGCCCATGGAATGCAGGACGCTCATATCCTGCTTTTTATCCAGATCGGTATAGTCAGACATGACTTCCCCCTGTTAGCGATCGGCCGCGGGATTGCGGTCGATCCTGTGCCAAATTGTCCGTGGCATTTGCCATCGGACGTCCGCAGCTAAGCTGCTCCCTGGGGCCGTTTTCTTTTTATAGTCAGCCTTCCAGACACTGCTGGAGAAGCCCTGTGAGATAGTCGGCCATGACCCCTTGACCGGCATCGTCATTGATAAGGTCGTTGCGGACCTCGATCATTACATTGCGGAACCCGTTGGAAACCCCGTGCAGGATGAGCGTATGCGTCACGCCGTCTGCAGGGCCGTAGGGTTCATTGCGTTCTGTCTTGTAGAGCGGCGCATCGGCCGCGGCCGTCAGCATCTTGTCCGCGAGGCGGCTGTCGGCATCGTGCAGGATACCGAGCTCGACTGCACGCGGCTTGCCGTTGAAGACAGGCGTAAAGCTGTGGATTGTGACAACCACACTCTCCTGTCCCCTCGCCTTGCGCTCCGCAATCAGCTCGCGCACGGCATTGTGAAAGGGAATGTACAGCGCTTCGGTGCGCGCCTGCCGCGCTTCGGAAGTGAGTCCCTGGTTGCCGGGAATGGCGTAGATCTCGCTCTTCTCCGGCATTGCGCCCGGCGCTTCCGGTGGCCGGTTGCAATCGTAGATCAGACGAGAAAAACGCTGGTAGACGAGCGTCGCATCCAGCGCTGTCGAAATCCCGCGCGCCACCGCCAGAGCGCCTGGATCCCAGGCGATGTGGCTTTCCAGTGCATCCTTCGAAAGGCCGAGATCGCCGAAGGCTTCCGGCAGGGTCCGCGACGCGTGTTCGCAGATGACAAGCACCAGGCTCTTGCCGCCGCGCCGCTCGATGCCGGCGCAACTTCCTTCTGCTTCGCTTAGGACCTTGAACTCGTTGAGCACGTGGGCTGCGCCTCGCCAGATGGCTTTATAAAAAATTAATAAGAAAAGAATTCTTCAGCTTTTCCACACTGTCAAGCGCGCTCTGAAAATTTCTTTTCATGACAATGGTTGACATGGATTGTGACAGCGTTGTTAACTTTGAGTGGGAAAGTGGCACCTGACGCAAAGGGAAAGCGTCGGGATCAAAACAAGCCATTCCCGGGGAGCAAGATCGAGTGAACGCCGCGTCGAAGACGGTCTCGGACGTAATCCATTCGCATTTCGACGTGCTGACGCGCGCCGAGAAGCAATTGGCCGAAAGTCTGCTGGACAACTACCCGGTCTCAGGACTGGGCAGCATCACGACCATTGCCGAAAATGCCGGCGTTTCCACGCCCACGGTCGTGCGCATGGTCCAGAAGCTCGGCTTCAAGGGATACCCGGATTTCCAGGCGCACCTGCATCAGGAAGTCGAGGCGACGATCTCCAATCCGATCGCCAAGCATGACCGCTGGGCCTCGAATGCGCCGGGCACCCACATTCTCAATCGTTTCGCCGATGCCATCATCGGCAATCTGCGCCAGACGCTCGGCGATCTCGACACCGCGACCTTCGATAGCGTCGCCTCGCTGCTGTCGGACCGCAAGCGCGGCCTCTATTTCGTCGGCGGCCGCATCACCGGCGCGCTCGCCGAGTATTTCTTCACCCATATGCAGGTCATCCGGCCGAACACCGCCCTGCTCTCCTCCAATTCGTCGAGCTGGCCGCAATACGTTCTCAATATGAACGCCGGCGACCTGCTGATCATCTTCGACATCCGCCGCTACGAGCAGGAGATGGTGAGCCTGGCACAGGCAGCGCGCAAGCGCGGCGCCGAGATCATCGTCTTCACCGACCAGTGGGGATCGCCCGCCGCCAAGCTCGCCAGGCACGCCTTTCGCGTCCAGATCGAGGCGCCGTCGGCCTGGGATTCATCCGTCGTCACTCTCTTCATTGTCGAGGCGCTGATCGAAGCGGTCCAGAGCTCGACATGGGACGAAACGAAGGAGCGCATGAAAACGCTGGAGGGTCTGTTCGAACAGACCAGGCTCTTCCGCAAACTTGGGTAAGAGGGAAAGGGGCAAGATTAAATAAAATCAATGAAGGCGCAGACAAAATAGAGCGGCGTGTCGCAAACGGAACAGCACCGGCAACCGCCTGCAATCAAAAGAAAAATTAACGTCACGCGACTGTCATACAAGCTTCATGCAAGGTCAGTAACAGCTTCGCCAGACCACTGAAAACCGAAGGAGAACAACAGTGATCTCTAACATTTCTCGACTGCTTTCGCTTTCTACTGCGATCGTCGTTGCTTCGACTGCAATTGCTGCAGCTGAGCCGAGCGCCGACCTGATCGCTGCCGCCAAGAAGGAAGGCACGCTGACGACCATCGCTCTGCCGCACAACTGGTGCGGTTACGGCGACGTCATCGCAGGCTTCAAGGCCAAGTACGGCATCGAAGTCAACGAACTGAACCCGGATGCAGGTTCGGGCGACGAAATCGAAGCAATCAAGGCCAACAAGGGCAACACCGGCCCGCAGGCTCCTGACGTCATCGACGTCGGTCTCTCCTTCGGCCCGTCGGCCAAGGCTGAAGGCCTGATCCAGCCGTACAAGGTCTCCACCTGGGATTCCATTCCGGACTCTGCAAAGGACGCTGACGGCTACTGGTACGGCGATTACTACGGCGTTCTCTCGTTCGTCGTAAACACCGACATCGTCAAGAACGTCCCGAAGGATTGGGCCGACCTGAAGAAGCCGGAATACGCCAACTCGATCTCGCTCGCTGGTGACCCGCGCGCTTCGAACCAGGCTGTCCAGGCTGTTTACGCTGCTGGCCTTGCTGCCGGCGAAAAGGACGCAACGAAGGCTGGTGAAGCAGGTCTTTCCTACTTCGCAGAGCTCAACAAGGCCGGCAACCTCGTTCCGGTTATCGGCAAGTCCGCTTCGCTCGCTCAGGGCTCGACCCCGATCGTCGTCGCCTGGGACTACAACGGTCTCTCCTGGCGCGACAGCCTGAACGGCAACCCGCCGGTTGAAGTCGTCGTTCCGACCTCGGGCGTTGTCGCTGGCGTTTACGTCCAGGCGATCTCCGCTTTCGCTCCGCACCCGAACGCTGCGAAGCTCTGGATGGAATACCTCTATTCGGACGAAGGTCAGCTCGGCTGGCTGAAGGGCTATTGCCACCCGATCCGCTTCAACGACCTCGCCCAGAAGGGCAAGGTTCCGAAGGAACTGCTCGACAAGCTGCCGCCGGCTGAAGGCTATGCAAAGGCCGTCTTCCCGACGCTCGACGAGCAGGACAAGGGCAAGGCTGCTATCACCGGCAAGTGGGATAGCGTCGTCGGCGCCAACGTTCAGTAATATCTGCTGCCATGCCTCCCCGCCCACGGCGGGGAGGTTCTTTTTCCCCTCGACGTCCCCGGATGAGCATCCATGAGCACCGTGACTGCGCCTGCGGCAAGCAGTGCCCCATTCATCAACCGCGATCGCGTGGTGGATTGGCTCGGCATCGCCCCATTCATCATCTTCGCCCTGCTGTTTCTGATCATCCCGACGCTCTATCTGGTCATCGGCGCGTTCTTCACGCCGGACGGTCAATTCACGCTGAAGAACATCGCCGATCTCTTCACGCCATCCATCCTGAGCGCATACTGGATCAGTATCCGCGTCTCGGTTGCCTCGGCTCTCGGCGGTGCGCTCATCGGCTTCTTCCTCGCCTGGGCCGTGGTGCTCGGCGGCCTGCCCGCCTCGGTGCGCGGCACGCTGCTGACCTTCTCGGGCGTCGCATCCAATTTCGCCGGTATCCCGCTCGCCTTCTCGTTCCTGGCGACGCTCGGCCGCACCGGCCTCGTCACCATTTTCCTGCGTGACTGGTTCGGCTTCAATCTCTACGGCACCGGCTTCAACCTGCTGTCCTTCTTCGGCCTGACCATCACCTACATGTATTTCCAGATCCCGCTGATGGTGCTGATCCTGACGCCTGCCCTCGACGGCATGAAGAAGGAATGGCGCGAGGCTGCCGAAATCCTCGGCGCCAGCAACCGCCAGTACTGGACGATGGTCGCCCTGCCGATCCTCTGGCCGAGCCTGCTCGGCACGACGCTGCTGCTCTTTGCGAACGCCTTCGGCGCCATCGCAACCGCCTACGCGCTGACCGGTTCGTCGCTGAACATCGTACCGATCCTGCTCTATGCGCAGATCCGTGGCGACGTTCTGCACAATGCCAACCTCGGCTATGCGATCGCGCTCGGCATGATCGTCATCACCGGCGTATCGAACGTCCTTTACCTCATGCTGCGCATGCGCGCTGAACGGTGGCAGAAATGAAGGGACAACGTATCGGCGCCTGGATCGCGATCATCATCGGCGCGACCTATTTCATCGTCCCGCTTCTCGGCACGCTCGAATTCTCGCTGCGCATGCGCCGCGACGGCTACAGCTTCGATGCCTACAAGTCGGTCTTCTCCGACGCGCAGTTCCAGCAGACCTTCGGCTATTCGATGCTGATGGCCCTGATGACCATCATCTTCGGCATGCTGCTCGTCGTGCCGACCGCCTATTGGGTGCGCCTGCGCCTGCCGCAGATGCGCCAGGTCGTCGAGTTCATCACGCTGCTGCCGCTGGTCATCCCGGCAATCGTCATCGTCTTCGGCTATCTGCGCATGTATAACTCGTCGTCGATCCTGCCGATGACGGGCTCGACCATGGGCACCAACGTGCTCTTGGTCTTCTCCTACATTACCCTGTCGCTGCCCTACATGTACCGCTCGGTCGATACCGCGATGCGCGCCATCGACGTGCGGACCCTGACGGAAGCCGCCGAAAGCCTCGGCGCCAAGTGGCCGACGATCATGTTCAAGTGCATCTTCCCGAACGTCATGAGCGGCGTCCTCTCCGGCGCCTTCATCACGCTCGCGATCGTCATGGGCGAGTTCACCTTCGCAGCCCTGCTCAACCGGCCGGCCTTCGGCCCGTATCTGCAGCTCGTCGGCGCCAACAAGGCCTATGAACCCTCGGCACTCGCCGTGATCGCCTTCTCCATCACCTGGCTCAGCATGGGCTTGCTCAATCTCGTCTCCCGCTTCGGCAAGGCCCGTCCGGCCAAGGCTTAAGGTATCCGTCTCATGTCATTTCTCACGCTGACCAACATTCAGAAGTCCTTCGGCCAGGTCCAGGTCGTCAAGAACTTCAACATGAATATCGAGAAGGGAGAATTCGTCTCCTTCCTCGGTCCATCGGGCTGTGGCAAGACCACGATCCTGCGCATGATCGCCGGCTTCGAAACGCCGACCGGCGGCGCGCTGACGATCAACGGCAAGGACCAGACCTCGCTGAAGCCGAACCAGCGCAATATCGGCATGGTCTTCCAGGCCTACGCGCTGTTCCCGAACATGACGGTGCACGACAACGTCGCCTTCGGCATGAAGGTCGCCGGCAAGCCGAGGGCCGAGATCGACGCCCGCGTGAAGGAAATGCTGGCGCTGATCCATCTCGGCCACCTCGCCGACCGTTTCCCCTACCAGATGTCCGGCGGCCAGCAGCAGCGCGTGGCGCTCGCCCGTGCTCTCGCCGTCAAGCCGCAGGTCCTGCTGCTCGACGAGCCGCTCTCGGCGCTCGACGCCAAGATCCGCGTGTCGCTGCGCGAAGAAATCCGGGCGATCCAGCGCCAGCTCGGCATCACCACGATCTTCGTCACCCATGACCAGGAAGAAGCGCTGTCGATCTCAGACCGCATCGTCGTCATGAACTCGGGCAAGGCCGACCAGATCGGCACGCCCTTCGAGATCTACAACACGCCCGCCACCCGCTTCGTCGCCTCCTTCGTCGGCACGCTGAACCTGATCGAAGCCAAGGTCGTCGACCCCGCCGCCAACCGCATCCAGATCGGCGATCAGGGCGTCACGCTGAAGCAGTCGGTCCAGACCTACAAGGCCGGCGACACCGTGCAGCTGGCGCTGCGCCCGGAAGCCGGTTCGCTCGCCGAAGGCGTCAAGAGCGATACGGCACTGACCGGCCAGGTCGTCTCCGCCCACTTCCTCGGTTCGGTCATCCGCACCCGCATGAATGTCGGCGGCAACGTCATTTCCTTCGACATGTTCAACAACCCGGGCGTCGCCCCGCCGCAGGCTGGCGAAACGGTAACGCTGCGCTTCATGGCGGCCGATCTGCTGGTGATCCGGGATTGAGAAGAGACTTGGCGAACGGACCAAGGCAGAAGCTGCGGCCCGGAGCCCCCTCACCCTAACCCTCTCCCCGCTGGGGAGAGGAAAAATCGGCGCTGCGGCACGCTCCCCTTCTCCCCTCCGGGGAGAAGGTGCCCGAAGGTTTCAGGTGCAACTCGTTGCACCGGAGATGAGGGGGCCACGCGCCGCAGCAATCGCGGCCAAGGCCGATAAACACCCCCACTGCCCTTGAAATACCCGCCCCGATGGCGCAAGGACCGACATATTACCGGTCCATAAAGAAGCGCAGCATCATGTCCCCCACCACGGCATCGCCGGCGGCCCCGCGCCGCCTCACCTCCCAGGATTTCCGCACCCTCGGTCTTTCGGCCCTGGGCGGCGCGCTGGAATTCTACGATTTCATCATCTTCGTCTTCTTCGCGACCGTTATCGGCGGCCTGTTCTTTCCGCCTGACATGCCCGACTGGCTGAAGCTGATCCAGACCTTCGGCATCTTCGCCGCCGGCTATCTGGTGCGCCCGATCGGTGGCATCGTGCTGGCCCATTTCGGCGACAAGTTCGGCCGCAAGCGAGTCTTCGCTTTCTCGATCCTGCTGATGGCGCTTTCGACGCTCGGCATGGCCGCGATGCCGACCTATGCCTCGATCGGCATTGCCGCGCCGGTTCTGCTGATCCTGATGCGCATCCTGCAGGGTGCGGCGATCGGCGGCGAAGTACCGGGCGCCTGGACCTTCGTGGCCGAACACGTTCCCTTCCGCCGCGTCGGTTTCGCCTGCGGCTTCCTCTGCTCCGGCCTGACGCTCGGCATTCTGCTCGGCTCGTTCATCGCGACGATCATCAATTCGGTCTTTACGCCCGAGGATGTCGCCGCCTATGCCTGGCGCATCCCCTTCTTCCTCGGCGGCATCTTCGGCCTCATCGCCGTCTATCTGCGCCGCTGGCTGCAGGAAACGCCGATCTTCGCCGAGATGAAGGAGAGCCGGTCGCTGACCCATGAACTGCCGCTGAAGGCGGTGCTGCGCGATTACCCGCGCGGCGTCATCATCTCGATGCTGCTCACCTGGATCCTGTCGGCCGGGATCGTCGTCACCACACTGATGACCGCAACCTTCCTGCAGAAGCTCTACGGCTACACCGCCCAGCAGTCGCTCGCCGCCACCAGCTTCGGCACGCTGTTCCTGATCTTCGGCACGGCGGCGGCAGGCGCCATCATCGACCGCACCGGCTCGGGCAAATTCTTCGTCTTCTCCAGCATCTTCTTCGCCGCCGCGACCTTCGCCTTCTACACCTATGCGGCCGTCTCGCTGACGGTGCTCTTCGTGCTCTACGCGATCATGGGCCTTGCCGTCGGCATGGTCGGCGGCGTGCCCTATGTGATGGTCCGCGCCTTCCCGGCCCGTGTCCGCTTCACGGGCCTGTCCTTCTCCTACAACGTCTCCTACGCCATCTTCGGCGGCCTCACCCCGCTCGCCGTCGCCTCGCTTCTGCCGGTCAACCCGATGGCGCATGCCTACTACCTGCTGTTCATCGCAGCACTGGCCTTCGTGCTTGGTCTCTACCTGATGGCGAAGGGCGACAGCGTCGAGGCGGAAGTCGGGATCGAGGAACTGACGGACAGGCTGGCGCAGAAGGCCTGATACGAGAAAGGGCGGCGTTGCCTTGGCAACGCCGCCCTTTATTTGTGAGTGCTGCGGTCCGGAGCCCCCTCACCCTACCCTCTCCCCGTGGGGGAGAGGAGAAGTCAGCGCCAGCGGGTGCTGCAGTCATCCCTTCTCCCCTGGGGAGAAGGTGGCCCGAAGGGCCGGATGAGGGGGCCACTAGCGCCAACGCCCCCGCCCCATCAATCCTACCTGATAGCCTGATCATTCCCATCGAACCGGTGCATATGCGCCTTGTCAGGCGTCGCGAACACCGCCTCATCCGGCTCATACTTGTGCTCGCCGAAGAGGCGCGCCGTCAGCAGGCCGCACTGGTCGGATTCCAGATAGACGATGGTGTCGGCGCCGAGATGCTCGACATGGACGATCTTCGCCTTCCAGGTGCCGCTGTCGCGCGACAGGGTCAGGTGTTCCGGGCGGATGCCGACGGTCTTCGCCTGGCCGTCGCCGAGCTTGTCGGCGGCGATGAAGTTCATCATCGGCGAGCCGATGAAGCCGGCGACGAAGGTATTGGCTGGGCGGTTATAGAGCTCCATCGGCGAACCGACCTGCTCGATCGCCCCGGCGTTCAGCACGACGATCTTGTCGGCAAGCGTCATCGCCTCGACCTGGTCGTGGGTGACGTAGATCATCGTCGCCTTCAGCTGGCGGTGCAGCTTGGCGATCTCCAGACGGGTCTGGACGCGCAAGGCAGCATCGAGGTTCGACAGCGGCTCGTCGAACAGGAAGAGTTCCGGCTCGCGAACGATCGCGCGGCCGATCGCGACGCGCTGACGCTGGCCGCCCGAAAGCTCGGCCGGACGGCGGGCGAGATAGGGCGCGAGCGACAGCATGTTCGAAGCGCCGGTGACGCGCTTCTCGATCTCGTCCTTCGGCGTACCGGCCTGCTTCAGGCCGAGGCCCATATTGTCCTTCACGGTCAGGTGCGGATAGAGCGCGTAGGATTGGAACACCATGGCGATGCCGCGCTTGGCGGGCGGCGTCAGCGTCTCGTCGCGGCCGTTGATCATCACGGTGCCCGAGGTCACATCCTCGAGACCGGCAATGCTGCGCAGAAGGGTGGACTTGCCGCAGCCCGACGGGCCGACGAAAATGACGAATTCGCCGTCATTGACCTCAAGGTCGATGCCCTTCAGCACCTCATGAGTGCCGTAGGTCTTGCGGATGGATTTGAGTTGAAGCGATCCCAAAGTCGAATTCCTTACAGCTTGACGGGCTTGCCGGTGCGCGCGCTCTCGTCGGCGGCCAGGCAGATGCGCAGCGACGCCACGGCGTCGCCCATGTGGCGGGTGAGGTCCATATCCTCGCGGATAGCCTTCAGCATGAAGGCCTGCTCGCGGTCGCAGAGCTCCTGATGGCCGGGCTCGCCCGCCATCGTCATATCCTGATCCGGCTTGATGAACTTGCCATCGGGACCGGTCTCGGCGCTATGCAGGCGGATGACCGAGGTCTTGGTATGCGTGTCGATATCGTCGGACTTGGCGTTCGGATCCATGACGATCGACACCGCCCCGTTCGGCGACATCACATCCTTCACGAAGAAGGCGGTCTCCGAAATCATCGGTCCCCAGCCGGCCTCGTACCAGCCGCAAGAACCGTCTTCGAAGATCACCTGCAGGTGGCCGTAATTGTACATGTCAGGCGCGATCTCGTTGGAGAGACGCAGGCCCATGCCGCGCACTTCCACCGGCTTCGCATCGGTGATCTGGCACATGACGTCGACATAGTGAACGCCGCAATCGACGATCGGCGGCGTCGTCTGCATCAGCGACTTGTGCGTTTCCCAGGTCGGGCCGCTGGACTGCTGATTGAGGTTCATGCGGAACACATAGGGGCCGCCGAGCTTGCGGGCTTCCTCGATCAGCTTGATCCAGGACGGGTGGTGGCGAAGGATATAGCCGATGACGAGCTTGCGCCCGGCCTTCTTCGCAGCCGCAACGACCCGCTCGGCATCGGCGACCGTCGTTGCCAGCGGTTTCTCGACGAAGACGTCGCAGCCAGCCTCGAAGGCGGCAACGGCGTAGTCGGCATGGCTGTCCGAATAGGTGCAGACGGCGCAGAGGTCCGGCTTCAGCTCGGCAAGAGCGGCATAGAAATCCGGATGGATCTTGTAGCCTGCGAGCGCCGGATCGAGCTTCGGCGTCGAGCGATTGACGAGACCGACGATCTCGTAGCCCGGATTGTTGTGATAGGCGAGCGCGTGGCTGCGGCCCATATTGCCGAGACCGGCGACGAGGACGCGGACGGGCTTCTGAGAACTGCTCATTTCACTGCTCCAGAGGTGATGCCGCGGATCAGCTGCCGCGAGAAGATGACGTAGAGAACGAGGATCGGCAGGATCGCCAGCGACAGTGCCGCCAGAACCGCGTTCCAGTTGGTCACGAACTGACCGATGAAGATCTGGCTTCCGAGCGTCACGGTCTTCGTCGCTTCGGCCGGCGCCAGGATCAGCGGGAACCAGAGATCGTTCCAGATCGGGATCATCGTAAAGACGGCGACCGTCGCCATGGCCGGACGCACCAGCGGCAGCACGAGGCGGAAGAAGATCGCATATTCGGAGAGGCCATCGATACGCCCGGCATTCTTCAGGTCGTCGGAGACCGTGCGCATGAATTCCGAGAGAATGAAGATCGCCAGCGGTATGCCCTGCGCCGTATAGACGAGGATCAGCGCCGTCAGCGTGTTGACGAGACCGGCAGCCACCATGCCCTGCAGGATCGCGACCGTGCCGAGACGGATCGGGATCATGATGCCGATCGCCATGTAGAGACCGACGAGCGTATTGCCCTTGAAGCGGTATTCGGAGAGCGCGAAGGCCGCCATGGCGCCGAACAGCAGCACCAGGAAGATCGACACGATGGTGACGATGAAGCTGTTCTGGAAATAGAGCGCGAAGTCCCCCTGCCCCAGAACCGTCTGGTAGCCGACAAGGCTGAAGGTCGACGGCGTCGGCACCTGCAGCGGCGAGCGGAAGATCGCGTTGCGGTCCTTGAACGAGTTGATGATCGTCAGGAACACCGGGAAGATCGCGATCAGCGTGTAGCCGATGAGCGCCAGATGCACGAGACCGGTGCGGATGGGAGAAGTGCGGGCTTTGTTGGACATGTCGCGCTCCTCAGAACTGGTACCGGCGCATACGGCGCTGGATGGCGAAGAGATAGAAGGAAACGCCGGCAAGGATGATGACGAACATCACGGTGGCGATCGTCGCGCCCATCGACCGGTCGCCGAGCTGCAGCTGGAAACCGAAGAAGGTGCGATAGAGCAGCGTGCCCAGAATGTCGGTCGACATATCGGGGCCGGCCAGCGCGCCCTGCACGGTGTAGACAAGGTCGAAGGCGTTGAAATTGCCGACGAAGGTGAGGATCGAGATGATGCCGATCGCCGGCAGGATCAGCGGCAGCTTGATCTTCCAGAACTGCGCCCAGCCGGTAATGCCGTCGCATTCGGCAGCCTCGATCACTTCTTCCGGGATCGAAAGCAGCGCCGCATAGATCAGCATCATCGGGATGCCGATATACTGCCAGTTGGAAATCAGCGAGACGGCGATCAGCGCCGGGCCGGACTGGCCGAGCCAGGGCGCAAACAGCCCCTTCATGCCGACAAGGCCCATCAGCCAGGGCGCAACGCCCCAGATCGGCGACAGGATCAGCTTCCAGATGAAGCCGACGATGACGAAGGAGAGCAGCGTCGGCAGGAACATGGCGGTGCGGTAGAAGGCGACGAAACGCAGCCGCGGCGTCGACAGGAGAGCCGCCAGCGCAATGCCGATCGGGTTCTGCACGCACATGTGAATAACGAAGAAAATCAGGTTGTTGACCAGGGCGTTCCAGAAGTCGTGCGCCCAGCGCGCGTCTCCGAACAGCACCTTGTAATTCGCCAGCCCGACAAAGGTCGATTGCCCATCGACCAGATTGTAGAACGAAAGCCTGAGCGTTTCGATCAGCGGCAGGATCATGATCGCCGAATAGACGACGAATGCCGGAAAGAGAAAGACGCCGATATGCCAGCGCACGGGGCGCTTGATCGGAGTGATGTCGGGGTTTGCGGCTTCGCTCATTGGCCCTCGCCTTATTGCTATTGGCTGACGTCGAAGCGCAGCGCAGATGAATCTCGGGGACGGTCAGGTGCCCTCTGATGCGTCATGCCGTGGGCATGACGAAAGACCCCTTCTGGCCTGCCGGCCATCTTCCCCACAAGGGGGAAGACAACTCGCGGCATGCTTCCCTCCCTGCCGTTTGCCGCAGGCACGCTGCGGCAAAAGCCCCTCCCCCTTGTGGGGAGGGGTTGGGGAGGGGTTTTCGCGTTACTTGCCCGGCTTGTACCAGCTGTCGAGGCCCTTCTGGAGCTTCTCGCCGGCAACGGCAGGCGTGTCGGTGCCGTTGATGACGTTGGCCGATTCAACCCAGGTCTCGTTTTCGAGGTTCGGGGTGCCGCGCGACAGGATCTGGTAGGTCGAGCGGACGGTCGACTTGTACGGGCCACGCCAGGAAACGAATTCCTGAGCCAGCGGATCGCTCATCTTGACCGGGTTGGAGTTCAGGCTGAAGAAGCCCGGCAGCGAGTTCGCGTAGATGTCGGCGAATTCGCTGGAAGCGACCCACGACAGGAACTTCTTGGCTTCTTCGGCATGCGCGCTCTTGGCATTCAGGCCGACACCGATATCCGGATGGTCGGAGATGTAGCCCTGGTCGCCAGCCTTCGGAACCGGCGGCGGGAATGCGCCCATCTTGAACTGAGCCTGGCTGTTGAACAGCGCGATTTCCCACGAACCGGCTGGGTAGATTGCTGCACGGCCGAGCGTGAAGAGGTTCTGGCTGTCCGAGTAGGTCTGGGCTTCGAAACCGTCGCCGAGGTAAGGCTTCCACTTGGCAAGCTCTTCGTAGGGCTTGACCCAGTCGGCATCCGTCAGCTTCTGCTTGCCGGAGATCAGAGCGGCGCGGCCGTCTTCACCCTTCCAGTAGTTCGGACCGATGTTCTGGTAGCCCATGGTTGCGGCTTCCCAGAGGTCCTTCGTGCCCATGGCGAGCGGGATATACGTGCCGTCAGCCTTGATCTTGTCGAGAGCGGCGAAGAACTCGTCTTCCGTCTTCGGAACAGCGATGCCGAGCTTGTCGAAGGCATCCTTGTTGTAGATGAAGCCGTGGATAACGGAGGCCATCGGTACGCAGAAGGTGGACTTGCCGTCGTCGGTCGACCAGGCAGCCTTGGCAACCGGCGTGAAGTTTTCCATGCCCGGGAGGCTCGTCAGGTCGGCCAGCTGCTTCTTGTTGAATAGCTCGAGCGAAGCGTCGAACGGACGGCAGGTGATGATGTCGCCTGCGGAACCGGCGTCGAGCTTGGCGTTCAGCGAAGCATTGTACTCAGTCGGAGCGGTCGGAGCGAAGACGATCTTGATGCCCGGGTTCTTGGCTTCGAATGCCGGGATGATCTTTTCCTGCCAGATCTGCAGGTCGTCGTTACGCCAGCTTTCGACCGTCAGCGTCACATCGGCGCCATAGGCGAAACCGGCGGACGTCAGCAGGCTCGAAGCCAGCAGCAGGCTTTTCAGAGCAGTGTTTTTCATTTCCCTCTCCTGTTTTAAGCGCCATCCGGCGCCTCTTTGGTTCTGAAACAAGCAATCGGCGTGTCTGAGGAAACACCCAACGCCCCCTTTCGAGGATCGCCAGGGTTGGCGGTCCCTTAAGCTCGAACCGGCGAAAAAGGCGCAAGGCCTCCGGCCGGACTGCACCCTCCCAATACGCAAAGCGGGGCGCGGTATTCTCATGGGGAAGAGCTGATGACTGCGGGGCGGCGGATTGCCCGATAGGCGATCCCAAGCCTGATACAATCGTCTTCAGGAGCGTCGCGGCCGCTGATTTTCGTGCCGGTGTAAATTTGCCCCTGTTTGCTGTTCCCTTTTTCAGAATTAAGTCCAAAAAAATACCAATTGTCCAGCCGAATTTAACTTTTGGCGGTCCGAATTTTCATAAAAAATTTTTATTATTTAAAATCAACATGATAGAAATATGAAATTTTCGAGCCAATTTTGCTTGGTAAATGGTATTTTTTTGGTATGGTAATAAAAACGACGGGAACAGCGTTATCCGGGGGTCCGATGACGGAACTGGCAATCGGCATTGATGGTGGCGGATCGAGCTGCCGCGCCGCGGTCGCAGACCGGACCGGCAAGATTCTGGGCCGCGGCACCGCTGGCCCCGCCAATATCCTGTCCAATCTCGAGGGATCGCTCGAGAACATCATTCTCTCCGCGAAAGAGGCGCTGCGCGACGCCGCACTGGCGCCTGAAACCGTTTCCAGCGTCTCCGCCGTCGTCGGCGTCGCAGGCGCCAATGTCGGTGACTACGGCAGCCGCATCGAGAAAGCCCTTCCCTTCGCCGACGGCAAGGTCGTCACTGACGCGCTGATCGCGCTGCAGGGCGCGCTCGGCGATTCCGATGGCGTGATCGGCGCCTTTGGCACCGGCTCCGTCTATAACGCGCGCCGCAACGGCAAGGTCAGCGGCATCGGCGGCTGGGGCTTCATCGTCGGCGACCAGGCAAGCGGCGCCCGCCTCGGCCGCGACCTGCTGGAACGCTCGCTGCTGGCTTATGACAAGGTGCACAAAGGCTCCGCCCTTACGGCCAAGGTCATGGCCGAGTTCGCAAACGATCCCGAAAAGCTCGTCGAATTCGCCCATGTCGCGAAACCCAAGGATTTTGCGCGCTATGCGCCTGCGGTCTTCGAACATGCCGGTAACGGCGACGACGTGGCCGCCGGCATTGTCCGTGATGCGGCGGCCGCGATCGGCGAAAATCTCGACGCACTGATCTGGCCCGGATGCCCGGCGATCTGCCTGCTCGGCGGCCTCGCCAATGCCTACCGCCCCTGGCTCGCCGAGCGCCATCTGGCATTGCTCGCCGAACCGAAGGGCGATGTCTTACAGGGCGCCATCGAACTGGCCGTCAAGCGCCTGAACGTCGAGACGCGGGGTGCGGCATGACCGAAGATCTCTCCACCATCCTCTCGCCAGAACGCGTCCAGGCCGGCGGCACCGGCCCGCTCTACGTCAAGCTCCGCCGCACGCTGGAAGAAGCCGTGCGCAAGGGCACGCTCGGCCATGGCGACGCCCTACCCCCGGAGCGCGATATCGCCGAATTCGCCGCCGTCAGCCGCGTCACCGTCCGCAAGGCGATCGACGATCTCGTCGCCGATGGCTTGCTGGTGCGCCGCCATGGCTCCGGCACCTTCGTCGCCAAGCCGGTCTCCAAGGTCGAGCAGCGCCTGTCGCAGCTGACATCCTTCACCGAAGACATGGCCCGGCGCGGCATGACCTCGCGCTCCGAGTGGCTGCACAAGGGCATCCACACGCCCTCACCCGACGAAATGATGATCCTCGGCCTCGGCACCGACATCAAGGTTTCGCGCCTCTCGCGACTTCGCATCGCCGACGACCAGCCGCTCGCCATCGAAAACGCCAGCGTCTCCGGCGAATTCCTGCCCGACCCGTCCGTCGTCACCACCTCGCTCTATGCCGAGCTCGAACGCCGCCAGGTCCGCCCGACCCGCGCCGTCCAGCGCATCTCCGCCACCAACATGAAGGAAGCCGACGCCCACCTCCTCGGCGTCCCCGTCGGCGCCGCCGGCCTGTCGATCGAACGCATCTCCTACCTCGCCTCCGGCCGCGCCGTCGAATTCACCCGCTCCCTCTACCGCGGCGACGCCTATGATTTCGTCGCCGAACTGACGATCGGCACCTAGTTAGCGCCGATCGCATTGAAGAGCCGCTCGCCCGACGCTATTCCTTGAGGTCATGACGACAGCACCCAGAATTTCCGTCCTCGACGCCGTTTCCGATCCGGGCAATCCGGCAAAGGCAAACGAAGACCGCCTCGGCCACAACGAGGCATGCGCCTTCGTCATCGACGGCGCGACCGGTCTCGGCGATCGCCAATATGTCGATCCTGACGGCAGCGATGCCGCCTGGATTGCGGCGCGTTTCGCGGACGCTTTTCAGCACGGCATCACCCGCGATACCACAATCCCGGATATCGCCCGCGTGGCATCGGAAGACGCCCTCAAGAGCTTCACCGGCAGTCATCCCGACGTCCCCCGCTACGCCTGGCCGCTCTCAGCCTTTTCAATGGTGCACGCGACGCACGACGCCTTCGCCTTCTACGGCCTTGGCGACTCCTGCGTCTTTCTGCTTCAGGAAGACGGTTCGGCAAGCCTCCACACGGCGATACCCGGCGCCTATGCGCGGGAGCAGGAGCACGCGCGCAGCCACATCGCCCGCACCGGCGGCATCAACAATGGCGGCGGCGCCCTCGCCGACCCCGAGACGCTGGCCGCACTTCGCCGCCACCGCGAGAGCCAGAACACACCCGGCGGCATCTGGACGCTCGGCCTCGTTCCCGAGGCAGCCGACCACCTCTTCCATGAGCCGCTACCGGTCAGAACCCGCGCCCACGCCATCATCTGCAGCGACGGCCTGGCCGATCTCGTCGTGCTTTATGCGCTTTACGATGCGGTAAGCCTGGTCCGAACGGCGCTCGACAGAGGACTGCGCCCGATGATCGACGAACTTCGCCGCCTGGAACGCGAAGTCGATCCCGACGGCCTCCGCTATCCCCGCTTCAAGCAGAGCGACGACACGACGGCGATCTTGGTGGAGCTCACGACGTAGAGAGAAATTACCATAATTTCAAAAAGATAAGGGCGGAAAGTGAATCACTTTCCGCCCTTCTTGATTCAATCTCTGAAGACCACAGCCCGAAATCAGGCCGCGTCCTCGATCTCGTCGCTCACTTTGGCCGGCACATAGTTGAGCACCGGTCCGAGCCAGCGCTCGACCTCGGTGATCTCCATGCCCTTGCGCGCAGCATAGTCTTCCACCTGGTCCCGCTCCACCTTGGCGACGCCGAAATAGTAGGAGTCGGGATGGCCGATATAGAGGCCGGAGACGGAGGAGCCGGGCCACATCGCATAGCTCTCGGTGAGCTTCACGCCGGCGGTGTTTTCCGCGTCGAGAAGTTCGAACAGCGTCTTCTTCTCGGTATGGTCGGGCTGCGCCGGGTAGCCGGGCGCCGGGCGGATACCGGCATATTGCTCGGTGATCAGCTCGTCGTTCGAGAGCGTCTCGTCCTTGGCATAGCCCCAATATTCGCGGCGCACCTGCTCGTGCATGCGCTCGGCAAAGGCTTCAGCGAAGCGGTCGGCCAGCGCCTTGACGAGGATCGACGAGTAATCGTCGTTCGCCCGCTCGAAGCGCTCGGCAATCGCCACTTCCTCGATACCGGCGGTAACGACGAAGCCGCCGACATAGTCCTCGAGTCCCGTCGCTTCGGGCGCGACGAAATCCGAGAGAGCCACATTCGGGCGCCCATCGCGCTTCGACAGCTGCTGGCGCAGCGTGAAGAAGGTCGCGAGTTCTTCCTTGCGGGCATTATCCTTGAAGAGGCGGATATCGTCGCCGACGGCGTTCGCCGGCCAGAAGCCGATCACGCCGCGCGGGCGGAACCACTTCTCGTCGATGATCTTCTTCAGCATCGCCTGCGCATCGTTCCAGAGCGCACGCGCCGCCTCGCCCTGCTTCTCGTCTTCGAGAATGGCCGGATACCGGCCGCGCAGTTCCCAGGTCTGGAAGAACGGCGTCCAGTCGATATAGCGGGCGATATCGGCGAGATCGTAGTCCTCGAAAACCTTGGTTCCCAGGAAGCTCGGCCTGGTCGGTTTGTAGGCAGACCAATCGACCTGATGGGCATTTTCGCGGGCACGCGAGAGCGGCAGGCGCACCTTCTCCGCTTCGCTGCGCGCATGCGCGGCAGCGACCTTGGCATATTCGGTGCGGATATCGGCGACATACCCATCCTTGTTCTCGGGCGACAGCAGCGACGAGACCACGCCGACGGCGCGGCTGGCGTCGGTCACGTAGATCGCCTGGCCCTTGCTGTAACCCGGATGGATCTTCACCGCCGTATGCACGCGGCTGGTCGTCGCCCCACCGATCAGCAGCGGGATATCGAAGCCCTGACGCTCCATCTCGGCCGCCACATGCACCATCTCGTCGAGCGACGGCGTGATCAGGCCGGAAAGACCGATGAGATCGACCTTCTCGGCAACAGCCGTCTCGAGGATCTTGGTCGCCGGCACCATGACGCCGAGATCGATGATCTCGTAATTGTTGCAGGCGAGAACGACGCCGACGATGTTCTTGCCGATATCGTGCACGTCGCCCTTGACGGTCGCCATCAGGATCTTGCCGGCAGATTTCTGCTCGCTGCCGCCGTTCAGCCGCTTCTCTTCCTCCATATAGGGAAGCAGAACGGCAACGGCCTGCTTCATGACGCGGGCGGACTTCACCACCTGCGGCAGGAACATCTTGCCGGAACCGAAGAGATCGCCGACGACATTCATGCCGGCCATCAGCGGACCCTCGATGACATGCAGCGGACGCGCAGCCTTCTGGCGTGCCTCTTCGGTATCGGCTTCGATATATTCGGTATTGCCGTTGACCAGCGCATGCTCGAGGCGCTTCTCGACCGGCCATTCGCGCCAGGAGAGATCCTGAACCTTGGCTTCCTTGCCGCCGGCGCCGCGGAACCGTTCCGCGACCTCCAGCAGCCGCTCGGTGCTGTCGGCGCGGCGGTTCAGCACGACGTCTTCGCAGGCTTCGCGCAGCTCCGGATCGATGTTGTCGTAGACGGCCAGCTGTCCGGCATTGACGATACCCATGTCCATACCCGCCTGGATGGCATGGTAGAGGAACACGGCATGCATCGCCTCGCGCACCGGCTCGTTGCCGCGGAACGAGAAGGACAGGTTGGAGACACCGCCGGAAATATGCACCAGCGGCATTTCCTTGCGGATCGTCCGGGTCGCCTCGATGAAGTCGACGCCGTAATTGTTGTGCTCTTCGATACCGGTCGCGACAGCGAAGATGTTCGGATCGAAGATGATGTCCTCAGGCGAAAGGCCGGCTTCTTCGGTCAGCAGCTTGTAGGCGCGGCGGCAGATTTCGACCTTGCGGTCATAGCTGTCCGCTTGTCCGGTTTCGTCGAACGCCATGACGACAACGGCGGCACCATAGCGATGCAGGAGCTTCGCCTGCGCCAAGAAATTCTCCTCGCCTTCCTTCAGCGAGATGGAATTGACGATCGGCTTGCCCTGAACGCATTTCAGGCCGGATTCGATGATCTGGAACTTCGACGAGTCGATCATGACGGGCACGCGGGCGATATCCGGCTCCGCGGCGATCAGGTTCAGGAACTCGACCATCGCCTTTTCGGAATCGATCAGGCCCTCGTCCATGTTGATGTCGATGACCTGCGCGCCGTTCTCGACCTGATCGCGGGCGACATCCAGCGCCGTCGTGTAGTCGGCATTGGTGATCAGCTTGCGGAACTTGGCCGAACCGGTGACGTTGGTGCGCTCGCCGACATTGACGAACGGGATATCCTTCGTCAGCTCGAAGGGCTCGAGGCCCGACAGCGACATGAACGGACGATGTTCCGGGATCGGACGCGGCTTGTACTTGGCAACCGTCTCGGCGATGACGCGGATATGCTCCGGCGTCGAGCCGCAGCAGCCGCCGACGATGTTGACGAGACCTTCGCGAGCGAAGCCCTCGATCTGCGCCGCCATCAGTTCAGGCGTTTCGTCATACTGGCCGAATTCGTTCGGCAGGCCGGCATTCGGATAGGCGCAGATGAAGGTATCGGCGACGCCCGAAAGCTCCTGCAGATGCGGGCGCATGGCGTTGGCACCGAGCGCACAATTCAGGCCGATCGTGAACGGATTGGCATGGCGCACCGAGTTCCAGAAGGCAGACGGTGTCTGGCCGGACAGCGTGCGGCCCGAGAGGTCTGTAATCGTGCCGGAGATCATCACCGGCAGGCGAATGCCCTTGGCTTCGAAGCGCTCCTCGCAGGCAAAGATCGCCGCCTTGGCGTTCAGCGTATCGAAGATCGTCTCGATCAGGATGATATCGGCGCCGCCATCGATCAGGCCGTCGATCTGCTCGCCATAGGCGATACGCAGGTCGTCGAAGGAAACGGCGCGGTAGCCGGGATTGTTGACGTCGGGCGAGATCGAAGCCGTACGGTTGGTCGGGCCGATGGCGCCGGCCACAAAACGGCGGCGGCCATCCTCGCGCTCGGCGCGTAGCGCCGCGCGGCGCACGATCTCGGCGCCTTCCTTGTTCAGCGCGTAAACCTCGCCTTCCATTTCGTAATCGGCCTGCGCGATGCGGGTCGAGGAGAACGTGTTGGTTTCGAGAATATCGGCGCCGGCCTTGGCATATTTATAATGGATCTCTTCCAGCGCGGCGGGCTGGCTGAGGATCAGAAGGTCGTTATTACCCTTCTGATGGCATGCGCAGCCGATGAACCGGTCGCCACGGAACTGGTCCTCATCGAAGCCCAGGCCCTGGATCTGCGTGCCCATGGCGCCGTCGAGAACGAGGATGCGCTCGCTAGCGGCTTTCTTAAGCGCTGCGAACACTTCACTGCCGTCGCGTTTTGCCCCATCGGGACCGAAAAGATTGTCGAACACGGGCGGACTCCTTGCGTCGTTCAAGACCAGGGTGATGAAATCACATAAAGATATCTTTATGTCAATATATGCCTGTCACAAGAATGGATTACAAGGCGGGGCGGCGTGACAGACTCGGCGGACCTCTATATAGGCGTTCCGCAAGGCTTTGTGCATGAAATCGGAGGAGCGACATGGCATCGGCAAACGGCAGCAGCGGTCTCGGAAACTGGACGACCCGCGCCTATCACCGCAACTGGCTCCTGGCCCAGGCAAACGGCCTTTTCGATTTCTTCCAGCACCAGTCGATCAACCCGAAGGGCGGCTTCTACGATCTCGATGATCAGGGCAAGCCGCTCGACGCCGAGGGTCAGGTGCGCAGCATCCATATCGCCGCCCGCGCCGTCCACTGCTTTGCCGCCGGTACCCTGCTCGGCCGTCCGGGCGCATCTGATGTCGTCGACCACGGCATGGACTATCTCTGGAACGATCACCGCGACCGCAAGAACGGCGGCTATTTCTGGTCCCTCGACAATAACGGCCCCGTCGATTCCAACAAGCAGGGCTATGGCCACGCCTTCGTGCTGCTCGCCGCATCCTCGGCCAAGACCATCGACCATCCGCTGGCCGACGGCATGCTTGCCGATATCACCGAAGTCCTGAACACCCGCTTCTGGGAGGCCAGGCACGGCGCCATCGCCGAGGAATTCACCGCCGACTGGCAGCCGCTCGATGGCGGCAATTACCGCGGCCAGAACTCCAACATGCACCTGACGGAAGCGCTGATGGCCGCCTTCGAGGCAACCGGCGACCGCGAATATCTGACCAAGGCCGAAAGCATCGCCGATCTCGTCATCCGCCGCGCGGCGGGTTCGGTCGGCTGGCGCGTTGCCGAGCATTTCGGCGCCGACTGGAGCCTCGACAAGAGCTACTACCACCCGAACGAGATGTTCCGCCCGGCCGGCACCACGCCCGGCCACTCGCTGGAATGGGCCCGCCTCATCCTGCAGCTCTGGGTTCTCGGCGGCAAGAAGCTGGACTGGCTGCCGGATGCCGCCAAGGGCCTGTTCTCGCAGTCGATGGCGCTCGGCTGGGACAATGACAAGGGCGGTTTCTTCTATACGCTCGATTGGGACGACAAGCCCGCCAAGCGCAACAAGCTCTGGTGGCCGGCCTGCGAAGCGGCAGCCGCCGCCCACTTCCTCAACGAGCACCTGCCGAGCGATTTCCACGAGGAAAGCTACCGCAAGGTCTGGAACGTCATCGAACGCTGCTTCATCGACCACGAAAACGGCGGCTGGCACGAAGAACTGACGGAAGACCTCGTGCCCTCGCACAGCCTCTTCCCCGGCAAGGGCGACATCTATCACGCCCTGCAGGCCTGCCTGATCCCGCTCTTCCCGGCGACCGGCAGCATCACCAAGGGCATCATCGAAGCCGGCGGCAAGCTCTAAGCATCAGAACCATTTCCGCTCCGGCGGGAATGGCCGCATGCATTATCCGAGCCGCAGCGAATCCAGATCCTTCGCCAGCATCAGCGCCAGCGCCTCGACCGCGAGATTGTGGTCGTCGCGCTGCGGCAGACCCGATACGGTGACCGCGCCGATGCAGCCGGTGCCCTTCACATTGATCGGGAAGCTGCCGCCATGGGCGGCGTAATCGGCGCTCGAAAGCCCGTTATCCTCGATCGTCTTGCCATCGGATTTCAGCTTCAAACCGCAGGCATAGCTGCTCTTCAGATAGCGGAACACCATGTTGCGCTTGCGCCGGACCCACTGGACATTGTCGGGCGTCGCGCCCGGCAGCGCCGCGTAGAACACCTGCATCGAATGCAGCGACACATCGATCGCCACCTTCAGCCCCCGGTCGGTCGAAAGCTCCTGTAGCAGCTTGCCGAGCTGCCAGGCGCTCGTCAGGTCGAAGCTGTCGAAGGCGAGCACCTTTTCCTGTTCGGCGATGCGAACCAGATCATCCTCGATGGTCATCACAGGCACTCCTCTCCTCATACGACTAGGAGAGAACATCCGCAGGGCGCAGAAAAAAGTAAAGCGAAATCGTAGTGATAGCCGTGCCCGGGCGAGAGCGCCTAGTGCGGCATGGTGGCCAGCGCCCCGATGATCTCCTCGGGCCGCATCGGCTCGCTGGCGCGCAGCTTCACCTTCCCGTCGCGATCGAGCAGGATCAACCCGAACTCCCCGGGCTGCGGTCCCTGCAGATCCTCGCGCAGCTCGTCGGCATCCAGATCATGCGGATCGTCGAACAGCGGAAAGACGCCGCCGCCGGCAACGTTGAACACTTCGATATCCTCTTCGATGAAGCGCAGATGCGCCTTGCGCAGCAGATCGTCCTGCTTGCTGGCGCGGTCGTCCTCGGCATCGGCAAATACCAGCAGCACCCGCTTCTTGCCGGCAAACTGCCTGAGGCATCTCGGCGCCGCGATCTTGTGCGGAACCGTTCCCAATATCTCGCGTACGAATGATTTCAGCATGAGGCTCGTCCTTCCTATCACCATCAACGGCTGGAAGCGTGAGCGGTTCCCGTACGGGGTGGGACCGCCGCAAGGCAGCGATCCCGGCAGCCTGAAAGGCTATTCGCGGGATTCGCGCGGATCGGCGCGTCCCTGGATGGCAACGACATCGGTCCCGCCATTGGCGAGAAGCCGCTTGCGAACCAGAACGCGCATGACGCGCGCCGCCGTCGAGAAGGTCATCTGGTCGAGAGGACCCTCGCCTTCCCAGGGCTTGGTCAGCCGTTCGGTGACGGCACCGACGATATTCATCGGCACGATGTCATCGCATTCGCGCATAGCTTCGAACACCATGCTGATCGGCAGGACCTTCCCTTCGAAGGTCACGATCGGTTCAGTGAGTTCCGTATCCCATTCTTCGAAGGCATAGAGAGCCTCACGGAAGAGTTCCTGAAGGGTGAACGGGGCGTGTCCGTTGTGAAGTGGCGGCAAGGCATTCGTCATGTCTGTCTCCTCTTGGCAGGGATGAAGCCATTTCCTCCTCATCGGCCGGGAATTAATGCGGAAAACAGAACTCGGGTTCCCTCGCGCGGCCGAATAACACGATCGATTTTATAGTGTAACACTCGCGTGATAAAGCCTTTTATGCCCACGCCTTGGAAAAAGCCGCCGCCAGAAACAGTTAAGCCGTTGATATCGCTTAACGATACCAACGGCTATTTTACCGCCGGAAGCCGATGTCAGCGCTTACTGCTCGAGCGCGAAGGTGACATTGACCGTAACATTATAGGTGTTCTCGCCGCCCTGAACCGGCACCGAGGCATCGGCGGCCTCCTTCATCATCGCGGCGCGATAGACCGGCTGCGGCATCGGGCGGGCGCTGTTTTCGCTGATTTCGAGGATCCGGCCGAGCTTGACGCCCGCCGCTTCCGTCAGCGTCTTCGCCTTCTTCAGAGCCGAGGCGACCGCATCCTTGCGCGCCTCGTCGATGACGGCTTCCGGCTTGTCGTTCGTGAAGGTGATGTCGCCGCCCTGGTTGATCCCCAATGTCACCGACTGGTCGATGATGCCGCCGAGCTTGGAAAGATCGCGCACCCGCACGGTGATTCCATTCGAAACCTGGTAGCCGATCAGCTCCGGCTGCTTCGGCTGGCCGTCGGTGCTCTGCGGATAGTTATATTGCGGCTGCACGGAGAAACCGGCCGTCTGCAGGTCCTTCTCGGCAATCCCGCCCTTCTTCAGCGCCGCCAGCACCTCGGTCATCGCCTTGTTGTTCTCGTCGAGTGCCTCGCGCGCCGTCTTCGCCTGCTTGACGACGGAGAGATTGACGATCGCCATGTCCGGCGCCACCGAAGACTGCCCGTCCCCCGAAACCATGATGACAGCCTCACGCGGCTTGGAATCATCGGCAATCGCCGCCGCCGTCACCGGCAGCACGGCCGCCGCCGTGATCAAAAGACCGAGCGCGAGTTTCCTGGTATTCTGCAGCGCCATGATTCACTCCTTGGTTGTCGCTACCCCTTTCTCTTCTTTGGCCATTGATTGTGAAGCTATTGCGGCAACATCTTGTCGCTGCATCCGAATTACGCTAGAGCGAAACCGCTGCGGGGAACCATTGCCCCGAAGCCAGCGCAGGCGCCTGCGCCAGGGCCTGTAGCTCAATGGTTAGAGCCGGCGGCTCATAACCGCTTGGTTGGGGGTTCGAGTCCCTCCGGGCCCACCATCGACTTTTTTCTGCAATAAAATCAATGACTTAGATGGCAAATATGGGTCCCACTACAGGACGCAGCTGGTAGATTTGCTGGTACGAAATCAGCATCCCGGGACCCGTACCAGCACGACTCACGATTCCGCTAAGCGATTCAAATTATTAAAGAATCTGTTGTGAAGCTAATACTCGTGAGTCCCACCCGTTGCGGGTTCGAGTCCTCTCCACCCTAAGACACCGCCGAAATTTGCTGGTACGGCCACTCGCGCCAGGCGACGGTTGAATCCTGAAATTCAACAATTAGTTGAATAGGCATCCTCTGGTGTAATAGAATCGGCGCAACGACAAATCACAGGAAAGATCATGCGCCCAGGATTCCTCGACACCCAAATGTACCTCGGGGATTGTCTCGACCTGCTGAAACAGATGCCATCCAACAGCGTCGATCTGGTTCTTTGCGATCTCCCTTACGGAACAACGCGAAATAAGTGGGATAGCGTGCTCGATCTCAACGCATTGTGGCCTGAGTACCGTAGGATCTGCAAAGGCGCGATCGTGCTTACTGCACAGACGCCTTTCGACAAAGTGTTAGGGGCGTCAAATCTTCGTATGCTCCGTTACGAGTGGATATGGGAAAAGACGCACCCGACAGGTCACATGAACGCCAAAAAAGCTCCGATGAAGGCGCATGAAAATGTACTGGTTTTTTACGACCGGAAGCCGACGTACAACCCGATCAAAACCACAGGCCATATCCGCAAGACGGCGACGAAACGAAAAGACGACACGCCCAACTACGGCAGACAGGAGTTTGTAAAGCTCCCCTACGATTCGACTGAACGTTATCCGAGAAGCGTCCAAGTGTTTGCGAGCGACAAGCAGCGCAGCAAACTTCACCCCACCCAAAAGCCAGTGGCGCTGATGGAGTACCTGATCCGCACTTACACCAACGACGGCGACCTGGTCCTCGACAACTGCATGGGCAGCGGTACGACCGGCGTGGCATGCGCGAACACCGGCAGGCGGTTCATCGGGATGGAGTTGGACGAGGACTACTTCGCTATAGCTAAAGACCGTGTCGAGACGGCATACCGTGAGCGGCTACCGCAGCCAGTCAACGACAACGACGTAGACTGGAATTCTTGGCGGGCATTCATTTTGAGCTGATCGTCCACAGAAATCCCATGCGATCTCAAAAAAGTGCTGGTATCGGTGCTGGTATCAGCCACTTGACCAAAGTGAAAAGTTGAGCAATAACAAAGCACTAAGGCAGATTTCCCGGTTCCTCCGGGCCCACCAATTCCGTCTTCGGACGTTGTTTTTCCATCATTTTTTCCTCGATTTGTCTCACCGGAATTCCGGCTCGATGAAAGTGGGACATTTTTGCGGGCCACATGGCTCTTGCGCCGGTCAAATCCGGCATCGATCAGCAGCTTGGATTGGGCGGCTTTTGTGTAATGCTGCGCCATCTTGGAATCAGACCAGCCGAAGATCGCCATCAATTGATGTTCGGTTGCCCCGGCCTCGGCCAGGATCGTAGCGGAGGACTTTCTGAGGCCATGCGACGAGCATTCCGGCAGGCCGGCATTGTTGCACCACTGGCGCATCTTGTTGCCGAAGCCGTTTGACGAGAACGCTTTGCTATACTCCGTGACGAGAAAAGTCGGCTCGTCATGCCTCATTGCATCGAGGGCTTCCCGCAACTCATCCGTGACAGGGAGGCTCAGCCGCTGGACATGATGCGCAGCGCCCTTCAGCGGGGAAAACTCGATGCGTTCGCCAATCAGGTTCTTCCAGCCAAGCTTGACGAGATCGGAGCGCCTGACGCCCAGGTTCAGCATCAGCTCCATAGCCAGTCGGGCCATCGAGCCGACCGGATAGGCATCGCGAAAGTGCGCCAGTTCCGCTTCACTCCAGGTGTGGAAGCCGGCAGATTTATGAATTTTCGTGACGCCCGCCACCGGATTGAACGTCGCGAGATCCGCGCCAATCGCCCAGTTGAACAACGCCCTGAGATATTTAATGAGCTTGTCCGCCGCACCTGGCGTCTCGGCTCGCGCCATCTGGCTGGCTTCGATGTCCGATTTGCGAAGCTTGGCGAAAGGCAGATGGCCGACCTTGTCGCAGTAACGATTTAGGACGCTTTTCTTGTCCTTCTTTGTCGCCGTCGCCTGGCTCTGGAATGCCTTGGACCGGTAATAGTTCTCGACCAGCCAACGGACCGAACCGGGCTCAAGACGCGAGATAGGAACAACCTTTTCACCTCGCTCACCGACGAAAACGCGATGATACTCCTCAGTGAAGGCCTGCGTTAGTCGCCGAACACCTCACGGGTACTGCGGTCCTTCTTGTCGATGGGCGTGCCGGTGAAAGCGAGCATGCAGGCATTGGGCAGGCCGGCGCGCATCCGGGCGGCGAGCGCGCCATATTGAGTGCGGTGGGCTTTGCGCCGCATCATTGGCAACAATCGCCAATGCGGAACAGCGGAGCACTGTTGCAGGTCCGGTGAATGACGCTGTCGAGCTATGCCGCCAGGAGGCTGTCGCGGAAGGGAAGCTTGCCGCGAAGACGGAGGCGCCGCTCATCGACGCGTGTATGGCAAGAGAAAAGTTCAAACTCAAACCAGAATGCAAAGAAAGGGAGCGAGATGGCTCCTGCTATTCCAGAAGCTTCTGGTCTTCACTAGGCTTCTGAACTCGGGCGGGATAGAACCAGGACCAACCTCCCCGCAACGGATTCGCTTTCAACCCATTCCGGTGGGTTGAAACGCGGATATAGTAGCCCCAATAATTCCCTTTTATGGGCCATCAGCTTTCGCCGTCGGCCCCTGATCGTTGATTGCCATCGGAGATCAAGTCATACCTCGCTGGAAGAAGCCTACAAAGGACGAGGTATTAGCTAACCGGCGTGAAATTGCCGAGCGCGCGCGCATTGGCGATTTACGCTTACCTGATGCCTTGATTCAGATCCGGAAAGGCTTGGGCATGACGCAAGCCGAATTTGCCGGAATGCTTTTCCTGCAAAAGCGGCAAATCGCTGAGATTGAAGCTGGAAAGGCAAATCCGACGCTTGCCACCTTGCAGAAGATTGGCAGGCTATTCGGTTTCGAAGTTGGCTTTGTCCCTCGAAACCCCGATCTGCCGAAGTAGCCCCGGACATACTGAAACTCGTCTTTGCGGCACATGCAAACCGCCTATCTTTTTGGGCGTAGCAAATCAATGGACCGCCAGGCCGTGTCTGACGGACGGCGGCATTCCCAAAATCGCCAGCCATTTACGTGGTTGCCTGTGATGCTGTAGGCGGCTTCAGAGGGGCTATTCTGCACCCTCCCATTCTCATCAACCCAAACACCGCCCTTGATCGCCCCTGTATATGTCTGCCCTTTATATGTGGCACGGAATTGGGTCCCTTCGGGGAACTCGGCACCCTTGTAAACCAGGGCTCCAAGGTTCTCGGTGACGTTTTCAGGACTCTTCTGTTCGCCGAGACTCAATAACTGCCTGAGGACGTCATTGCAGGTCATTTCCTCTGTTTCGCGGCGAATGGTGAGGGCCTTGTAGACTTCAAAATCCACGTCGATAGTGGCCATTATTATCTCCTTTTTTTGCTTTAAGCGAAAATAGTAGTTTTAAGAGAATAAATCAAGACCGCTATTTGCCTCGCTGCTGTGCAGCGATGTCTGGTTTTGAGATGATTCACCGCGAGCCGGTCGCGCGCGCTGCGACCGAGGCTACAACTCAATATTTGGGTTATGTCGGCGGTGTTGAGTTAAATGCTCAGGGCCACGAGTTTGGCACGCTCTGCGATCAAAGCCGCTACGTGATTTAACGTCACAGAATCGGCGGCAAGTGGGGACATATCTTCTGATAATCGGGGAATCGCGTCCCCTGTGACATCGGTTAGTTCTCTCACCCGACGGCGTACTAAGAGCAAGCCGACACCTGTCTCCTTGGAGAAAGCCTGCCAACCATCAGCGTCCATATCGGCAAGCGTTGCGCGCTTCCCGATCCGCATAGCCATTTTCGGTGAAAGATCTGGATAGGTGACCGTGGAAAGTAGGTCGTACAACGGAGCCATTCTCGGCCCCTGGTCGTCATATAGAATTGAGAAGTTTTTTCCGTGGGCGTCTGCGTTTCCGACAATGAGGTTGAAAATCACAGCATCCAAGAGCTTGGCGATGTCAGTGCTCGGCCGCTCTGCGACCCGACGCAACAGCTCGAAGCAATCCTTAAAGGTCGGCCCGCCCTCGCTGGCATACTTCGTTTCGGGTGGCACACTAAGTGCTTGGCAGAAGTCCTCCTGGTGAATGCGGCGAACCACACCATCGGCGTCGCGAAAACGATCATAGCGCTCAACCAGGAGAAATGGGCGCCCATTCGCGGACCTTGCTTCAACCGGTGCGACATCGAGGCCGATCGCTGCAGCGAGTTTCATTACGAAGGCTTCGTTTTCAGTTGTTCCTGGGAAGCGCGCGATTGGCGGTTTCAGAATGTGCGTTGTTGCTTGGCCGGGAACTGGAAGGGCAAGCTGGCCGTCAATCAAAACAAGCGGCACTTTAGATTGCGCACCGGCGAGCGATAGCCTCAGGCCTTCTTGGCCGGCCAATAGCGGCCGTGTTGGAAGTGCATCGAGTATCCGAACAATCTCGGCATCGTCCAGATATGCCGGTCGCTGGCCCGTGATCGGTCCTGTCGTTACCGGCTCCTGATCTTCTGGCAAAAGCTGAAGGGCGCCGGCGACGTCGCCGCCCAGGCGATCGAGAAGCGCGAAGTCGTTCGCAGGTGAAACCCCCAATGCTTGCGCCGCAACAAGGCGTTGGCTTTCCTCGGGCAACAAGCCGCCGAAAAATGGTCGGCATTCACGGCGAGAAAAACGCTCCGGGCGCTTTGGGAGGGAGGCAGAAAGCGGAAGGGCCTTTTCGTCATCAAGCCAAGCTTCGGTGTAGGCAAAGCCGATATCGCCATGTCTGTCTTGGGTGAATTGCCCGACAATGCGACCATCCCACCAGACATTGAGAACTCTTACCGTCATTTTCTACGCTCCCCAGGAGCCAAAATATCGATCGAACAACCGAGCGTTTGCAGAACCTGCAAGACTTTTCCGATCTGTGCTGTCGGCTTGCCTGCTTCGAGATCGACGATAAACCGGAGGCCTACGCCCGAAACGCCGGCAAGCTCATCCTGCCGCAAGTTTTGCTCCTTGCGTGTGCTGCGGACCAGAGCGCCGATGTCGGTTGGACTTCTGACGTGTTTTGCCATTTTTATCTCCCGATCGGGAAAATAGCATCATATCAGCGGACTTGTCGAGTAAAATTTCCCGATCGGGAATTTCAAGAAAACTGCATCTCATATCGGCCAAAATTTTCCCGATCGGGAATAACACTAAGCGTAGCTGGGTTGTATGGCGGGCACGGTTGAAACTGGATAGCTGATTTTCGGCAATGTCTTTAGGTGTGATGACACCACTGCCGTCGCCGTACTCGAGCCCATTGGATATGATGTAGACAAGCGGGTAGAGTTTGTTATGGAGTGCTCCCCGTTTCACCGGACAGGTCGGCTAGATTGATTTAGCCCTGATGA
>NZ_JBMDIL010000010.1:0-265556 GCF_057808655.1 Rhizobium sp. FG96 | reverse complement strand
GAGACGATTCCGGCTTCGTGTGCGAACGCGATTGACTTCTTCAACACCCTGCTAGTAGCGCAAGGTGACCAAAATCGAGCCAGGAAAGACGCTTTTTGAACTGGTCAAAGTCCGTGATATAGCCTCCACTGATTTGTCGCTCCGAGGCGCACGAAGCGACCATAGCGACATCGATCCGCCCTTCTCGTGCAGCGTCGACTAGGGCTTGGACCGCATCACTTTCAGGGCGCCGATCTTCTATTGCGATAAGGCAATTGGTATCTAGAGTGAACTTGGTCATCAATGCGCCTTCGGTTGTTCGCGCAGCTTAAAGCAATCTTTTCAAGACAAGCAATGAAGGCAAGATCAGTTATCCGCGTTATGCCGCACGATACTCCTGCGAGCGATGCCGTTGAGCGAAGATCGATTTGACCATGCCCATGAGAAACCCGAAAGCCTGACCAGAACTAGCGATCTTAGGTTTCGGCCGAAGCGTTTCCCCGTGATATAAACTCGGCGCAAAACTCGATTCCCTAGATAGCCTGTTGCTCGCATCAGGTATCTACGCGGCCATGAGTATCGTATCAGAAACAAAAGCTTACCAGGAAAAACAATGCGACGTTTAACTGCTATTGAAAACAAACCCGATGTCGCGTCAGCAATTAGCACGTGGGCCCGCGCCTTCCGCACACTTGGCACCCAGGTCGCCTTGGGAGCCAGGCCGGTGTGGTGGGTCCAGGAAATTGGCGTTTGGATAAAGTCCGCGGGACATGTTGGCCCGAAAGGTCGCTATTGGAATGCCCTGGGCAACGATGTTTTGGCCGCTAGCAACGGAAAGGGGATCGTCCAGGTCAACCCGCCGGTCTCGGGAATATCCAATCTCCAGAACCAGGGCGTCGTGGCCAGGGACGACGAAGGACGCGTGTGGATTTTACATCGAGGGCGACTCAACGTCGATAACACCAGGGGCATGCTGGATGAGTACCTAGCTGATGCAGCGGCTCTAGGAGTTGAGGTAGTAGACGTTAGCTTTTCGAACGGTCAAATCGTTCCTTGTTACGCGGTCACCGCAATTGCACAGCCTATGGACATGGTCCTATCGACGAAAAAGTTCGTTGACCTTTGCCATGTCGTCCGAACCCGCGCCGACCACGGAGATGACGCAGCGAATGTTCAGCGGGCCGCGCTAAGTTTTGAAGAGCCTTCTGGCGACTATTGGATACCGGGACACGGACCGATCAAAGCCGAACGCATCCACCATGATGTGTTTCAAGCATTGAAAGCCGAACTGGACCTTCGCGCAATAAGGCATTCGAACGCTAGAATTGGATCTCTTGGCCCCGATCTATACACGACCAGCGAAGACCTGCCCGCTCTCTTCGAGATCAAGACGGCAAATGGAGCAGACGATATCCTAAAGGCAGTAGGACAGCTTTACGTTTACGAGAAGCTTGTTGGAACCGAGGCCCGTAAAATCATGGTTTTGCCTGCCGGTGTACTGGAGCAGAACCGCAAACTTATCCAATCGCTGGACATCGAGATCGTTGAGTATCGGCGTGTAGAGAAGGCGATCGTGATTGACTGGCCAAGTCTCTTTTTCGTTGAATGAAAAGGCGACCAGATTAGCTCAACTCGGAGCTATTACGTATCGCCCTCAAGGGTCTCGTTTGACAAGCATGTTCCATTCCCGTTCCCCTTGCACATCTGGCAGTGGAAAACGTCACCAGCCGCTCGACAACGCATAGTTACAACGCTATGCAACAATATCCGGTCAATCGAGGTGAAGTAAGTGCCACGTAATCCAATGCCCAAAAGTGAGATTGACGCGGAGGTGGGAGCGAGGATCAGGGCTCGCCGGAAGCTCATGGGTCTGTCGCAAGGTTCTTTGGCACAGCAACTAGGCATCACCTTCCAGCAGGTTCAGAAATACGAGAAGGGGACTAACCGCGTTGGTTCCAGTAGAATACAACATATCGCACAGATCTTGGGAGTTACGCCTGCCGCGCTCTTTGGAGAAGGAGATGGTAATGTCCTTGCAAAGGTTTCCGAGATCGATGAAATCGAACGTCACGTGGGATCCGCGCAGGGAGCTGCACTCAACAGGGCGTTTGTAAGGATCTCAGATGCGAGAACGCGAAAGGCAATAATCAAGCTGGTGAAAACCATCGCTCTCGAGCCCCAATCTGACGATCATGATGACTAGGCTTTTAGCCCCGATCCAATCTTCGCAACCCGGAACTTACTGAGCCCCTCTAGCAACTCTGAACTTCCATTGCCCTATCGGCAAAATCGGCGATGCACAATCGCCTGACCGATGGTTCGAGAAATACGCTATCCTCGCGTCGGTCGCGCGTCCACTTGGCAACCCTATTTTTGAGGCAAATCGCCTTAAAACCTGACAAGAACGTATCAGGTTACTGGGTGGCATCATCACTTGCCTTCAAGCGTCTTCAGCTTTGCCAAGAAGTCCGGCTCGACGATTATTCGGCGAGCGAACGTGCCAGCTCCGAAATCCGGATTTGCAGACTCCTTCACCCGGTTAGTCGTAATCCGTGACAGGAGTTGCTCGCGATACTCGTCGCATGAAACCAATTCCGTCATCTTTCCGTCAGCAAGCTTAGGGTTCAGAGAAAGAGCGTATGCTTCGTCGGGATCGCGAAGCGTGACAAACTTCAATGGGGAATCGTCTGGGTGAAAGGCGAGGAAGTCTTGGCCACACCTCTCCAGCTTCTTTCCTTTGTCGTATGAGCATTGGGACGCTTCACCGGCCTGAGCGTATTCTACCCTACCGTCTCGGCTGGCCGTTTCATCGAGGACATAATGGATTTGCGCCCCACCCTGGGTGACTACATAAAAGTTTGCAAAACAAGCGTCGGTCGCTTGTGCGACCAGCGGCGCTATACCCTGCTCAGTGAACTTCTTATTGAACTCGGAAAGTTCCCTCTCCGCGCGGTCTAGCTGCTGGTTGATCTCGGCTACGGTCATGCTCGTCACTATCCCCGCCATGGGATAGTCGTCATCGGCAAGTGCGATTAGAGGCGAAGCAAAAACTAATGCCGTGCAAAGCAGAATCGTTCTCATAATAACCCCGGCCATGAATCCTGATCGGATCATATTTCCGATTAGCAACCGTGCAATACTCAATTTTAAGTTTGTGCCGATCTTGCTTAGGTCTTTGACGACGGCAATTCGCCGCACGCGGGGTTCAATCCTCCCCATCTGGAATGAAAACCTCATCTCGAACAGACACAAGCGGGCCGTCCGGCCTACCGAAATGTCTTGCCACAAGACGCCGAACATTGCCCCCAATTTTGCGCGGCACCAGAATAAGCTCTGCATCTAATGCCGCACACATCGCATTAAGGGTCGCAAGCTTCGGGTTCGCCATTCCTGACTCGATCTTAGATACCCTAGCTCGGCTCACGCCTGATAGGTCTGCCACCTTCGCTCTGGTCATGCCCTTGGCTTCTCGAAGCATTTTGAGCGAAACTACATCCAACCCGAAAATCACGACTTGTCCTCCTGTTTTTTGAGGCTGCTACCGATCTGCTTCTTCTCAAATCGCCGCCGAACTTCGACGTCAGGAGGAAAATAGGATGCGAGCCGTCCATCGCGGATCCGCCGCCGCACCTCGAATTCAATGTCCCCGTTGCCAGGCTTGTCACCAAGAATCACGGCCGCCTGCTTGGGCGACAGGGCAATCTCTCTCGGTAGTGGAATACCGAGTTGGCATGCGATCTCACCGATTTGGTCGCCTTCTTCAAGCATCAGCAACTCGCTAGCATCGGTGGAAGCGAGAAAGCCCTTGGACCAACTCCAGAGAATATCATTCTCGGTGATCGGTCCGACGTGATTGAAGTCGCCAACCAAGTAGTAATCCGGACGTGGGATCACGCGGTCTAGGCCTCGCAAGGTCTTGAGGCTCGCTTCTGTGTACTCGAAGCCGTCAAGTTCATGTGATTCGAGCGTGGGTCCCTCCTCCATGACTTCTATCGCGGATACGACAACGTCGAGGGCTCGTCTTAGCACGGCATGTACAACATAATAAGTTTGGTGGGCATCACTAGCCCCGTGTGCCTTGGCTTCCAAAGCGATGGACGGAAGCGCATCTAGCTCCTGGGCGATTGCCGCGCGAATGCCTGCAAGCCCTCTCGCAGCCTTATCGCGCTTGCTCGCGCGTAGCCGAGGGCGCATCCGCGTTTCCAGTTCCAGGACGCTATGGGCGAGAGCCTCTTCGCTCGGGGGATCGATAGCGTTCTCCTTAGCCATCTCAAGGACACGGTACATTGGCACTTTCAGGATCAACCCTGCGGTCGACAGATTTACGCGTGCTGTACTCCACAAACGGAGCACCTCCAGCCTTCCTTCGGAAGTGCTAACATCGATGTTGAACGGGTAGCTTGCCATCATTCCTCCTTGTCTTCAGCCAGCGTCTCGCCGCCCATCGCCTCGTTTGGCGCGATTGCCGTTCCAGGTTTTTTACCCGAGGCAGCCAGCTCGGCCTCAGCGAGATAGGGCAGTTCGATGGCCAAGGATTTTGCCTTGTTGATTGCTTCCTCCCCACTGATCCCAAGCCGCTGGATAGCGCATGAAAGGCTGGGAACGCGCAGCGACCATCCTTTAAGCATCGTCCTTTGATAGTCGGGATGGCCAATTTCGAACCGATCTCGATTGCCAGTGCGATACGCCTCGACTGCTTTCAGGATGCAACAAACTGCGTCCTCGTCTGACCTGTATCCCGCGCCAAAACCGCTCTCGTTTGGCCAATCCTCGGCGTGCCACCACTTAGCTGCCTTGGTTCCAGCAGCGTTGCCGCCAACCTCGAAGCGCCAGTGCGATTCACGCGCTCGGAAATAAAAGTATTCGCCATCAACGTGCCCATCTCCCTGGACGGAGCAGTAACCAGCTAGATCATGCAGCTTGAAGGCGTGCACACTATCCAGGTGTTTCCGTGTCTCCGAGCTTAGTTGGAGGCGCTGCAAGTTGATGTGCCCGTCGATCTCTGGTTCGAACTTCATGTCGCACCCGCTTGCGCGAAGCGCTTCGAGTAGTCGATAAAACTTCGCGCCCTGGGTCGGACGCCAGCTGTCACGGTTCCGAACGAAGCCCTCGCGGTGGGCAACGAGATCGAAATCTTCGCGTTGCCGTAGGGAGGCACCAACAAACACGACTGTGAACGTCGGCGAGCCGTAATCCCACTCCGTCCGAAGATAGACGACCGCCTTATTCATCTCGCCCGCCCCCGTCGTCACTTTCGTCCACTGTCGTCTCGACCACGAAACCCGGCCGGAACCCGGCACTACCCCGTTCCCCAACATACCCACGTGGATTGCAGATGACCCTGGTCTCGTGCTCCGTGTAATCCACGAAGCGATGGATGTGTCCGTGGATCCAAAAATGAGGGCGACCGGCACGAATGATCTCGGACAGGTCCGAGGCGAAGGCAGCATTAGAAATGTGTCCCTCAAAGCGTGGATCGAGAGATCGCGGCGAAATTGCGTGATGCGTCAAGACCATCGTGGTGCCCTTGAAAGGCTTTTCAAGTTCCCCCTCGATAAAGCCTCGGCTCTCCCAATGGCGCGACATCATCTCGCCAGGCGAGATCAAGCCACTGCCGTCTCCCAATCGCCCTTCCGATCCCCTGATCAGCCGGAAGTCCATCAGGTAGCGCATGCTTTCCCGGGCTGCCTGGTCTCGCCTTGCGAGGATGGGCAGGTGGCCAAAGTCATGCGCCTCAATCTCGAAGTCGGTCCAGAGCGTGCAGCCGATCACGCGCAAGCCGGTGGTGAGATATGTCTGGTTTTCCAGGATGTGTACGTTAGTGCCAGACGTCCACTTACGGGCATACGCCAACGCATCATCGACCGACGAGCCGTAGTAATCGTGGTTCCCCAGCGTCGCGACCACAGGCATATGCGGAGAGATTTCGGCGTGGAGGAAGTCGATTGCACGCTCGATGTTCCCAGCGATGTCCCCGGCACAGATGCAAATGTCGGCGCCGGGGACAGAAAGCCGCCTTGCGTGCAACAAGTCGATCGTCATGGAATGGATATCGCTGATGATCCAAGCTTTCATCGCTCGACCCTCCCAGCACGTCGGCTAGACTTCGATGCGACGCCAGCGTCGTGCCTTGGCGACGGCTTCCCAGGAGGGAAGCGCTCCCTAACATCCAACTTGATTTCGTTGAATCGAGAGGGAGCGACCGAGCCAACGGCCTCGAGCTCGTTAGCCAAGGCGATGAGGAGTGACCGCTGGACGGATACAATGTCGAACGCACGTGCAAGCTCGCTGCGCAGGATTTCCTCGACGCTGTCGACGAGCCGAGGCAAGCCGTGGGCCTCAGAGGCTTCCCAAGCCGAGCCTTCACCAAAGTGCGACAATCGTGAGCCCATGCCGATACGGGTTTCCATTCGCACGGCAAGGTCAGTAGCAAGTGCGAGGTCGCTCGTCGGTCCGATCCCGCATCCATCCACGTGGCTTCCGAAGATCACCCTTTCGGCGGCGATACCTGCCATCAGCAAGCAGATATCGTCCCTATACTGTTGCGCATTGCGGACCCGCAGCGTGGGAAACTCAAAGATTGCCCCACCTGCTGACTGGACCGGGAAACGTGGATTGAGTTGTTTCACGACCCGAACACCAAGGAAGCGCCCTAGCCCCAGTTCATTTCCCACGATCGCGTGGCCGGCCTCGTGGACGGCGATCGCGTGCCGGTAATCGCCAGTGATTGGTAGCAGATCTGGAAGTTGCGACGTTAGGTCAGACAAGACCAGCTGTCGCTCCTCGCGTCTCGCTTGCTTTTTTGCATCTCGGACCATGAGTGCCAAATCAGCGCCCGACATTGCCTCGGTCATCGGACCGAGTTTGTCAAGGTCGCTCAATTGCTGCCCCAGCATCTGCTCGACGATCGCAACGCGTTCCGCGGCGCTGGGCATGCCAATGACGCAGTGTCGGTCAAGCCGGCCGGGGCGGCGGATAGCTGCATCCACCTTCTCCGGATAATTCGTGGCGCCAATGACAACCAAGCCATCCCGCCTTGCTGAGCCGTCCAGCGCCTCTAGCAGTCCATTTACGACCTGGATCGAATATGAAGCGTATTCCCCGGTGAAGGTACTCCGGTCGCCAATCGAATCCAGCTCATCGAGGAATAGGATGCTGGGTGCCTTGTCGACTGCCGTCGCAAAGTCAGCACGCATCGCCTTCAGGAGATCGCCCAGATGGCCAGTTGCTTGCCATTGCGCGACCGACGTCGCGACAAAATTTACGCCGCAAGTCTCTGCCAACGCCTTCGCAAAAATGGTCTTCCCTACGCCGGGCGGCCCGCTGAGCAGCAACCCGCGATCGATTTCGGACCACTTCAACAGCCCTGCCTTCCAGGCCGCTAAGTCCTTCGCGAGCTGCAACCCCCAATCCTTGGCGGCCCCATACCCGTGCAATTCCTCCAAGCGAAGGCTTCTTTCGGCTAGTGGCTTCGCGTTGCCAGATACCGGCGATACCGCGGCGAGCCTTCGAATGGCATTCGCGGCGGTGCTGTTTTTCTTAAGGGCAGCAAACATCAAGTCTCTTGGAAAAGCCAATAGTTGGCGGGCTTGCTTCAAGGTCACCCTTAGACGCAAGACCTCGGCACATGCCTCTCGCAAATCTCCGCCATTGATAGGTTCGATTTCGATGAAGTCGTCGACGGCCACCGATACCAACGCAGGTAGGTGACGCGTCTCGGACAAGACGACTGCGCGTTTTTGTCGAGCGCACTTCTCGCTGAATTCCGCCTTAACCTTTTCCGGTTTGTCCGACGAAGCGACGCAAATGTAGCCCAGGTCGTCCCACCGATCCCTCTCCACGCCCTCGAAGAGGAATGCGATTGCGCAAGTCTTGAAATCAGCTGCCGCTGATCCCGGCGGAACAACTAGACAGACGGTTCCTAGACCGCCCTCCCCAAAATCCTTGCAGTGTTCGAGTGCTCGCTCGAAAGTTCTATAGAGCGCGTAATGCTTGACCGACGAGCGGACCTTTTCATTCTTGGTGGAAATAGGCATGGTTCATCCTTCACTGCGGTTGGCAGCGTCAAAAACTCGGTGAAATGTCGTTGAACTCTAGTCGCGCTGTCGGCGGATTATTGTTTCCGGCCCGATCAATCGATCATCGATATCCATGATGATGAATCGCTGCAGGAACATGGACGCCAGTCCAGCTACTGGCTTCGTCTCGCGAAAGGCCAAGAGGGCCTCGGCAACAGTCAGGGATGATTGCTCGTCCAGAGCCGCCAACAGCTTAATGCGATCGGACAGGGGTGCCTCGTGCCTCGCGTAACGCAAGAGGTCCTTGGCATTCTTGAGGCGGATGCGCGGAAGCTCTGATCCATCGATTAACTCATACCCAAGCCCGGCTTCGAGAGCCTTGCCTTGCACCCAATTGGGCAGCGGATCCTCCCGGGCAGCATCGATGGCAACTTTCCGACTACCCCTCATCGCGACGAAATCAGGACGATGGGAATGTTGCCCATCGGACAACGCCATGGACATGCAGGACCAAGATGACACGGTATCATCGACGTCTAGAAGGCACGCAATGTCACGGGCCAACTGGTCCCTGAAAAGGACAGGGCCAACACATCGGACGGTGCTGAGTGGGTAGAAAACTTGTACAGGATTTGATTGCGCTAAGAAGCGCGAGTGAGAGATGCTCATCATGAACCCTCGAATGAACGCAGTGACGTAATCCCATTGCAGGGTGGTGTCAGCGAACTATTCGTATGAGTGTGCGAGCAAATTTTTCCATGCGCGAACAGATATAGAACATTTTTTAGTCTGTCAACGGGGCGAATATTTTTGCCCGAGAGCCCAAGTAACTTGCCGATGGCAAACGATCAGGACTTGGACAATATCGAAAGCTTTGGTGCACCGAAAATCAGCCGGACGAGAAACGCAAACAGTCCAAGCGTAGCGATGCAGAGGCCCGTAAGGATCGCTATCTGCATCTCGCTAGACAGCGTCTCCCAAAGTGTTGGGCTGATGCGAAGATTATTGCGAGTGAGTGTCTTGGCCGAGCCAGAGTATCGCAGATGCCCATCGTTCGTGATCGAAGCCTTCAGCGACCCGAGGCCGAACAAGAAGTCAGAGGGTGCCACGGCGACCGAAGAGCCTCCTATGGTTAGGCTTTTGACATTGGCGCCCGCAATGAAGGCATCCAAGACGCCTTCGGCCGATGACTGCCGGAGGCCTTCACCGGTCAGGTCATTCGCGATCAGGAAGCCTCCGCTGCCTTCCGCTACAAGCCGCCCGGCGTTCTCCATGAAGTTGGGGGACCGGGTCGAGCGCTTGAGCTTTACCATTAAGCCAACTAGGCTCGCGTGATCCTTGGACGAAACCTCACCCTGCCCGAATAGAAGACGCGTTGGTAGTGCCGTGCAATTTGTCGAGGTGGCTTCTGTCGAAGGTTCGCCGGGTGACACTATCAGTTCCTTGGCACCTTGGTCCGTCTCGATCTTCAGGACCGCACTCTTCTTGACAATCTCTTTGCCTTTGGTGTCGAACGGTACAATGGCGACATAGAACTCAAACTCGCTGTCTTCAACGATGAGCATGCCGTTGCCATGGACCGATTGTTGTATTTCGATTTTATCAGGTGAGCTCGGCCTTGAGATGCTGAACTGGGTTACACGCCAGTTGACGAAGTTCGCGTGGCCTTGGAATGAACCAGGGTACAGCCTCCAGTCAAGAATGCCAAAGTCCGTGGCAAATTCCAGCTCTCTAATGTCTTCGATAACGACCGACTCAGCTTTGCCAACACCCGATTTCGGATCCCTTGGATCCCAACACGCACCGTACAAGGATAGCGATGCGTCGAAACTGTACCCGGGGACCGTCGATTTTACCCCCACCCTAAAAATCGGATCTTGCGCCCTCCAATCGAGCGAGCCGAATTGCGAGAGATGCCGCACGAACGTGAATGGCCGATCGGCATCATTCTTCTCTTCATTCCTCCCTAGCTTATGATCGCTCGAGAAGATGAAGCCATGTGTCTCGTCGGCCAACTCGATGTCGATTTCCTGCGTCAATGGCTGAAAGAAGCTTCGGACGCCAAAATACGAGCCGATTAGCAGGCAGAGTGAGGCGCAGACAGTCACAGATCCCGTCACCAACTTCCGTTGATCGACGTTTTCACCGAGCAAGAGTGCAACCTGCTCACCGCAAACCACAGTTCCGACGAACACGAGACCCAAGATCAAGGCGGCGGCGCTGTCAACGAAGAGCGCCAAGACAACCCCACCAAATGTGACTTCCGATGCGCATAAAATTGTGCTTGGTAGCCGGTCGCGAGCAGTAACGTTGCTGCCACCAAAAGCAGGGCATCGGTAAGGACTGCAGCAGCACCTTTGCTAGAGATCATGTATTTGGCTCCAGGGCGATGCGGTGCGAATCTCTGCATAGGATATCGCCGTTTGGTTGCGTGTCCACGCGGCGAGGACTTGAGCTCAATGAAAGACTTCGTGACTTGCAACAATTCTTGCGGCCGGTCGCCACATCGGCTCATACTTAAATGTCCCATTGAGACCAGACGTCATGAAATACCTATCGCCCAATGGCCAACCTATAGTCGGCACGGCAGAAACCCTCCGCGCCACCGCATGGATTTCCGATATTGACCCACATACCGGTACGCCAATTTACCGGGGCGATACTGAGGTTTTCTGGGACAGCCAGGAGACACTGACGCGAGACGGCAAGGCACTGTTTATTTGCGAGGACGGCAACGAATGGACGTTCGACCAGCTGAAGCCCCTTGAGCCAAGCAACGAGCCCTGCTCCTTTTTGCCTTGAGCACGGAGGGCGCCGCTTATCGGGAGCAGCGCCCTCCTCCAAGCCCGAGAGGTCAGGGACCTCTGAGCTGGAATGGCAGGAAGCATGAAGCACGCAAAAGGGCAAGACCGCTGGCGCGATATCGTCGGTTGGCTCCACCCAAAACTGCTGTCCTAGTCGAACCTAGACAGCATCGCTCTTATCGCCCGGTTCTCTGCGCCCAGCTTTTGTCGCAGAAGCACTTTCAACCAATCGTTCTCCGTCTCGAGCGCCTGGAGATCCGCGTCGGCAATCGACAGCTTGTTACCTGGTTTCGACCTGCGTTTGACACCGGAGGCGTTTGAAGGCGCCTTCGTTCGTAACGGCGCCTTGCTTGGTCTGGATATCGCATTAGCATCAGGCGAATGACCAAGAACGGAAGGAATCTTGGATTCTTCTCGCTGGATCTCCGTGGGAAGCTCAATCTCAGCGGCGCTGGAGGCCTTGGGGATCTCGGGCGTCGGCGAAGGGTTTAGTATCGACGATGCATCTTGTTCCAGATCATTAAGTGGCGCGAATAGGTGCGCTGCGTCAGCCGCTGCCTCACGAGCCAGCGCCCGCAAGTCTGCATCACCCCAGATAGATTTCGGGGATGCCACCGAGCGGCGCCGAGCGTTCTTGTGCTCGACGATGAAGGGGCGCTTTTGTAATCGCATTGCAATCCTAACTTAACTGCGGTCGTACCTTGCCAGCAGTATCTTAATCTGTTCATTCTGCAGCCGAAGCTTCGCGATAAGCTGCCGTTTCGTCGCCTGGATTTCGCGATCCAAGTTTAAGAGCTCTTCACCTTGGCCAATAGCACCATCATCTTGCAAGGTGTCAGTCTTCGCGGGCGACAATGCAGTGGGCGTCATCGTCTGGCGGCTGGAGCGTGGCTTGCCGGTCGTCGGTTTTCGCCGCGTCTTCGCCACCGGTTCGATATTCACCGCTTCCAAGTGACGAGCAGCAGCGGGATCAGTCGACTCATTTCGCAGATCCGAAGAATGCGTAGCGACCTGCTTGTTCTCTGAGCCGAATGGTTCAACATTTAGTAGCCCGTGTTCTGGGGTAGCAGGCTTGCCCATCCCTTCGCCATCTACCGGCGGTACAGCTTCATTATCTCGTCTTGCCTCTTGAGGCTTAGTCCTCACTGGCTCACTAGATACGCCGACGGGATCCGGCGACATTGCGGCATCGTCGACCGACCGTCGCGAACTCCGTAACCGCGACAACAGACTCCACGGCGTCTTCATCCGTCGCTCCCATCGGCTGAAAAGTTTGGTTAGGCAGTTTGTTCTTTATCGTACACATACGATTGTCAACATGCTTGCCTGCTATATTGCGCAATTGCGCAAACGTGCATTGCCTGATTAGGTTATGCATGCCGCGCTTCGGGGGCGAGCGTTCAGTTGGCTCTCTATACCGCTCGCCAGACCTTACGAACCTTCTATCACGGCAAATCAGGTTATCTGGATTTTCCGGATAAATGGTCGATTACTTCGGTCCATCTCTCAGCGCTCTGGAAGTGGCCACTGGATACGCAGTTGTTATGGTAATGAACGGCGTATTGCAAACGGAGTGCGTCAAGCGCCTGCTCCCCGCCCATTCGAAAGTTTCCGTAAGCGATACAAACTATGCGGGTGGACAATTCACCTGCGTCGAGGCTGGGTATCGTCACTCTGCACCAGTGGATGATTTCTGGTCGGATGCTTTCCAAATACTGAACACCAGGGTTTGGCTTACCTACGTATGAGTCAGCCGACCGCATTCCTTCATATTCAATCGGGAAGAGCGGCAAGGTGTCCAGCAAATTCCTGATCGCGGCCTTCTGATTCTGTAACAGATCATGCAACTCTATCATAAACCAGTAGTAGTCCTCTCCGGTCGCGAGAACTTCTTGTAGATCAGAAATGATTACCTTGGACAATTCCTGTACCGTTCGCTCCGTCACCGGACCTTCGATAGAGCCTGACCCGCCCCTGAAGGTTGACGGCTTAGAGACTGCTTATGTCGCCTCGATCTCAACCTTCTCCATCTCTTTCATTTTGGACCCGCCGTACCGGATGATGCCACTTACCATGTCAGTGATTTGCTCGACTTCGCCACTTGGTACGCGGTTAGTCACCGAACTGACAACCGAAAGGTAATTGAGATAAAATTTGTTGCACGAGGCTGCGATCAAGTCGCCCTGCTGCAAGTCCCTCAATGCGTGTGCACCGAGCATTTGTAGATATTTCGACCGCTTTGCCGGCTCGCAGAACGAGAAGCCTGTCAAGCCACCAAAAATCTCCTTGAACGCAGCTTCAATCCCCCACAGCCTGATCGCATAGAGGGATTGCTCACCGGAGTTTCGATATTCATTCAGGAAGGCGTTCAAGGGCTCCAAGGCTAGGTCGTCGGTAGAGGTTTTTTTTCCGAATCTCGTCCAATCGCGCACAATTCTCTCCCGCTCACAAAAACTCCATGGATGCGGCAGGAAACAATTTGGGCACGGTAACATTCGAATGACCGACGCTTCCAACTCTGGTTTCCGACCGTAATCGTGTTAATTGTCGGCCGCTAGTCTCCAGCGACAGCCAAAACCTCGACAAAATGCCGTTTCGCCTGCTCCGCGAATTTCACCACCTCAACTCTGGACGACAAGGCTTCCAGGGGGCACCTGATCATCGTAGATTGGATACCTGAAGATGCATCGAACGGAACCTTGGCTTCCACGGCAGCCTCGTCAGGCCAAGGACTTTCGTTCCAAACCCTCATCCAAGTTAAATCCTTCGGTGTCATGCTTACGCATTTCCAGGCGATTAATGAGAACTCGGATCGACTTGTCTCGACCGGGGCAAACTCTCGCGGGTCGGGATCTCCTTTTGTAACATCGGATTGTGCAAACTCGCTGTCAGACGATACGTGGATATCAAGCATCCAGTCGCCCTTCATGGGTCTCACGCCCTGCCCTGCCGTGGTGAACAAGAATGAGGCTGCGTTCAGTGGCAAAAAGTGCCACCCCCAACGGTCAAATGGGTTTGTTCCACGCATCGGAGGCGTGGTCGTATTGACCGGCGACCACTGATAGAATGTCTTCCCAGGAAACTGATCCGCCACGAGCCTCGCCGTGTCGAGTATTCGACGGTAATATCCGGAGAGCAGGCGGTGAGCCTCGCGGACATCTTCGAGCGATCTTGCCAACTCAGCGTTACTCATGAATGCCTCCTAAATTCGTAGTCTAGTAGATGTACCTTGGCGGACGGAGATATCCTCCTGCCCGTCCGCATTTCCCCGAGCACTTGGACATGTCGAAATCCTGCCAGCGCCATAGCTTCTATGATATCGCCTAAAACCCTCCTCTCTGCTCCAGCCAGCGGTCCGTCCATGGCGCTCACTATCGCATCTAGGAGTTTCGGCCAATTTGCAGCAATGACCTTCACCTCAAGGCCATCTTGCCGCAACTCTTCTTGAAGCCGATGCATGGTTGTCGTCGCATGAGCGCCCAGTCCGCCAACGGCAAGGAGGTAAGCCGTCGCGCCATCACCCTCGGCAACATACTTGTGGTATGCATTCCATTGCCTGCGCCACTGCTCGGCATATTGATCATAGCCGGCGCGATATTTCGCTTCCAAGATGACATCGATACGAACTGCAGGATCTCCGACTTCGAATTGAAAGTAACCATCAGGCTCGACCGTCTTGAGACCATCATCGTCCTCCTGCCAAGTTGGCCAAAATTGCGCATCAATCATGTTGACGACTTTGTATTCGGGTAGGTCGCTTCCAAACGCGGATCGCAATATTGACCATAAAGTCTGGCCTGGCAGGTACGCCAGACGACCAAAGACCGCTGCAGTAAGCAAATCCTCTGACGACTTAAAGACATCGCGCCAGCTGCTGCCTGCGGGTATGTCAGTCCCGATCCGTCCTGCCTTGCCGTGTGTTATAGCTAAAAGCATTGGTTGTCCCCGATGGCTTATACAAAGTTTCTAGATGTGTATGGAAGCTCGAAAATCCATACTATCCTGACTGCGCGATCAACAGCTCGATCCCTAGATCGACCCGCGCCACCTCGCGAGCGACGAGCAAGTTTGTAAGCGCCCCTGCCTTTTCGTCATCGAGCGAGCCATCCGTTGCGGCGTTGCGTAGCCTGGCCAAGATGCGGTCGGCCAATCCATCTGCCTGCTGTCTCGACTGGAAAGAAGCTCGGTGTAGGACGTTTTGACGGACTCTCATTGCGACCTCGACCAAAGTGGCATTGTGTTTGGCCTTGAACTCGAGGCTAATCTTCGACATGACCTCGTCAAATGTGTTTTTCGGCCGCTCTTGCGGAACAGAGCAAAAGTATGCCCGGTTCAAATGCCGCTTGTAGGCGATCGTGTGCTGCTTATTGTCCGGAAGCGGTCCGATTTGAAGAGGCGAGAAGAACGCCGAATTTGCAGACACCTGACCAAGATCGTAGGACGCGTTAAAAGTCTCGATACTTTCCAGTTCCGGCGCGGCGTAATACACGCATCCGGCATTGGACTTTTCCAACGCAATCAGATGTTCGTGCTGTTTAGATGCACTGCTACGCATTAGCGCAATCCGAAAGAATGGGACCTTCAAACCAGGGCACCCACCACCGGCGATCTCGAAAGCGGTCGATTTTGTCATCCGCTCCGGAAGCTTGAATTGCACAAAAAGGGGAGCGGCCGGCTGATTGATTTTGACGTCATATCCAAGCTTGGCCTCTTGGACCAGGTTTGGAAAGACCGGTGCGCCTGACGAGCTGGCTGGACGTGAGCGCAGCAAATTTTCGGTGAAAGCATATCCGTACGAAAATTCTGTATAGCCAACTTTCATCGAGATATCAGTTCCTCAAATGTACCAAGGTCTTCTACACTTAAAGAAATGGGTTCGACCATAAGCGCCCCTGAACAGCAGGCCAAGCATTCTTATCAATAGAGCATGGGCACCGAACTGGTAGGCCCGGCAGGATTCGAACCTGCAACCAATCGGTTATGAGCCGACGGCTCTAACCGTTGAGCTACGGGCCTGCAAATCAAACGTAGAGTCTTGTCGAGGGATTCGCAAACTCCAATTGTCGAGAGTGACAGCTGCCGAAACAGTGTCGGCAGCTGTCCAATGTTACTTCGCCTTGGCCGCGTCCTCGATCACTTTCGCAACTTTCTCGGGATGGGAAACCATCACAACATGAGAAGCTCCCTTGACCACGACGGTCTCCTTGGAATTCGCTCGCTCAGCCATCCAACCAAGCGCCTGTGGGGGGATGTTCTTGTCCTTGTCCCCGTATACGAAGTAGGACGGAATGCTCTTCCAGCTGGCTACTGACGACTTTTCGCCAAGGGCCTTGTCTGTAATCGGGCGTTGCGTCGCTGCCATCAGTGCTGCTTCGCTCTTGGGCACGTCAGCTGCAAACTGATCGCCAAAGCTCTCCTGCTTGATATAGAGGTCTTTGCTGCCACCCTCCAAGGAAACCGGCTCCGCTAGGGTTGGCGCAAGCGTGCTACCAGGGAACTTCCCTGACAACTCCAAGGCGGACTCGCCGATCTCCGGTGCAAATGCTGCGACAAACACCAACAACTTGACGTTCTTCGAATCCTTCGCTGCTTCGTTGATGACAGAGCCTCCGTAAGAGTGGCCAACCAAAACGACGTCACCCTTAACTCCCGAAACGACACGCGACACGTAATCGCCATCGAAAGCGACGCTGCGCAAAGGGTTCGCTACGGCGACGACGGGATAGCCATCCTTCTCGAGCTTGCCAATGACGCCATTCCAACTGGAGGCGTCCGCGAAGGCTCCGTGAACGAGAACGACAGTCGGTTTGTCAGCAGCATGAGCAAAGCCGAGAGCCGAGGCGAAAAGGACAGTCGCGAGGATAATGCGGCGCGTAACAAGAAACTCCTTTTTGTTTGCGTGATATTAAATTGCGTACAATGGATATTTAGTCAAGTGCCGGAGTTTTTGTTCACTAGGACGTGAAGATAACGAAGGCGATAAGTCGGAATGCACGTTAAACGTGAATTAACTTCTGATCGTTTAGGCATGAAGGAAATCTGGGGGCAATAAATGAGCGAGCCGACATTTAATTTTATTGTGGCAGGTGTGGATACAGCGTGGGACGTTCCCATCGGCGAGAAGAGCCTCGACGACTTTATGCTACCGCGCATCCTGGAATACACTCCGAAGGAGATCGAAGCGCGTTTTGAAGGGCTAGATGACAAAGCTCTCGCTGAGTTGATCGCTCTCCCCGCCATCTTCGCCAGTGAACTGAAATGGGATAGCGAGGCTGACGTTGACTACATGACGATCCGGTTGGGTCGCGTGACTAGCATCGCCAAGGGGCCCAGAAACGTCGACTACCAATTCTGCCTGGATGAAGATTTGGGTCGAATTGTTGTCCGGGACAAGCAGGAGCGGAAAGCCCTCGCAGATGAGCTCGGCATTCCGAGTTGGGAATTCAATCGTACCCATTGGGCAGTCAAGGATCTCGACTACGACAGCTTCGTTGCCGTTCTTCGAAAGTGGCGTGAGGATGTTCAGCTCGCGCCTGCCGCTTTCGAAGCACCAATTCAAGCCGACGTGGCCGCCGGGAGACTGGTAGCAAAATCTGTCGAAGAGTTCCTAAGCCTTGTGCTCGGCCTCCAGGTCAGGGAGGCCTCAGAAATGTATTTCAGGGGACATGCGGATGGAGAGAACCACAAGCTCGTCCCGTCTGCACTCAGGAAGGACAAGGACGGAGATTTTCCCTATTTGACGTCCGAGAGCCGCATTTTCAGCGAGCTCGAATGCCGTCACCCTTTGGAGTTTGCCGGTGACCGATATACCTACGAAAAGCTTGTTCGGATGCAGCATTTTGGGCTACCTACCCGCCTTCTCGACGTAACCTCCAACCCCCTTATCGCGCTATTTTTCGCATGCAGCGACCGCAAAGATGACGTTCCCGGCCACGTAATTATTCTCCAGCCCAAGATCAATGAGATCGAGTTCTACGACTCCACCGTCGTGAGCTGCATCTCCAATCTCGCGCGGCTCGATTACAGCCTGAAGGAAAAGCTCGGCCTCGACAAGGAGCCGCTGGAGTTCGCGCACTCGAAGCCTGGGCAAGCGCTGATTACGCAGATTGCGGCGGAAAAACCACACGTTGAAAGCTTTGACCCCCGCATCTTGCAGCGAATAGTGTTTGTCCGGGGCCAGAATTCAAATCCGCGCATATCATCGCAGGTCGGCTCTTTCCTCTTGTTTGGCCACAACGCTACACTCGAAGAAAACGACCGCGACCTGGGCGTTTCCAGGATCATAATCGAGAACAAGAGCCATATCATGGAACAATTGGCTCGACTCAACATCAAGGAGAGCGTTGTCTACCCCGGACTCGAAAGCTCAGCCCGCGAGATTGCCAAGACTTTTGCGTACCTTGACCCACCGCCAGACGCGACAACGGCAGTTTGATGCATGCCGATCGCATCCCTGTCCAATCGTGACCCGGGAGGACTTTTTTCGGGCGAATCAGTTGCCGAATTTGCTAAGCTTGGGTTGGATATCTTGAGGGTGCCAGAGAGGGTGCGATGGGCGTTGAGAACGCTGTCAATGCTGCCGATTTGACGTCCGAATTGCGATCATTGGACAACCATCCCGCTAGCATGAGAGCGCTTGATGACTAAACTAACATTCGCGGACCTCTTCTCAGGCTGTGGAGGACTGTCACTTGGCCTGACGCTCTCGGGGCTTCACGGGCGCTTCGCCATCGAGCGAGATGCAATGGCATTCCAGACATTTGCAGCCAACATGCTGGAGCGAAAGGTAGCGAAGCGCTTTGATTGGCCAAGTTGGCTTGAAAAAAAGGCCTGGGATATCGAAGAACTCTTGGACCAGCACCTAGCCGACCTGAGGTCGCTGAGGGGGCAAATCGATATCTTGGCAGGGGGGCCTCCTTGCCAGGGCTTTAGTTTCGCTGGACGACGCAACGAAGATGATCCACGAAACCTGCTTTTCAAGAAATATGTCGAGATGGTGCAGGCGTTGCAGCCGCAGGCAATCGTGATCGAGAACGTTCCGGGCATGAAAGTCGTTCATGCACGCCGGAACGTGATTGACCTGCAAAATCCAAGCCAGAAGGATAAAAAGGTTTCCTTCTACGATAAGCTAGCCGAAAGTCTTTCGGACGCTGGCTATGCCGTTGAAGCCAAGCTCGTCGACTCATCAGCGTTCGGAGTACCCCAAAAAAGATCGAGGCTGATTGTCATTGGCGTCAGGAAGGATCTTTGCGAGTGGCTCGATGGCGGCATCAAGCACGTCTTCGACCTCCTGGAAGTTGCGAGGATGGCACAGCTACGCGAGCTTGGCCTGGCGGAAATCGTCACCGCCTCCGATGCCTTGTCCGATCTGGAAATCAACGGCCGTGCTCTCAGTCCGACGACAGACCCGCAGTGCCCCCCTCGCTATTTGGAGGCAAGCTACTACGGCCCGAAGACCCCTTATCAAGAACTGATGAATTTTGGCCATGACGGCCCCATGGACAGCATGCGGCTCGCGCGACACCGCGACGACGTGCGAGAGAGATTTGGCAAGATCCTCGCGGAATGCAGGCGCGGCGTACGCATGAGTGACGCTAGTCGCAAATCCTACAATCTGAAAAAGCACAGGATTTTCCCCATGGCGGGCCATGATCCTGCGCCGACGGTTACCACGCTCCCAGATGACATCCTGCATTACTCCGAACCTCGGATCCTAACAGTCAGGGAGTACGCACGCCTGCAATCCTTCCCGGATTGGTTTCACTTCAAGGGTAAATATACAACGGGCGGAAAGCTTAGGACGAAGGAATGCCCGCGATATACCCAGGTAGGTAATGCCGTCCCGCCGCTACTTGCCCGCGCGATTGGCAAGGCACTCCAGCAAACGCTGGCGGAGGTTTCGGCAGCTCGTGATCAGTTCAAAAAGACGGCGAATGCCAAGGCGCCGGCACTCGCAGTAGGATGACCCATGGAAACGATGGTGGACGACGAAGCTAAACGGCCGTATCCCGCAGAGCTTCTAAATTGGGCTGGCAATCGGTCGGGAGGCGTCCGCCGCTTGTTTGATGAAGCGAGTGGCCGCCCAGGCGGTGCCGTATTCGAAACAAACCTGCTGCACCGGCTGCAAGATTGGGCAAATGCCCTTAGTCGCGGTGATCCCAATGCTCCACGCATCCTTCTTTTGGTGGGGGGCCCCGGAAATGGCAAGACCGAGGCGATCGAATCCACGGTTGGCTGGCTTGACGATGCCTTGTCAGCTGAGAACAAGCTCAGAGCTGAACTCAAGGAGCGCTTCACGCCCGATAACAACGAGCTTGTCCCACGCTTGATCCGCGTTGCCGCCGGATCCATGGGGACACCTCCCCGAAATCTGCAAATCTCTATCGTCCAAGACGCATCAACCGTCGTCGGAACGGGAAAGCCTCACCGCCTGCTTCTCGAAGAGTTGGAAAAGATGCAGTCGCTTCCCCTGGAAGAGGCTTATCTTTGTTGCGTCAACCGCGGCATTCTCGATGATGCACTAATCGAGGCGATCGACAACGGTACGGCTGAGCAGCGGAAGCTTCTCGAGGCAATCACGAGATCGGTGAGCGTCGTCCCAGATGCGCCATCTTGCTGGCCTCTCCAGGGATACCCGCAGGTAGCTGTCTGGCCCATGGATGTCGAATCCCTCTTGATCGCCCCCTCTCGCGGCGGCGACGCGCCCGCCCGGGCAGTGCTCCTACATGCCTTGGACGAACAGAAATGGCCCGAGGCAGATAGCTGCCCAGCGGGGCCACGATGCCCATTCTGCACTAGCCGCCTGAGGCTGTCTCGTGACCGTGAAGAAGAGTCATTCCTTAAAATCTTGCGATGGCACGAAGTGGCTAGTGGAAAGCGCTGGAATTTCCGGGACCTATTCTCGCTAATGTCCTATCTCCTTGCGGGACATCGAGTTGATCCAGCATACGCGAACCTCGATCCATGCGAGTGGGCTGCGACGCTCATATCGCTCGACGAAGGCGCCCGTCCCGGTTCCAAGCCTTTACCGGGGCCATCCGCAGCCATATTCCATCTGGTTTCTGCACAATACCAGCATGCGATCTTCCACAAATGGGAGACCTCCGCTGCGTCGTCAATCCAGAAGGATATCAAGGAACTTGACCTTGAAGACGACAAGACCGCAATGGGCCTCTATCATTTCTTGTCGGCAAGAAAGTCGGCTTATCTGCCATCCATGATTGCCGATGCAATTGACGGCCTCGCAGATACACTCGATCCGGCACTGGCCCTGCCAGACACGGTGGTACAAGCAAGCCGCAACACTAGCTTCGCCTTGCGGGAATTGGACGTCCGGTTCAGCCGATCCGTTTCCGAGGGTTTTGATTTCATCCGGAAGCTTCAGATCGTAAGTCGACTGGAAGCCGACCTCCTAGACCGGCTCGCGAAGCTGGATGACTTGCTTTCGACGGGTGGCATTCGCCGTCGCCGCCCGGCTTCGGCTACAAACATCCAACGCTTCATTCGTGATTTTGCTTGCAGGCTCGTGAGACGATCGCTGGGGACTCGAACTAGCGTTGTGCAGGATGCGCAAACGTTGGCTGAATTCCAACGCGTAGTCGAGGACGCTGGTGGCGAGGATCTTTACGATGTTGCGCACGAGGTGGAGCAACTCCTCAATACGAACCAAGACTTCGAAATATCGCTGACAACCACATTCGGTCAACCGCTCCTGCCGCCCATCAGGCAGGCGACCCTTGTCGTAACCGCTCGCACCGTCCGGCCCAAAGAGGCCCGGCAGGACGGCCGTCCGATATCGCCATTCTGCTACCTGACAGTCGGCGAAGGCCGATCGAGCAAGACTATCGTACTGACCTACGACCTCTTCAAGGCAGTGAAGGAGCTGGAATCCGGAATGTCAGCAGCGTCTCTTCCGGCCAGCGTTCGCGCTTTGCTTGATACCACTCGTGCCCGCCTCTCCGGTCCAACTGTACGAGACGAGATAGCGCTTGAACGCGCACGGATCCGTATTGGCACGAGCGGAATATCCGTCGTGCAGAAGCGCGATCGGTTTGGCGTCCGCAAGGAGACGGTTCGATGAACCTTGCAAAGTTTAAGGACGAGCCGTGGAAGACCTCCCATCCGGCCTACGAAAACTGCAATCTCGCAATGTCGCCGGCGCCGGAATACGCAAGCTCAGAGGTAATCCTGTCGTCGCTTTACCGTCAAATCGGACTAAAGGGTGCGAGTGAAGGAAGCGTACCGCAATCGGGAAGGAATCTTGAGAAGGAAGTCCAGCGGTCTCGAAACAAAGGAACCGCACCTGAAATGGCGGTTCTTGACGCGAACACGTTCAACGGCTTGCTTCACTCGGTCCTGGAGAGCCCGAAGCTCCCGAACCAATCCGCCAAGCGCTTCGTGCAGGTAGCTCCACTTGTGCCACAAGCCGCGATCTTTTCAGGATCCGCGCGTCTCAGCAGCAATTCGTGGCCGGCCGGTGCTCTTGTCAAGCGAATGGTCAGGATCGGAAGCCCTGACCAAGCGTCTGCTAATAAACTCTGGGAACAGCTCTTCGATGCACTGTCCGTCTCTCCGAGTGATGACATATTTGCTCGGTTCTTAAAGGAAGAAATCGGTGCCTGGGCGCCCGAGCCAAGCTGGGAATTCATCCCGCTGGAAGCGGAGCCAGGCATCGACGAAGCAGACTTGCACCAACTCAACTACCCAGCAAGGCGGTTTGTCCGCGACCTTGAAGCCATAATTTCAGCTAAGGACGCGATGACGCGGCGCCAGTGGACGAGCCTCTTGGAGGCGATCATTCGCATTGCTGCGGTCGCCCACATCACCTGGATTTGCGATGTCCACGCAGGTATCTGGGATTGCGTCCGCCAGTCGATCGCAGGAAACGGACCAAGCAATCCGGAAGAAGTGCGAGCGCGGCTGTTCCCTGCTTCCTTCCATTACTTTGCCTACGGTGACAGGGCGCTCCTCGGAATCAAGGACAAGACATCGGCATTTCTTCGTGCTCGAATAGGGTTGAACGCAGTTCTCTGGGCAGCACAAGATGCTGGCTATCAGCAAGCTTCTCTTTCGTCGTCCCGATCGATCTTTGACCTTTGCGCGTTCCTACAAGGAAACGTAGAGAAAGTTCAGCAGGCGGGGCTAAACGAGGCACTCATTGAAGTTACCGAGAGAGAGACCAGGACCCTCCTATGCAAGAAGGGTATCGGCTCCAACATAATGGAGTTCGCTCGTCACGTGCTTGGCCAACGCCAAGCTGCAAATCCAGTCCTCCGAGGCTACGATCAGGGCTTTGCGCTGCGGAAGAAGGGTGTGAGCAACAGTAGTCCGTGGGTCGTTGGGCTCGGACCCGTAGCGACCCTCGCGCTTGTTCACTGCGCCCTTTACGGCACGAATGGCCCTCGATCGGTGAAAAGACTTACCCAGCATCTGGCTGGCTACGGAATGATTGTCGACTACAACGATATCGCCAAGAACGATCTTGGAAACCAACTTAGACTTCTTGGCCTGGTCCTAGACAGTCCCGACGCGGAAAGCGGAATGCTGCTCAGCCCTCCGTTCGCCACAGGGCAGGAGAATATTGCGTGAGCCGCCTCGCAACACATATCGCTGAAATCATCTTCGAGAAATTGTCCTCGGTAACGCAATCCAGCGAGACTGAAGTGCGCCTTGTTTTCCATGGCCCGCCCTTGGAACTCATGAAGCAAGTGTTCGATATCCTGCAAGCGCAGTCGCTGCCGGGGAGCGTGCCATTGTTGCTTCTCCTGCCGGAACTTCCTCCAGGCGTGGAAAACCCACCGCTCGGGGCGTCTGGCTATTGCAACGACACCCATCTACTGAACCTTAGGAATTCGCCCTCGCGACCCGCATTCCTGGGCTTGGTCCCACCCGGACAACACAGCATGCGATCTGTTACGTCCACGACCGACGAATTCGGCCTCGCTGCTGTCAACAACGGGGGCAACGTGCCTTTCGATGACTGGTGGGCTGATGAGTTTATCCAGAAGCTCGTGAATGTCGCTATCTCAAACGCGGGATTAGTTGAAGCGAGCAATATCGACGATGCGCGTTTCCTGTTGAACAGGGCGGGCTCTGCTGCCGACGGCATGGATGGTAGCCGGACACATCGTACGGCTGCTTGGAAACTCCTGTCTCGTGCGTATTCAGCCGGAACGGCTGGAAATGGCCTGACTTCATTCCAAGCAATAGCTCTTGCATGCGGCTTTCCTCCGCTGCGCAACGCCAATTCCCTATCCAAAACACAGGCCACGGTACTCGAAAAGGTGGCCGAGGCGATGGCTGATGGTTTTGGCGAGGGAATCAAACGGGCCAAGGAAACGGCGTCCGCAGAGGAGGCCAACTATCTAGACGATTTCCTTGTACACCTGAGAAGTGTTTGCGAGCTGCCAACTCCGTTCGAGCGTGCCACGCCAGCATTTTATGCTCCGGAGACGGGGTTGGAACTGCCCCATCCCCCCGCATGGTGGACACACCTAACCGCTGAACGTTGGTCTGAGCTACTGACCGAGGATGCGCCCGCGCAGGGCGATATAACAATGACTTGCGCCAACATCCTTCTCCCACCTCGCAAGGGCATGCCGCTAATCGTCAAGGACGAGGTGGTGCTTTCATTCGCTGTCGAGGCACTGGATGCAGCGGGCACCGTTGTGAACCTCACTCGAGGTCGCAACGTTTCGGTTGGCTCGATTGCGGTGAAAGCGAACGAGGATACCCAGTTAAGAGACCAGCCTCCATCACACAAATCGCCTATTCGCTACTCTGCAGCTGCGGAAAATTTCAATCCAGGTGCAGTCAAGATCATTTCCTTGGCTACTTGGGCGCCAGGCCTTGTAGTTGCCTGCCGGCAAGCCAAGTCTATGGTTCCTCCGCGCAAGCCGTCGAGGCGCGGGCGGTCGGGGCCGGAGTACGAGGCATCCCTTTCTATTCCGGGCGGGGGTCGTCATGAGCTCCTCGTGCTTACAGCACCGGGGATCATCCTCGACCCAACCGCCTTGGGGATGTCAGACGATGACCAGGACCAAGGCGGAGGGTCGGATAACCTCAAGGTGCACCCTGTCCCGCTTGGGTACCACCAAATCGAAGTGGAAGCAGACGGCAACTATCAAGTTGATATTGGGTACACACGGACAGATATCGACGGCACGGCTACGCACGAGACGTGCCGGGTCCTCATTACAGTCGAAGATGTCACCGAACAGGGCTGCCGCAGTGAATTTGAAAGGCTAATTCGCGTAAACCGTTCTGCCGTCGAGCCCTCCGAGGCCAAGGCGGTCGTCCAGCTCAACCGAAGCTCCCGTTCTTCTGGTTTGCAAGAATGGATGCTGCTGGAAGAAACAGTCGAGTCCTCGTACCTCCCGATCGTGCTCGCTGATGACTACGCGGACCACTGGGTGCAGCCCTCGTGGAGTACCGGACTTGGGACGGTGTTTTCAGACGGTCGCTTCATTCACGACCCACGGCCGCAGATATCCGAATTCCAACCGCCTGCAGCTTTCATAGAGGCTCGCAAGGCAATCGCCGCCAAGGTAAGGGGTGCCAACGACGAGAATGGCTTGATGGAGTCTGCGACGCTAGGGAAATGGCTAGCGGACGATGAGGGATTTCGCGATATCATTGAACGCTACCTCGACAGTTACACGTCGTGGCTGGCAGCAGAGCCCGACGTGGCTTGCTGGGTCGACGTGGCGATGGTTACGTCTCTCGAAGATGACCAAATTACGATATCACGCACTCCTGACGCTATTATTCTTTCTCCCCTTCACCCGGTGCGCGTCGCGTGGCACGCGCTGGCACAGCGAATGTTGGTGGAAACAGAAAATGGCGCCCCCTGCCCCGCCGCCAGTGTCCTAGATCCTGATTGCATTCCCGATGTTCTTACCCTGGCGCTACGCTCGCCTGACGGGATCGAGAAACTGGAGTTCCTAGCCGTGGAGAATGGGACTGATTATTGGTCAGTTCTCTGGAACGGCACGCGGCTGAGAAGCCTCCCGGCACGGTCCCGGGTCGCCCCGTTTGGAGATGCGTTCGGGATAGCTGTCGGCGGTATATCCGTGGGCTTTAGCTCCGCCCAAGTCGGACGCGCCTTGGAGGACGTCTCCGGGCTACTGGCCGCCAAGCCGGTCGTCGGGCTTGTTGTCGCTAGCGCCGGCGGAACGACCGATGCCTGCAACGAAGGCCTGATAAACTGGTGCTCGGATCGGTACAAGGACACAAATGGGCGCACGCCTCGCCATGCAGCCGGCCCCCGCTTCATTGAAGTGTATGATCATCGCGACCCGGCCTCGCAACCCGATGACGCTACAATTGCGAACCTCGCCGAGGATACCAGCAACAGCGTCAAGTGGTTCTCAAGGCAACCCAAGAACGCAAAGCCGGATCTTGGAATCCTGGCGCAGCTCGACATGTCGGAGCCAAGCGCCACAGCGGTCAGCGAGCGTTCTCCGCTTGGTTATGGTGGACTATTGCGGCACCGCGTAAGGCGTCAGCTTGCTGGACGTGGAGCCTTTCTCAGCGAGACGCGCCAGTCGATGCTGAGCGCGGCATCCGGTGACGTTTTCGCTGATAAGGTTGCGGCCAGCATCGGGCAGATCGAGAGCTTGGGTGACCGTCGCGTAGGCATGCGCTTCGCACCTAACGTCAACGCCATTGGCGATATGCTCGAGCGACGGAACGCTGACTTCGTTGCAGTCTCTTCTTCGGCAATAGACCCTGCATGCTTCCTTGGCGGTTGGCTCGAAGGAGCCTACCTTTGGGACTACGACATGCCATCGTATTCCCACCGCGCCGGTGACACGAACGGCTACTACCTGTTGTCGAAGGTCAAGGATGCCGACCGCGAGGCACTTGGCAAGGCCCTTGCCCGCTTGCCTGGTTGTAGCGCGATACAAGGCGACAAGGTGCAAGATGTCCTGTTGGAAATCGCTCGCCGGGGCATTCCAACCATTCGGGGCCTTGCAGGCGACAACAATGGAGCGACTGGTGACCTTGGCCTGTTTGTCGCTGTCCGGCTCCTGCAAGATCGCTTCCGGCTCCAGAACGTCGGAGAATCCCTCCTCCCGGTAATTTCAAAGGACGGCGAGGATACGAACGTCTGCATAATCGTCCCAGTGGATCCCTTTAGAGGATACTTTGCGGACATCTCCCGGTCACTCGGCCGAGACAAGAAGGACACTACCTTGTCGCGACCGGACTTCATGGTCGTCGGGATACGGCTTTCCGGCGAACGTGTCGACATTCACCTTACACCTATCGAGGTGAAGTGCCGCCCGGGCTCTGTATTTCCTGTTGCCGAAGTGGATGGCGCACTCGAGCAAGCTCGCACATTTTCTCGTCTGCTGACAAAGCTGCTTCCCCACGAAGGCCAACAGGCGGCATGGGCAATGTGCTTCCAGCACCTGCTACTTTCCATCATTGGCTTCGGCATGCGTGTTTACAGCCAGCACGAGGATGTCGTCGGCCGCGAAGGCTTGTGGTCCTCAATTCATGAACGGGTGGCGGCTGCAATCCTTGGTCCGGAGCGGTGCGTCTCAGTCGACAAGCGCGGGCGCTTGATCATCGTTGACGAGAGCCCACAGAGCGTCGTCAGAGATAGGGACGACGACGGCTTCGAGGAGACCGTTACGATTGGCACGCAGGACGCAGGCAAGATCGTTGCTGGCGACCCGCTGGAATTCTACGACATCGTCCGCAACCGGGTGAGTAACTGGGGCTTGTTTCCAAACCCGCACCAGGCAGCAGCCTCCGAAATTGCGGTGCAAGCACCGGCGGCGGCAGCTGTCGAAGATGCAGCAGGATCGGCTCACGAGGACCAAGATGAGGTCCTCGACGCACCGCCCGCAACGAGCATCCAAGCGAGTGACAAACAGGGAGAAAATCCAGTGGAGGCTCAGGATGGCGGCGTGGTCCTAGACATCGGGAAGGCCATCGACCGCCTGCGACCGACGGAGTTGACGCTTAACATCTCCGACACCCGGTTGAATAATCTCAACATGGGCGTGGTAGGGGACCTTGGAACTGGCAAGACCCAATTGCTGAAGTCCTTGATCCTGCAGATATCCAGCTCCGCTTCCAGCAACCGGGGCATCAAGCCCCGAATGCTGATATTCGACTACAAGCGCGATTACAGCAGCGCAGACTTTGTGCAAGCCACCGGCGCGAAGGTTGTGAAACCATATAGGCTGCCCCTGAACTTGTTCGATACCAGCACGCTGGATGACGTCCCCGCACCGTGGCTGGACAGGTTTAGGTTCTTCGCGGACGTGCTGGACAAGATTTACTCCGGGATTGGTCCGGTTCAACGCGACAAGTTGAAGAAGGCGGTAAAGGCATCGTACGACGGGCGCCTGACTAACGATCCACCAACACTTAGTGATGTTCACGCGGCATATGCCGAATTGCTGGACGGGAAGGCCGACTCGCCGATGGCGATCATCGACGACCTGATCGACATGGAAATATTCGCAGCGAAGGCCAGCAATACTGTCCCGTTCGACCAATTCCTGGACGGGATCGTCGTCGTTTCGTTGGACGCGCTCGGCGCGGACGATAGAAGCAAGAACATGCTGGTGGCCATCATGTTGAACATGTTCTACGAGAACATGTTGCGGACGCCTAAAAGGCCATTCTTGGGAAGCGAGCCGCAGCTTCGCGCGATCGACTCATATTTGCTGGTCGACGAGGCGGACAACATCATGAGGTACGAGTTCGACGTACTGCGCAAGTTGCTGCTTCAGGGCCGCGAATTCGGTATTGGCGTTATCTTGGCGTCCCAATACCTCCGGCACTTCAAGGCGAACGCGACCGACTATCGAGATCCGCTACTGAGCTGGTTCATCCACAAAGTGCCGAACATTACCGCAGGGGAACTTTCCGCCCTGGGGTTGGTTGGTAGTGCAGCTGAGCAAGCAGAGCGAATTAAATCTTTGAAGGTTCACGAGTGCCTCTACAAATCATTCGATGCACCAGGCGAGATCGTTCGAGGCTTGCCCTTCTTCGAACTAGTCGCTCGTGAGGGCGATGGCCCTGGAAGCGATGGTCGATAGCCTAACCCCAGCACAGAGATCAGAGCGGATGTCACGCATCCGCTCGTCTAACACCAAACCCGAGGTTTACCTTCGGAAGGCGCTCCATCGCCTTGGATTTCGTTTTCGACTGCATGGAAGGAAGCTTCCTGGCAAGCCCGATATAGTCCTGCCCAGGCACAAGGCCGTCGTCTTCGTGCACGGCTGCTTTTGGCACCGACATCAAGGCTGCAAGGTAGCAACTGTTCCCAAGTCCAACACGGATTTCTGGATGGCCAAGTTCGCCAGGAATGTGGAACGCGATAAGATCGTCACGCAAAAGCTGCAGGATGAAGGTTGGAGAGTTTTTGTCATATGGGAATGCGAGACAGACACCCTGGGGAAGGCAGCAATAGCCGCCAATGAACTTGCTGGGCTCATCCTTGGGCCAAGCTCAGCTTTCCAGGCCAATGAGATTCCCTAGTTGTCGCCTCGCCTCAATTGCCACCGAGCGATTGTCGAATTGTCCCGACAGACATTGATACACCTGCTGCCGTGGCGCCGCTTCTGCGACATCGGCGGCTCACCCAATTCTCGGCGATTTCCTTGATGCCTAAAGCATCCTTGCTGCACGGTTGCAATTATCGTAAAGGCCGAGAAGCCGCTCTGGTTGCAGAGCCAGAATCGATTTATCTCTTGGGCCCTCGCCGTTTGTTCCTCGGATCCCGTGCATGTCTTCAACTAGTTGGGCCAACGATTGCTTGGCATTCCTGATAAAGAACCGGCCTGCACGAGATTATTTTGGTAAGCGGCGTTCTGCCCGCACCTTGACTCAAGTTATCGGCAGATTTGCTGCTGTCGCATGAGGTGCGCGGCAGCACGTCGACGCAATCCAACATTGCGCCTTTCACGAAAGCCACTACTGTTTGGGCAGGCGACTGCTCAATGGAGTTTTCGATATGAACGAGGAAGTTTCGGATCGTGTGATTGAACAACGGTTGCGAAATCGAGTGATCGATGCCGTCGAAGTTCTCGCTCGGGGAAACGAAGGGCTCGTTGAGGTCAATTACAACGAGTTCTTTTTAGCGTTTTACGACTGCTGGGATAATGGGCGATTGCTCAAGTGGCCAAATAGCGCGTTCACGGACGAGGAAGAGCAGGCCGTCAACGATTTGGGCCGAATGTTGGAGAGCATCACAACAGAAACACTGCACTTCCAAAGCGAGGCCGAATACATCCAGTCAGGATGCGCTGAACGGATCAAACCAGTGGCGCAGGAAACTCTGAAACTCTTTCTGCGTATTCCAATGAAACCGGACAGGAATTCCGATCTTTAACCGGACGCTTATTCCAGCGTTATACCGGACGCGGTTCCGAGGCTAAGCCGGACGGCCGCAATGTCTCTGGGTCGTGGTTTATCAATGTCGGCGTATATCGGCTCGGTCAAGCCTGAGTTGCATCCTCGGCTGAGAGGTTTCGATGTTTGCGCAGGCTCTCGCCGGAAAGTTCGATGCGATAGGCGTTGTGAACAAGGCGATCCAACACGGCATCAGCGATCGTGGGATTGCCGATCATATCGTACCAGTGGTCCACAGGGATCTGGCTGGTAACGATGGTCGAGCGCTGCTCGTAGCGATCTTCGACAATCTCCAGGAGATCGCGTCGTTGCTCGTCGCTGAGCTTCTCCGGTCCCCAATCGTCCAGGATCAGAAGGTCGGTCTTGGCCAGGCTCTTGAGCAGCTTCGCATAGCGGCCGTCGCCTCGTGCCAGGGCGAGTGAGGCGAATAGCCGGGGGACGCGGTGGTAGGCGACGGAAAGGTCCTCGCGGCATGCCTTATGGCCAAGGGCGCAGGCCAGCCAACTTTTGCCGACGCCGGCCGGCCCGATCAATAGCAAGGAGTGCCGCTGCCTGATCCAGTCGCAGGTGGAAAGCTTGAGGAAGAGGTTGCGGTCGAGACCGCGCGCTGCTCGGAAATCGGTATTCTCGATTTGGGCGTCATGGCGCAGCCTGGCGGCACGGGCTCTAGCTTCGAAGCGCTTCTGGCGACGTGAGGTCTGTTCCCGTTCGAGCAGGATCGCGAGCCATTCGCCGTGCTGGAGGCTTCTCGCTTCCGGTTGCATCTCCAGTTCCTGGAAGGCGGAAGCCATGCCGGAAAGGCCGAGCTGGCGCAGCGTGTCGACAGTGGGATTAGTCAGCATTCTCGATTGTCTCCTTAATGAAAGTAGGCTTTGCCGCGAAGATTCGCATGCTCGCCGACAGCGGCGGGTTCGGCGGAATGTCGTGGTGCCTTGTAGGTGCTGATGAGTGCGCTGATGCTTTTGCAAGTCAGTCCGCCGATCTCGACGGCACGGGCGGACACCGCCTCGGCCTGCACCGTAGGAATGGCCCGGTAGAGCTTCAGCACGCCAAGGCAGGTTCGAAAGCCTTGTTCGGGATGAGGACGATTGGCCAGGATAGCGATGATCAGCCCCTCTGTCTGAGGCCCAATGGAAGCGCCCCAACGCTGGAACCTTGCAGGTGACCATTCGGCATAGCGCCGGTGCGAGCTGGGCATATGGTCAGGATCGGTTCCGTAGCGAGAACCGCCGTACCGGCGTTGGTGGGTCGCAATCCTCTTGCCCTTGAAGAAGACCTCGATCGTGCGGCTCGTGGCCCGGACATCGACCTGCTGGCGGATGAGCGTATGGGGCACGGAGTAGAAATAGTGTTCGAACTCGACATGGTAGTCCGTCGACACCCGAGCCAGCTTCCATTCGGCGTACTCGTAGTCCTCTGCCGGGAGAGCCGCGAGTGCTGCGCGTTCCATGGTCTCGAATATCTTCTGGCGGGTTTGGCCCAACCGCTTCATAACGTGCGTGTTGATCCGCTCGACGGCTCCGCGGATGGCGGCATTGGCTTCCTCCAGCGAGAAGAAGGTCTGATTGCGCATCCGGCCGAGAATGCAGCTCTGGGCGAAACGTACGCCGGCCTCGACTTTTGGCTTGTCTTTCGGCCGCTTCGGTCGCGCGGGGAGGACACCGATGCCGTAGTAGGCGGCCATGGTGCCGTAGCTGCGATTGATCTCCGGGTCGTAGAAGCTCGCCTTGTTGACGCCGGACTTCAGATTATCCGGTACGATCAGGCGGGGCACGCCGCCGAAGAAGGCGAACATGCGCACGTGCGAGCCGATCCAGTCCGGCAGGGTCTGGGTCCAGGTGGCTTCTGCAAAGGCATAGCTTGATGCGCCGAGCACGCCGACAAAGATCTCCGCCTCGCGGATCTCGCCTGTCTTGCGATCGACGATAGGCAGCTTCTTGCCGGAATAATCGACGAACACCTTGTCGCCAGCTATGTGGACCTGCCGCATCGTGGGCGTCAGACGCCGCTCAAAGCCGCGGAACAGGTCGCAGAACCGGCTGAAGCCGTAGCCATCAGGGTAGACGGCTCGATATTCCTCCCACAGGATCGTCAGGGTCACGCCGGGCTTCTTCAGCTCGACCGCAATGACACTCCAATCCGGCTCTGGTAGTCGCCGCACCCCTTGTTTGTTGCCTTGCCGGGCAAAAAGTTTGCCTTCCAGGACGTCGTCAGTCAGATCGGCGGGCAAAGGCCATGACAGCCCTGCCGTCGCAGCGCGCCCGATCCCGTCCTGGACCGTGCTGCGGGCAATCCCGAGCAGATCGGCAATGTCGCGAACGCTCACGCCATCTGATCGCAGTCGAAGTAAATGTCGTAGTTGTCTCATGGTCAGCCTTCGTCTCTTCGACATGCCATCTCCTCACGTTCGAAAAGAGATGCATGCCAAGGTTGCTGACCCAGGGGCACTGCTTACGTTGAAAAACTGTCCGGTATCAAATCGGAATCGCGTCCGGTTAATTCTCGGAATCGTGTCCGGTTTTTGATCGGAATGCCGTCCGTTGAATCATCGGAATCTACACTTTCTGACGCGAGGCCGATTTAGCGAGGATTACGAAGAGCTAACTCCAGCTCTCAATGCACCCCAGACATAGACCGAAACTTCCGCGTCCGGGACGAATGCAGTATTTGAAACGAGTGACCGGAGCGGAAAATTCCAAGGCAGCAACTCGTTAACCCGGCTCTGCTTGTGACCGTTGACGATGGCAGTGAGCGTCGCGGCGAGGTAGGTAAATGGATCGACGGAATTGAGCTTGCACGTCTCGACAAGGGAGGCGATGGTCGCCCAGTTCTCCGCTCCCGCGTCATGCCCGGCGAAGAGCGCGTTCTTGCGATTGAGGGCTATTGGCCAAATGGTCCGTTCGACTGAATTGTTGTCGATCTCGATACGGCCGCCGGTCAGGTAGACGCAGAGCCCATCCCAGTATTTGGCGACATAGGCGAGAGCTTCGCCGAGCGGCGACTTGCCAGCGACGCGGGCGCGATGATGCGTGAACCAGGTCCGCATGTCTGCGATCAATGGGGCTGACCGTGCCTGCCTCCCGGCGAGGCGAGCGTCGGCGTCGAGACCGCGCAGCTCCGCTTCGATGCGATAGAGTTCGCCGATGCGCTTCACGCCTTCCTCTGCAATCGGCGTCGAGCCCGTGCGAGTGATCTCGACCAGCTTTCGCCGCGCGTGCGCCCAACAGTAGGCGAGTTTGATGTCGGGACCGACACGATCCGTTGCGATCAGCCGATTATATCCGGCGTAGCCGTCGACCTGAAGGATGCCTGTGAACCCTTGCAGTATCCGCTCGGCATGCTGTCCGCCGCGACCTGGAGCATAGGTGAAGGCCACTCCCGGTGGCGCACCTCCTCCCCAAGGTCGGTCGTCACGGGCCAGAGCCCAGAAGTATCCTGTTTTGGTTTTGCGGGAACCGGGATCGAGGACCGGCGCACGGGTCTCGTCCATGAACAGTCTGAAAGCAGTTAGCTGCACTGCACAATTTCGACATTGCCGGAGATTCTTTATGATCGCACGATCAGTTTTGCTCTCAAGGAAAGCCCACTTCCTTGATCTTCTTGCAAACGCTAACCGTCTGAATGCACTGGAAATTCTGTGCCGCGGAGAGGAGATTTCCGTCAGCGAGCTCGCAGCAGAGGTTGGGCTAAGCCAGTCAGCGCTGTCCCAGCATCTAGCCAAGCTCCGAGCAAGTGGATTGGTGGCATACCGGCGCGTAGCCCAAACAGTGTACTATTCCATCAATGCCGACGACATGCGTCTAATCCTTGAGCTGCTTAGCGAAATATTTGACGGCGTCGCGCGTCCGCCGTTCAGATTGGCAAGCTGATAGCAAGGCGTCAGCTAAACTTTAACGAGTGCAATGCAAGGTGACTTCGAGAACTCGAGGGAACCCCGTGGAATACAATTTTTTCAAAGCCGAAACGCTGTTAAGCGTCAGTCCTGTGGCATCATTGCCGCGGCCCGGACGAGACCGCCCGGCGTTCGCGAACCTAAACGTCAATCAGAAATTCGACTTTCTGAAGGATCATAATCTCACGGGCCCTGGCCGCCATGCGAAACCCCGAACTCAGCTTCAGCCCAAGCAATATTTTCAGAATTTATAAAGAGCTAGCGGATGGACCGTGTAGTGAGATCCTATCGATCCTAAGCGAAGCCGGTTGCGACTTGCGACGCCCACAAGGATTTAGGCATGCGCTGTTGGCCGGGCGCAGTTGTACATTTAACAAGGCGAAGTTCGCAACGCAAAACTGGGACATCCTTAGGCCTGGACAAGAGAAGAAGATGGCGTCGGAGATAAGTTTTGCCTACGGCCGCTTCTCAGCTGAAGATGCGAAGTTGCTAGAAGGGACATCGGGCAAATACGATCAGTACGCACTTGCCAAGAAAATATGGCTGCAGCCTCGCGAGAAGTCTCTAATCAAAGCGTTCAACCCCATCTGCAACTCCCAGACCAAGGTGCCCGGCCCTGCCGTCGGTCCAAAGGAATTTGAGCAGGCCCTTCGCGAAGTGATGGCATGTTCCCCCTCACGTTTGGCAGCTTGACGGCTTCGGCAACATAAAAATGGAAAAGCACCGTGGGGGCGCGTGCCTTGCGATAATTCACTCCAAGGCTGCTACCCACTGCAGTGTCCAACTATGCGAGATAAATGTTTGACGAAAGCAGCCCGGGAAGTCCTCGACGATTGTCGAGTGGCACTTGCAATGTTGGAAGGCGAAGCCGACGCTCAACGCTGGAGAGTTGAGTGGGCGGCGGTGGTAGCCCTTCTGAGGGCCGTGGGGCACGTATTGCACAAGGTCGATGGACGTGACCCTTGCATATCGCGAGCCGCTCAAAAAGCCTTTGAAGGCTGGAAGGTTCCCGGCAGAGAACACCAGATTTTTCGGGATTTCATAGAGCGAGAGAGAAATAATCTGCTCAAGCTATACTCCACTAGCGTCCATCCGCATGACAGCGTCCAAGTCATCGTCGGGGCCTACCAGACGATTACCAATGACGGCGGGCTCATCAACGCTGTCGACAGAGTGTTTGAACTTGACGAAAATCTGTACCGGCCAATGGTAGACGGCCCATGGGAAGGCGAAGACGCTCGAGATGTTGTCTTGGCCGCGATAGAATGGTGGGAGCGCGAACTCGATTTGATCGATGCTGAATGCCGATCGTCGAGCTAGCCACGCCTCCCAAGAATTCCCCATATTGATGCAATCACGCCTCCAACATTATCAATCGCGATAGAGTGGAAGTCGCGAGATAATGCTCCATTACTGAACCGTCGGCACCGCTGGCGGCAAGCCTGCTACAAACATGCCCATGGTGCCGCTCTTGCTTCGGGAGGAAGTTATGCGGGTCACAAGTTTTCGTGACGCATTTTACGACACCCTGTGGTCGACAATAGACCTGATGGAAGGTGCAGCGGATTCAATGTCCGCACATTGGAGCATCGACTACAACGCGTGCTGTGGCATGAACTACCAATTTAGCGGCTACACCCGACCGAACAAGAAGGCTGCTTTCGGCCGCGAAGTGAACCCGACAACCGGAAAGTTTACTGCAATAGACGATTCAGTCACGTCATTGGTATTGCTCAACTTCGAAGAGAACGCCTGCATTGGCGCCTATGCAGGTCCGGTCGCAAGCCTCCCCGAGATCGAGCGATCGCTCGGGATTGGGCGCGAAGCGGGGTTGGAGCTCCTTTCGATCCGAACTGATGTCCACGAGATGACTGGAGACGACATAGTCTCTAAATCAACAAGGTTCATATTCATCGGCTTCACGGACGCCCACCCGTCGGTCAACGCCATTGATAGTCGTGTGGCAGCAACAAACCGAAGTTTTCCCCACAGGGATTGGTATAGAGACCGAACGACCATCATTTCCGGAGCTGACGCAGGCCGTGCTCGTTCGGATCTCGTCGACCGGCTTTGACCCCCGGCGAACTTTCGCCAGGGGTCCTGTTGATTTGTCACGTGCCCAGCAGCTCCTTTTTCTTTGCGGCAAACTCGTCAGCGGTCAGGAGCCCCGCTTCCAAGAGCTTCCCAAGCTTTGCAATCTCGTCTGCGATGCTGACTGTGGCGATCTGGTTGGAGCCCCCGCGTGCCTTGGCAGCCGTGACCCTCTTCTCCATCTCCGACTTCAATGCTTGGAACTCCCCAAGCATTCCCTTCTTGAAAAGCAGGCACGACGGGGTGCGCATGGCGACCTCGTGGTTCGACACCGGTGTCTCGCCGGGGGTCAAGACCTGGATGAATGGAGGTGAAGTCCAGCCACCCTCGGAGATATTGACCGAGTGGATGACATCATACCTCAGCAGCAGGCCTCCCTTCGAGGACGAAGCAACGCTTAGCGCCATGTCCAGAATTCCTCCGGCACCGGAGAGATCGGTGTTCTTCTTGTTGATCAACACGCCATCATCGGCGAGTTCAATTGTACCGCCGCCCGCGTTGAAGAGGCCTGGCCCGCGTCCCTCGAGTTTCATGTTCATCTCCTTGATTCCTTTTTCCAGGCGTTCCGCTTAAGCGACGCTGTCCTTCTTGGTGATTGCGGCGATGACCAGCACGACGGCGAGCGCTATCGCGAAGCCAATCCCGGTCGAAAGTGCGAGGTGAGATGCTAGTTCCGATTTGAACGTAGCGTCCATCGGATGGTTACTCGTCAGGACTCCCAGCGGAACCTGCACGCCAAGAAGCGATGGACGAGTCTGGTATCCGTAGCCGAAGCCAGCAGCGGCACCGAGAGCGAGAATTGCGATACGAAGCATTTTTGAAGTCCCTCATTTAGTTAGTTGGGTTTTGACAAACCAAATACTGCAGGGAGGGACGGCCGCGTTGTCGAAGATCCTTTAAAAAATTCGAAGATAAATTTGGTCTGCGGCCGCAGGCTTGGCCGCGACGGTGTTTATCGCAAGGTATTGGCTAAACGCCAGCAACATGCGATGTTGGTCGGCAAGCCAAAGCAGGTAAAATTGGTGCCGTTGCCCGGCGCAACCGCAAGCCCGAAGAATGCAACGCAGCGGCCCGCGGTTGTCCACGCCTCGTAAAGTGTGAGAATGGGTCTCGGGACATACCACGCAAATTTTTGCTTAGTGAAACGTCATCGGCCAACGCGAGGCTCGCCCGAGGCTACGAACTACATATAAGACTCAGCGTATGGCTGGAAGCATCTTTGGCTTGAAATCGCCGGGTTCGTAGCAATCGTAGCCCGCTAACGCAGGCAACATCCCTCTCTTCGTTTCGACAGGGACGCCGCAAACTTTCTCGAGAGTGCGTTTCACGTCCGCAGTCATTCTATCCTTGTCGAACGTCGTAAGGGCGCTTCGGGCACGCCTCACGTTGTCCATCACGTTACGCGGAACGGCTCCGTCAGTTCGTGATTTGAGGGCGATCTCGGACCAAGTCTCAGCTTCTTGTAGCCGCTTGTCCGAAGCAGCGAGCTGGACCGCAACATCGCGAGTTTTTTCCAATGCCTGATCTTGGTCTACGCTCAAGCGCTGCTTGTCGAAGTCGGTGAGAGCGCTTGCCGCCTTTGACAGGTGTTCGTAGAGCGGCGCTACCGCCTGCCTTGCTCGCTCTCCTGCAACCACCGCCTGATACGCCTTGCTGAGATCGTCAAGTCGTATGCGGCTTTGAAGCGTGGCATTCTGGACAGCGTCAACGACGTCTCGATACTTGGAGAGTTGGGGGGCTAACGCTACCCTGTCGGCTGGGGTAAGCGCCTGATAGGCCGTTGCGAGTTTTTCGACAGCTTTTGCGTCTGCATCCTGCCGATAGCTCGTCGCGGCGACGTCGAATTCCATCCACCGATTTTGGCGCGGAATTGAGCGGGCCTGCTCGATGATAGTCTTCTGCGATCCAGAGAGGCGGACTTCATCAAATGCAGTCAGCGCGTTCAGCTGACTGTCGACTGCTTCACCTGCATTCGGTGCACTCTTGTTGATGGTCGATGCAAAAACGACAGCCCGGCTAATGCGGCTGTCGCTAGCGGTGATAGCTGCCTGCAGCTCCGCGACCACGCTCGCCGCTGCTTTCGCCGAGGAATTCGTTCGCTGCAAGTCGAAGGGCTGCAGTGTCGAGCAAGCCACCTCCGCCCGGCTCGCCTTGGCTCCGTCCGCGCGATCAGATTTCCAATCGGTGATGGCCGTTTCGAATGCTGCCAGACGGTCATCGCTCGCTCGCACCGTCTCCACCGCTTGGCTCCCGGTAGCGACGGCATCCGCAAGCCCGTCTTGATCCTGCCGATCCAAGTCGAAACTTACCAACTTCGCCCGTGCCTCTGACAGCGCCACGACATGCGCTGGGGTGTTGTCTCTTGCTGAAGCAGCCGCAGCCTTGAGGTCGGCAATGCGACCGTCACTTTGTGAGAGCTGCAGCTGGCAAGATTTTGCGTCGTCAAGCGCTTGGCTATGAAGCTTGTCCAAGCGCGATGCGTCGAAGGTGGAGACCGCTAGCGACGCCCGCACGAGATCGGTACACTGGTCGGCAGTTGGCGAATGACCTGCGATAACTGCTGCGGACGACGCAAGCTTTTGGAGCCGTTCGTCACTGGCCTGCAGCGTAGCAATGTCTTGCGCTCGTTCCTCGCGCCAGGTTGCTATTCCGTATAGTCCTCCAAATCCAGCTACGACAGTCACCGCTGCCGCCGCTAGCATTCCGGCACCGCGCACGCGCTTGATCGGCGGCACGACGTTCGGAGTTTCTTGCGGAGGCGACGCACGATCATCGGACTTGGATGCAGGCTCGGATTGAACCAAGGTCGGCGTAGAGACCGCCGCGGGTGCTTCGTGTTCCTCGGCCGCCAGGAGATCGTTTAGATCATTGATATGCGATACGGCACGCCAATCGATTCCCTTCGCTCGCAACGAATCGAGCTTTGGAACCAACGCCTTGTCCGGTCCATCGACGTTATCTTGCGGCACGACGAAGAGCGAGCCGGTGGGAATGAACCGCTGGACGATCTCTATCTTCTCCGCAAGCGCGTCGATGGCGCCTACCTCGCCACCCTGGCGGGGCAAAATAATGCCCGTGGCAACGATGCGCTTGCTCTCCCAATCCTTGGCAAGGCCGTATCTTGCTGACCGATCTGCAATCGCGGCAGCCAATCCAAAGCTGCCACCGAAAAACTCCGAGTCAAATCTGACGCGGGTCTTCAAGGAAAGCTTTGAGCCTGTTGGCTCAGAATGACGTACATCTCGAATGACCTGGTAAAAAGTATCCTCGTTGCCACTTAAGGTGTTGGCAATGGCAAAATGGCGATCGACCGCTTGGCCAAGGACGCTGCCGGACGCTGATGCGAGGCAATCCTCCTCCGTGGTTGCGCCATCCTGCCCAGCAAGCGGAAAAACAGCGACGCCAGCGCTTGGAGGCGGCAGCGGAGTCCGCCTCCGAGATTTCTTGGGAGCCAATTCTTCGACCGGCGCCTTGCCAAGAAGGGCGTCCGGGGCCGTCGAAGGTACCGGGTCCCTGCCATTACCTTGCGCAGTAGCATCAGGCTCCCTCGCGGCCGATCCACTGCTGCGCATGGTAAACCAAGGTCCGTCCATCAACCGCTCAATATCCTCAGCCGCCTTGTGCTCCGAGAATGCCTTGAGCAAATTAATGGCGAGCGTTGCCTGATGGAAAAGCTTTCGGTCCGTGTTGGCTGTATGATAGGTCTTCTGGTCGAAATGCGACTTGTCGTTTCGCAGGTTCAAAAGTTCCCAGCACCACGTCCGTACGCTACCGGAGTAGCGCTTATCCAGGCTAGGAATGTCGCGACCGTACTCGCGGATTGTATGGAGAACGGTGTTTGTATCCCATTTCGGCTGCCCGTTCTCATCGCGGATTGGGTCTAGGCCTCTGGTCTCTCGGCCGCCTTCCCTCTGTACTGGCGTAGTGCGGCGCTTGTTCAGCTTCGCAAACCAGTCTTCTCCCCACGACTTGCCCAGCCCGTTCTCGACCACCGGAATCAATGCGACCAGAAGACGATACTGGATCTCATCGTTGAAGCCCGCGTTCAGGCTGCTCTTCGAAAGTTCGGACATTTTTGACCCCTCTTGATGCCCTTTTTACTGCAGGGAGGCCGTCGTCAAATGCCGACGAAGAGCTGATATTTTGCTGCCCGGTCCAGTGGTGTCTCGTTGGGATACTCCCACAGCCCGCCAATCTGCCCGATTTGATCCGGAGTGCCCTTCAGCCACGTGACGCCCCCACTGTCGTAGAACCGAATTACGGTCTTCGTGAAAAGCTTTGAGCGGAAAGCTTCGTCGAGCTGGAGGGACAAGGACCACTCATGCTGGCCGCCGATCTCGTCGTGGAAAATCGTAAGTACATAGCCTTTGCCCTCGAGCGTCTCTACGTCGCTAGTGCTGCTCGCAGCCCGCAAACTCAGTCCTTCGCCAAAGCCATCGACGTGAAGCTGGTCCTGCATTTCCCGGTCAAGCGTCTCGCGGATCGAAAAATAGCTCTCCCTCACGTCCGGTGAGAACCAGAGCAGCCTCTGCTCCTCGGCGGAAAAATCTGGCCCGGTCGTCAACGCTTCGCGAATACGATCGGCGGTGATCACCCCAAGAGTATCAGTGTCTACTTGCTGTTCGAGCGCAGCCGCCAGTGCGGCAAGTTCAAGCCTATCCATGGCTATCTCCTTAGCAGCAGGTCAAGTGAAGCCTCGACGCACTTTTTCATCATGGTAGCCGCAGCGCTGTACCGCTGCTCAATCTCATACCGGCTGACCCCGATGCTCTGGGCATAAGGCGCTAGCGTAAGTGTGATCCGCGGGTGCATGTCCAGCTTCACCAAAAAGGCGTCCCACAGAGATTGGTCATGCCGAGACAAGCGATCCAGGCAAACCCGCGCAGCTGGCTTGACGCCTGTATCGTGAACAAGGCTCTGGTATCGATCCGTCGACACATTTGGGGCGTCGGGATCGAATGCCTCGCGGGCATCTTCGCAAAATTCCTCGAAGTAACCGCGAAAGGTGGGCAGGTCGACATTCACGTTCTTGTCCGTCGGCCACTTCTCCAAGCACCGCGCCTTGACTTCAAGGATATGCTCAATCGACATCCTATCGACGCGGCGCCCTGCCCTTTCATGTGAGCTTGCAATCTGGCGGCTCTCACGATCCATGCGTTCCCACATCGCGACACGATGAGGAGAGGTGCCGCCTTGCCGCTGGCGAGCCCTATTCAGAAAGCGGGGAAAGATCACCCAAAACGCAGCCTCCGGTGCCGTATTCCTTCGGTCCGGGTTGCCGTTCAAGATAGGATCTCCCTCGATCATCGTAACCAACTCTTCGACATCGCCAAGCAAGGATATCCCATAGGTCCACTTGCTGCTCGAGCCCTGCCGTTCCTTCATGGCGCGTCCAAGTCTCTCGAGAAAAGCGCGAACTTCTCGTGAAACATCCGGTTCGCTGGATGAAAGCCCATCAATAAGCACCCGAACCTCGATGGCGGCCAGCCGCATGATATCGCGGTAAAGGACGCGCCATCCACCGTAGCCGAACCAATGCTTCTCGCCGTATTCTCCTTGACGGGTGGCCATTGGATTAACCTTCAACCAGGAACCTGGACGAGTCGATGGTTTTAGGAGATCTGTCTTTTGGCTCCTTCACGCCAAGAGAAACGGAAAGCGTGTCAGCGTAGCCCGTTCGATCACAAATCGACCAAACGCCGACTTTGTGCATACCGCCTTGCAGGCTGACGATACCATTTTCCGAGCTGCTAGTGGCCTCATAAAACCTTACTTCAGTACTCGTGGTGGCAACGATAGTATCATCAACTAGCACGGAGGTTACGCACTCCCGAGGGGTTCTGTTCCCAGGCGTTTTCACCATGGCAGCCTGAAAGGCATACTCACCGGTTTCCGGCAACATAACGTTGCCCCAGAAATACTGGCCAATGGTTTTGTTCGAGGGGTTGGCATACTGCGACAATCCATCAACCTTCTCGAAAGCCGCCAGGTTGAATGGCATTTTCGATCCGATTATTGCTGAGCCCGCCGGAAAACTTACCGGAGCCGTAGGAAGCTTGTCATTAGGCCCGCCCGATAGGGAATAAACGTCAAGGTTAATGCCTTGTACCAAGTTCGAAGGTGAAGAAGGGTGGCTCTCCACAGTGTGCTCGCCTCCAGTGTTGTTGGCGCTGGTCGGTGAGTTTGGATTGAATGGGCTGGAATCCTCTTTTTTACTCATGAGCTCAATCAGGGCGTCGAGTTTAGTCTCAATGCCGCCCACACGCTTTTCAAGCTGGTCGATCCGGTTAGTATCTTGTGCATGTGCCGAGTTGATGTGCGCGACAGCCAAAAGAACCGGCAACGATATGAACGTTTTCCTTAAAAGATTTCGCATTCACTTTCTCCTCATGAGGATGGACTCTTCACACGAAGTGCGCACCCTGAATTATTGATCTTGTCACTCGAAGGATCACGCGTCTTCGCGCAGTAGAAGATCGGCACTGATCTCCTTCAATGCGCGGTCGCTGGGGCCTTTAATTTTTAAGGGGAAGTGGACGGCACCGAAGTTAATGTCTCTCCCGCTACAATAGCTCCAAAGAGAGAACTTATGCAGGCCTTGCTCCAGCCCAACACGCCGCTGAGAGCTTCCTTGATCGCTGTTGCCATCGACTATGACGGTAGGAGGTACGATAATCTTCGCGGTTAGGATCTGCTGGTCGTCTAGCTGAAGAGATGCCACGCAGCTGCCAGCGTTGGAAAACCCGTCCTTTAAGATTTCCGCTTGAAGCACATATTCACCTCCCTGTTTGACTTGGAGATAACCCGTCCAGTTTAGGACGACTTTCTTCTCCGCATCGGAACGGTACTGGGACATCCCAGAAATTCCCGAGAAGGCGTTGTATTCAAAGCGACTCGGGGCACTCACAGGCTCCGAGGCAATTGCGGCTCCCACGGTAGAAGAATCTAGCCGTTCCGAGAATGGAAGGCGGTACAGATCCAGAAAAAGACCGGGCACCAGATTGGTCGTATCGACCGTGGCCCGCTCCTTACTCGCAGAAGACGTTGACGGCGCCGTCGGGGTCGCCTCTTTCTTTCCCATCATATCGATGAGCGCATCGACTTTCGCTTCAAGCGTGTCCATTCTACGTGATAGCTCGTCGTTGGAGGGCCCTTCCTGCGCCCCCGCTGAGCCGCCGAACATTGTCCCTGCGAGGATGGTTGCCCCTAACAGATTGAAAAGTCTTTTCTTAATCACGGTTTATTCCCCAAAGTTGCTCTGCCTGATCAACATCACCCAAACAGCGTCGACCCGTGGACAGAATACAAATTTTCATTTGTAAGTAGAATCGATTGGATAACAATATCCAATCGATTCCTGTTGTCACCGGGCGAGGTATTCGTCGAACGCCTTATTTGAGACCTGTGGCGCAGTTGCAGTATTGGCGCTTCCCTCCATTAGGTCCTTGGTGGTTCGGATGAGGAGGCCCGTCTCCTTGAGGCCGGTCTCGCTGCCCTTGATGACGCTGTCGATGGCAGCAACGCTGCTACCAAAGTCCGCGAGCGTGATGTTTGCCTTCACGAGTTCGATCTGTGCCGGCAGCATCCGCTTCGCTAGCGTGATATCGCCAGACTGGACCAATAGGCCATCGAGGCGTTCCTGCAGCTTCTTCTGGAGCCCCATCGCATTTGAAAGGCTGGCCTCCAATCCGGCCTTCTCCTGGAAAAGGAGTGCCAGCTGTTGGCGGAACGTATTCGCGTTGGGATATGTCTTGCCTGCAAATGTGATCGGAGATTCAGGCTGGGGCGAACTTGCCTTGAACACCACCTTGCCCTCCTCAAGGAAGGATGCGTTCTTTGCCACAAGCATCTGCTGCTCGTCGACCAATGCAGTGATGCGGTCTTTTTGAGCGCGGATAGCTTCCACTAGCCCACCGACTTGCTTCTCCAGCTTCTGCAGCGTGGTGTAGCGGCTGGTCAGGCAGCCAAGGGGGTTCTCCTCGCAGGCAGCGTCATCCCACCCAAGAATGTTCTCGTAGACGATACCGCTGATCTTGGCGGCGGCGGAGGGTGCGGCATTTTTTAGGGCAATGTAGCCGCCCCCTGCCAGAACTGCGGTGGTTGCGAGGTACATGATAGACTTGAAGAACATTTGATTGATCCCTTTGTTTGGCGGGTGATTTGTTGACAAACAAAGAGCTGCAGGGACCAAAAAGAACTTTGCCGAAATTGCCGGAGAAAGTTTTTCCTTTAGGCCTCAACAAATCGGCAAGCTTCGCGCGAGGCGTGTCGAGCACGAATGTACTCGTAGGGGTTTTAAAGGGATTCCATTTTCATGAAAGTCACGAACGATAATTCGATCTACAGCCTGATGATGCCAAAGGCACAGCGTTCACAAGCACCGGGGGAACAAGCTGCGATGCCCCGGCTTGCACAACAACCCACCGCCGCCACGGCTGCAGGGTCGATGCAGGGCGAAGACGCGATGCTCGCCAATTTCAAGGATCGAATGGCCAAGCAGGCACTGGATTGGGCCGACAGTGACAAGGACGGGACCGTTACTAATACCAGCGCTCAATGATCAGAACCCATTTGCCCATTTTCGGTGCCCGATCGACATGACGCGCCACGGCTGGGTCTCGAGTTTTCGCCAGGCGTCGCAACAGTGATCGACGATATCGTCGTAAGATTTGAAGACGCGGTTTGATAGCCAATTCTCGCGCATGAACTGCCAGAGGTTTTCAACCGGGTTCAGTTCCGGCGATTTTGGTGGTAGCGGCAGGATGGTGATGTTGCCGGGGACAGCGAGTTTATTGGACATGTGCCACCCTGCCTGATCCATGATGAGGATGGCGTGTGCATCATCGGCGACATGGCGAGATATTTCGGCCAGATGCTGGGTCATGGCATGTGTGTCGCACCAGGGCATGACGAGAGCGGCCGCTTTGCCAAGCTTCGGGCAGATTGCCCCGAAGATGTAGGCCGATCTGGTGCGCTGATCGTGCGGTGCTGACGGTCGTGTTCCACGCCTGGCCCAACGGCGTGTGAGCTTGTTCTTCTGTCCGATCCGGGCCTCATCTTGGAACCAGATTTCTATTCGCTTTCCTCGGGCTTCTCCGTCGGCGATTTCTGCCACTGCGGCGGGGAAGTTTTTTTAAACGCCTCAATGGCTTGAGGGTCTTGAGCATGATGCTTCGGTCTGGCGGTGAGCTTACGATAGCCCATCGCATTCAATTCGCGCCCAAGCGTTTGGCGGCTCACCAAGATGCGATGCTCTTGCCACAGCCACTGAACCAGATCAACAAGTCTCCAGCGCACGACGCCGTCGAGGTAGGGGACAGGACCTTTTTCAACCGCCTCGATAAGTGCCTTGCGTTGGCTGTCGGTCAACAATGCCTCTCGCCCCTTGGCCTTCCCGGTCTTCAGGCCATCTGGACCTTGCTGATTGAAACGCTCGACCCAGTCGCGAATAATCTGCAAGCCTACCCCGCCCATAGAGGCGGCCTGGCTGCGCGACCCACAGTCATAGATCACCGACAACGCAAGTAACCGGCGGGACCAATCCGCGTCCCGGCTTTGTCTGGCAAGCCAACGCAGGTCATCGGCGGTGAAGTCCTGACGAATATTCAGTGCCGTTCCCATGGCGAAATCTCCTTCCGCCATGTTGAATCATGATTTGCGCGGAAACGGAATCCCGTGAGTCAGTTTCATCGAGCTCTGGTATAAATCCGAATACCTTGCGGGCCAACAGCGCCTCGCTGAAGCAAACGACAGGCCGTACGACGCCGAGGCCGCCGAGGCGCGATGGAGTGAAATAGACAAGGCCGGAACGGGTGTCGCTTCGGCTCAGGATCTTGTCAGCGGCTTCTTCGACAAAATCCAGTTGGGAGGGGGCAGCATCACCCAACTGCGCCCTGGATCGCGCTGACGCAAAAATGCTCCCGGGCAGAAATGTCCGGGAGCGCATTTCAAGTCAGCAGTCACATACCTATGCGGCTAGTGGTCATTTCCCACAGGCGTTCGGCGTTTGCATCATCGACCGCGTAGGCGGCGACACCGCCACTGAAATCTTTTGGACGCCTGGAGACGACGGGCGCCTCGTTGCAATCCTCGAAGTAACGGCCGCTGATGCCGTCGAGCAGCGGCGAGCACGCCAACAATACACTAGTTGCGGCTCCTTGCTCCGGTGATTTGCGCTTCTCAACCGGCGTCTTCAGGCCACCAGTGAATTTCTGGAGCCCCGTGGCAATCGCTCCTGGATTAAGCGAGTTCGACGTGATGCCGTCGTCCTTCCATCTCTGGGTCACGCCTACGGACAAGAGTGCAGTAGCCGTTTTTGCTTGGCCGTATGCCGTAAACGGAGTGTACGGGATGAATTTGAAGTCAGGATCATCAAAGTAAACCGGTGAGAACAGGTGTCCACTCGAACTCAAGGAGACAACTCGAGCACCGCTAGCCTCTGCGAGCCGTCGGTGCAGGCCTGTTGTTAGCGCGAAATGACCAACGAAATTGGTCGCGAACTGCAGCTCGAAACCATCGCCGGTAAGCTCCAGCTCCGGCACAGCCATGACTCCTGCGTTGTTCACCAAGATATGTACCGGTCCCGAAACGCCGTCCACAAACGAGCTGACGCTTTCCAGGCTCGCGAGATCGAGGGGCCGTACTTCAATTGCATCTCTGCCAGGCCGTTGCTCCAACTGCCCGATCGCCTCCTTCGCAGCATCTGGCCGGCGTGCTGCAACAATCACATTTGCGCCTGCATTCGCCAACGCTCGTGTCGTCTCCAGGCCGATCCCGGCGGCGCCGCCAGTAACAATTACTGTCTTCCCATTCAGGTCGACGTCGCTGGCGACTTCGGCTGCTGTCGTTTCGAAACCGTAGCGGGTCTTGAACAAGCTCATGGTTTTCTCCTCTTGTTTCTTAAAAGGATATAGAGTTGGGTGGATGTGAAGAGAATGCGGACAACACTTTACAGCTAGTTGAGCAAAATTGAACAATGGAAACGCCTTCGCTCGCGGAGCTCCGAGCATTTATCGCCCTTTCCAAGGCAGCCAGCTTTCGGTCGGCAGCTCGTAATCTTGGAGTTTCTCCATCGGCGCTGAGCCATTCCATATCCCAATTGGAAGCCAAGTTAAGCGCCCAACTGGTTAGCCGAACGACGAGAAGCGTCGCGCTGACAGCCACGGGGCAAGCATTTCTAGCGAGGGTCGAGCCAGCGTTTGCGGCTATAGAAAATGCAGCCGCGGAAGTGCTTGATCAGGTGGAAGCGCCGGCGGGCAACATCCGCATCAACACGAGCGAAGCTGGAGCGGAATTGCTTTTGCCGCTGGTCGCCGGCGAGTTTTCAGAGGCGTACCCAGGCATCACCTTTGAGATAAGCACCGAGGGTAGACTGATAGATATTGTCCGGGATGGCTTCGATGCGGGGGTGCGCCTCTTGGAGGCAATACCCCAGGACATGATAGCTATCCCCTTGGGAACGCAGCAGCGACACCTCATAGTGGCATCGCCTCGATTCCTTCAAACGAATGGAAAACCAAGCACACCAGCCGAGCTTTCCAGCTTCGAGTGCATTAGGCAGCGACTGCCTAGTGGGGCACCGCTTCCATGGGAATTCCAGCGACACGGGGAGAGCTTTGTCGTGGATGCTAGAGGGAGGCTGTCGTTTGACAATTCCCGGATGGCGGCGCTGGCAGCCTCGCTCGATAGCGGGATTGCATTTCTCAGCGAATGGGCGGCCAGGCCGTACCTGGAAAAAGGAGCCCTTGTACCCCTGCTCGAAGAATGGACGCCGTCGTATGACGGCCTTCATATCTACTATCCCAGGGCCAGACACCAATCGGCGAGTTTCGCTGCTTTCACGTCGTTCATTCGAAAGGCGGCGCGAGAGAATGTCAGCTCATCGTGACGGCGACCTTGCTTTGTCTAGGAGGTGTCGGATACCGCGAACCGCCATCTTCGAACCACTCGCAACTGTCTCGGTTGCAGTCGGCTCTTCGCCAAGCACCGCCAAAAGATGCGCTAGCTCATGTTGGACAGATTTAGGATGGATCGCATGGCGCCCCATCAGTTCCAGTAGTCGCCGCGCCACGGAAGGTTGCGAAAAAGCATCTAGCGCCTGGGTGACCTCGGCGCGACCCTCGCCAGCAGAAATGATCTTGTCGTCAATCCTCGCGATTTCCCAGCCTGGCGCAGGGATTGCAATCAGAGCGCTCCGTTTTTCGCGAAGCAGATGGGCCCTGACCTCCAATTCACGATCCAAAGCGTTCACGAAAGCTCGCGCTGCCAGGTCGAGTTCCGCAAGCCATTCACTCGCCAACAGCCTCTCTACGCCTTGCCTTGCATGCTTCGCGCCCAACAAGGAGCCTACGCCTCCCAAGCCGCCCAGTATCACCGCGCCAGCTGGTCCAAAGGCCGCCAAGCCAAGAAGCTTGCCGGAAAGGCCGCCTGCCGCGGCGAGCCCCGCTTTAATTGACCCATCCAAGCCGATTGAGAACGGAATATCACGCAAGGCGATCTTCCCACGCCACCAGCGGTATAGGTGACGTATAGAGGACGATGCCACGGAGATGTGCGGCACATGTAAATCGGCTAGCGCGTCACCAGCATCGACGGCCGTTCTCATTATCAGGTCCGCCATGGCGTGATCGTAGCCATCGATAAAGAAGACCTTGCTGACCCAGCTCTCGCCACTGGAAAGCACGGCATCAAGTAGGTCGCTGTTGGCATACACCGGCATGTCGGGATACTTGGAAAAGTGCTCCCGCAATCCCTCCAAGCCCAGCAAGCATTTAACTTGAAAGGGGTGACCATCGACCAGCAAGTCGTAGCCTGGATTGTTTGCAGTCGCGGGAAACGACACGACGTGACCCAACTCGGAAAGTCGAAGCGCCACGACTTGCTCCGAGATATATCCACGGAGGCTGCTCTCCGCTCCTCTCGCGGCGGCACCCTGCATCTCAGACATACGGCTAGCGAATACCGAGAACGAAAACGCACCTACGATATCATCAACCCGCGAGAAATCGGCGGCCCTCACGACCATTGGATCGATCGAGGATATATTGAAGAGCAAGTCAGCGGCGGTCAGGCCTGCAACAACACCAACCTCCGACGCGTCGCCGCGATCGAACGCGAACCGCTCGAACGCCTTGTCGGAAGGCCCTGTTGTGCCCGGATACATCAGGGACGCTGGCCTCGCATCGTCGGCGTCGGATCCGACGCCGATGCGTGGCCTCAGCGACCGAAATTCATCTAGCATGCGATAGAGCCCGGGCTTGTCCGCACCCATTCCCCTCAGCCCCAGCTGGACGCAGAGTTCAGCAGCCAGCCTCGAAGCTGCTGCGCCTCGGACATGCTTATGGGCAAGGGCCGCTCCGCCCAACAGAATAGGTACGCTAAACAAAGGATTCGCTAGCATAAAAAGCGTGGATACCACAGTTGACCCGCCGACCAATGGAATGAAGGCGGCGGCCTGCGCGGCGAAAATGTAGGCGCTGAATCCCGCGAGATTCACGCCCAATCCAATACCGAGCATAGACCCGCTAGACGCAAGCAGCGCCAGGATCGCTCCATCCCCCTTCTTGGCTACTTCACTAAGCGCGAGGTCGTGCGATGCGTCAGGATGCTCGGATAAATATTGTCGAACTCTTGCCGAGAGATCCTGACGCTCATCATCCGTGAAGAGGCCCAGTTCAATGCCCTGTTGCAGCGCCCTCACCGTCACCTGTGCCTGAGCAATCACAAGCGAGCCAAAGCCCATCCCTGGCGGCTTGACGAGTATCTGCGCCAATCGACTTCGAAAGTCGTCGCGGCGTGTTTCGATTGGGCGCTTTACGACAGCCGCAGCCTTGAGCCCGACGTCATCGCAGCATAACCGGGCCGACCTGCTCGAAAGCGGATGCATGGGCGTGAGACCCAGAGCTTTCTGCACCTCCACCCAAAGCCGCTCGCGAAGCACTTGATCAGTGACTTCTGAGGCAGCAAGCCGTCCAGCTAAATCTTGAAGTCGATCGTAAAACTGACCACGCCTGCGCGGTTTCCCTGAAGCCTTCTTAAAAATGTCTGCAGCTTTTCCAGCCGCAAAGTTTGCAAGCGAGGTTTCCTGAATGCCCACGATGTACTGGCATAGCTCAATGCGTTTTAGATCGCTCAACCCCGCCAAGATGACCCAGGAGGGTAGAGCATCACTGTGCAGAAACGCCCCAGGCTGCTTGGAGAGCGATTGCTCGGAGTCCATAGTGTGAATGCCTATAGCTTGGTCGCGCGTTCGATGAGGTACTGCTGGCCATCAGGCGTGACGTCAAAGACCAGTTGTGCCCCCATCAATCGGCCAACGACCAAAGCTTCTTCCAAATAGACTTTCATGACACCTTTATCAGGGCGCATCTCGCCGTCGTCGAAATCGAACCGAGCAGGAAACGTAAAGTCTGGAAGGGTAATCTTCGATGCCTTGGCGATTTCAAGATAAAGCGGCAGCGCGGCGGCGTGGCGTTCACTGGCAGAGGTTTCGGATTGCGGGTTTGAGCGCCACCACTCAATTCGAGCGGCCGATCCTCGGGCTTCGAAACAGACAGAGGCTGACTGTCGCCGTTATACAGCGACCCGGAAAGACGTCGCGCAGCCGCCCCCCTCATTGTGATCCTCATGTTGGCTTCCCCCGATCTTCCTCGATGACATTCTATACTTTTCCGATCGAGAGTTGTCACATCAACCTAAAATAGGCAAATTCCCGGGCAACACGTATCGCATCACTATTGTCGGCATCAAGGAAGAACACTCAAGTTGTTTCACAATTCGAGCAGCAGGCGAGCATCCGAAAAGCTAGGTAGCTTTAAGTCGGACGGATGATGGTTTAGCGGCGGAAAAACGCGCATACGATATTTAGCATGTTCTTTAACCACCACGCGGAAGAGCATTTGCAGTCAGGGCATCGCGACATTAATGCAACTTAGATGGGTTTTTTACTTGATAGCCTGTTTGGAGGTCGCGTGGACCTTTCCGAGCATTAGTCCCGGAGTTAGAAAACCGTGGGCGAATTAATCCAATTAGAGTTGCAGGTTGGGGGCAACGATGGGTCGAAAATATCTTTCTATGCTGATGACGACGGTTGCCATCAGCATTCCAGTAATTGCGCATGCAAACGATGATCTTGTCCGAGGCATATTTGGAGCGATTATCGGCGGCGCGATACAAGGTGCGGCCAACCGAGGCATGCAGCAGCGCCAGCAACAGCAATACCGGGAACCCGAGAGTTATCCTGATCAGCCGCGATACGTTGACGAGCGCACCGAGCTACGCGCCGAGATCCAGCGACGGCTGAACGCACTTGGCTTTATCGCGGGCTACCCTGACGGCGTGTTCGGATCGCAGACAAGGCAAGCAATTGCGCAGTTCCAGCGATCCTCTGGATTCCCAGTAACGGGCAAGATCACGACCGCCCAAGTCTCCGCACTCTATAGGAAGACCGGCGGAGCTCTCCCTTCCAATGTCGCCTCTGCATATGACGACAGCTCCCAGCAAGCGGCAGTAGCGCCTCGCCCCACCACCGTGGAAGAAAATGATCCGCCGGCCACCGAGGTCGCTAGCTCAAGCCAAATCTCCCAGCAGGCCCAGCCATCGGCTGACGAAGATCCGCTTGCCGACGCGCCAGTGTTGAAGGCCATCCCGGGAACGGCGACTTCGCAAAACGGGTTGGAAGCCCCGCAGGCCGCTACGCCAGCGACCGCCTACACTGCGGAGCCTTCACAGGATGATACGGAAGCCGAGTCCGCAGAGGGCGCGGTAACGCAGTTGGCGGCGATAAAGACAACCGTCTCTTCACCCACTACCGTGGAACAAGATCCTCCCGCCCAGGAAGTCGAGGCGTCAGCAACTGTAACAACTGCTGCGTCAAGCAGCACCCCTTCGCAGTCGTCGCCTGAGGCCGCCGCCGCTACCCTCCCGGATCCGCAACCTGCAACTCCCCCTTCCGACCAGCCCGTCGTTGTTGCTTCTGCAGATGGCAGCCTATCACTTACCTACGTCGTCAAGCCCGGACCCTTCAAGTCTAGCCTGACCAATGCTGACATCTTGGGCGTAAAGCTCGGGATGACGCCAGATGAAGTCAAGACGGCGATGTCGGCCGCTGGTTATGAAGCCAGCAGCCCGTCGACAAACACCATAGTTTACCCCCGGAAAGTCAACGGCGTTGAACTGAAGGTCGATGGGCCGAACAGCTATACCGCATCCCTGGGCTTCTCACGCCAAGACGACAATCTCGACGATCACGTTCAAGTGGCGTTTGTTTCCCCGCTCAACGGTAATGCCGCGTACGAAGTCACTCGCAAGATCCGCTATCGGAAGGATGAAGTGAAGCCGGACGGCAAGCAATTCGTTGGATCCCTGTTCACGAAGTATTCGAACCCGTCAGACACGAAGAGCAGCGTCAAGCAAGTGGACATGTCGGGTGGAGGCATGAACGGATACATGTCCGGTGTCCTGGGCTCCACCGAGTACGCGAGATACGACCAGTTGGAAACGTGGTGGTACTTCTCGGGTGGCCGTCAAATTACCACCGCCTCAGGGTACGACGACAAGCTCTATATCCAAGTGTTTGGCACCGCGCCTACGCTTGACGAGATCAACATGGATCTCTTCACCAAGGATATTGGCGACAAGGACGCAAGCCAGAGAAAGGCAGCAGACGAGGAAGCGATGGAACGCACGAAGTCAGTTCCGCGCAGCAACGGCGTGCTGCCAAAGCTTTAGGTATGAAAATGCGACCTGATTTTACGTCCTTGCGATCCGCAATTGCAGCTCTCTTTATATTGACGGCCGGAGCCTCGACTAATGCGGCTGCCGGTCAAGTTACCGGTGGGACGGCAACCTTCGATAGCGTGGGTCAGGCTGGCAATCCGTTTGAGCGTGGCGCTTGGGGAAACGCAAGTAATGGGAGTTCGTGGGCCCAATACGACTTGCCGGCTCCCGCAGTGGTGCGAAGCATCTACATCAAGTCGGCGGGCACAGACATCACGTCAACCCAAAGCGTGATCGACGTCAAGGTCAAGCTCCCCGACGGCTGGCATTCGATTTATACGCTCAAGGAAAAAGTGATCAACCGGGGCTTCAGTGGTGGAGCGACATGACCACAAACTGGGCCCATTCGCATCAATATCGGGAATATTGCAATTAGTGGCGTTAGGCTGGATATGAGCGGACATGGCTGGTTCGCAGCCGAGGACGTCAGGTTGGAAACGCAGTGACACTCGCGCTTCAAGTGCGCCAGTGCCCTGAGAGGACTCGACTAGAAACACCATGTTCCCGCCCGACCTTACAAAAGCGCAGCACATCGAACTGCTGAATGAAATGTCGGACGGAGATTTCGCGCGGTTCCGGTACTGCCAGGAAATGGCCGGCGCATATCTCGCGATCGGCCAGTTCGAAGACACGCTAATTTCCGCCATGCAGATGTGTGACGCCATCAAGGTCCGGAGCAGGTTAGGCGAGGACGCAAAGCGGTGGGAACTCCTGCTAGCAAAGCGACAACACCTGAAAGACTCTACTCTAGGCAGCTTGATTAAGATTCTTCAGGACCATGCGATAGCCCAAGAAGACCTAAGGTACCTGAGATGGCTTCGGGAAAAACGCGATTACTTCGTTCATAGGCTTTTCCACGATGGAGCATGGCCAGGTGACATGAGCGAAGAGCGTTGCCGGTTCATGACCCGACGGCTGCTGGCAATCCAGCTGTGGATGTCGCGGGGTCACCGAAACATTTGGTACATCTTTGAGAGGGCCGGTCTCGTCGATGTTACCAAGCTTCCTGATGGCGGCATGCTTGTAATGAACAAGGATCTCCCCAAGCTTCTCGCCTAATAGAGTTTATTGGCCCTGACCTTTTCCAGCCGTGAGAAATGCCCGAGCCGTCGGGGTTACAGACTCTGGTGCCACCTTCACTAGGTAGATCTCAGAGCCGATTTGTACGCGCAAAGGACCGCCCAACCGTACGCGCTCAAGGAAATCCAAGACTTCCTTGTCACCATCGCCCAGAACTAGGATTTCCTTCGTTTGCATCGATCTCTTGAGCAATTTCCGCGCTATTTCCTTAGCACGATTCTCAGTCATCCCAAATTCGGCAGCTTACCGCGCAGGCTTGCCAGTGCTAAATCTCGCATTCCGCCGTTTATAATCTGGTAACCATGATCCCGGCACGCTTTCCGCCAGAACGGAGCTGCCACACATGACCACGGCCTTCCTGCTCGATACCTGTGTCATAAGTGAAACGAACCTGCCTGATCCCGACCTAAGGGTAATACGCTTCCTGGAGGAAACCGAGCAGTTCTACCTGCCGGCAGGTGCATTGATCGAGCTTATGATGGGAATAACCATGGTCTGCGCGACGAGCCCAACCAAGGCCATCAGGCTTAGTGCCTGGTACCATCAACTGATGAAAAGTGGCATGCCGATCCTGGAAACTGGCAGGGACGTGATTGAGATCATGGGCGTACTGATCGCAGACAGCAAGCTTCGCAATTTATGGGACCGGCCCACTGACAAGTTCGGGAAGGTGATTGGGAGATCGCGCGGCGGCCAGGACGTGCACATTGCTGCTGCAGCGTTAGCACATCGACTGCCGATTGCGACCATGAACGTCGCCGATTTCATGTTGATCAATTCGTACTATCCACTGCCGGGAATCTACGATCCAAGAGCAGGGATTTGGCACGCGAGAATGGAGCCGCTTGCCGAGAGGTTTCCCATCGAGCAAGGGCACTCAGAGACACTCCCAGCCTACAAGCTCGAATTTAGCAGGTGAGCTATAGCAGCTCCCTCCGCGAGCGGCGACTACCCGAGCATGTTCCTATCTGCAATCGTCGCCGGCTCTATCCCTTGGTAGATGAGCTAATCCATATCTCAAGTATCCCTCTTTGAACGAGCTTGCTTGGCTTTGGATTGGGATCCATCGTGTGGTTCAATGACTTGAAATCACCAATCAGCTGTATTGCCGCCGCCCTGTCTTCTGCGCTGTCAGCGTTGTACCGCACTTCGTTGGCGCCGAGAGCCTTGGAAGTGCGCTCCTCCCCCGGCACTTTCCAACCGAGCGCCTTCAAGCCGTTCGCAATTCCTTCCGCTTCGCTCCTGACTAGTCCCGCGAATTGTAGGTAGACCGTCACGTTTGGTCGCGCTTGAGACGACGTGGTGACGTTGTCCCCCAGCAGTTGCCGAACCAAGGCCAATTGCCCCAGTGTGCGAGGTCCTAATGCGAGCGTCCCGTCGTCAAAGCGCTCCTTTATTGCGCGAAGTCTCGCTGTAACGTCTGGCAGCGTATCCTTCCATTCTGGCCACTGCCACTTGGTCGCGGGTATCTGACCAAGCAAATAGAGGAGGTTGTAGCGACCATTGAGCGTCAGTTTGTCGAACTCTTCTGCGGATAATTTCTCCACCATTCTAACGAGGATTTTTGTTTGCTCCCCCGCGATGACCTCATCGTCTCGTATGGCACTGACGATTTGCTGGGTCGCACTAAGCCTGTCGTCCTTGTCCGCGTCATCAATGCTTTCCAACAGACTTGAAAGCTTGTCACCGCTTAGGCCAGCCTTGTTGACGAGCCGTGGATTCAGCGTGTCTGCCTTCCTGACCTCCTCACCAAAATCGATGCCACTCAGCTTCTCGATCGCCGCCACCGGCATTCTATACAGAGCGGGATCGAACGTAGGCGCAACAGAAGTCACGCGCATGATAAATGCATCCACGACGAGCGGCGTGCCGCCTACCTGACCGAGGTCGGAGCGCTTCGATACTGCGACCTTCCAATATGCCTGTGGAACCTGAACATTATCTATTATTGGGTCGGCGTCGGAAAAGACTGGTCCTGTAAAGATCGTCACGCGGGTTGCAAAAGGATTGTGGGCGGCCCGTACCCAATCAGACAACGTGTTCCATGCACTGTTGAAGGATGGTGACTGCGGAACGAAATTGACTGCGACGTTCACCGACTGGTCAACCATTTCTCCCGCCTTGGATGGGTCCAAGGACTGCAGATCCGGCCCCCAAGAAATATCTTCTCGTCCGGCAAGAGGTGAAGCAGAAACAGCACGCCAAGAAAGAGGTTTTGGTTGCACATCGACGGGAAGCCGCGAGTCGGCCCGGATAAGGCTGGGTCCCTTAGGAAGGGCGAGGCGTGTACTCCGGTCCAGGTTAACCGCGGCGTACAGAGGGGATCGGAGAGTTTTGTTCAATACGATTGAGTGGTTGAGATATTTGAGACCCCCGCCATTCTCATAGGCTTCCTTGACCAACTCAGGTGCCAACCCCGGAAGTGGTACGTTAATCCCAGTAAACCTCTCATCATACCCATTCGATCCACTGGCATCACTAAATGTTGGCAACCGATAGTCTTGTACAGCAACGCGGAAGTCCGGCTTCCATTGTGTCTGGTTCATCGTTGGCGTCCGCAACTTATCTGCTCCAGCCTGAACGACAGCTTCTCTTATTTCCTTAGGCAAAGACTCAATGCCTGAGGATGGGTCGCTCAACAAGCTGACAATAGCGTCGATGGATTTCGAGAAGAGGGCGCGGTTCCGTGCGTCCTCGGCAACTCGATTTTGTTCACTCTGCGCGGCTTTCAGTTGAAGGGCAGCATATAGATTGGATAGCTCCTTTTGGCTTTCCTGGAGGGCGTAGTTGGCGTTCTGGAGAGCGTAGTTGGCGTCCTGGTTATCCTTTAAAAGCAGGTCCTTTGTTGCGAGAAGGCGCCCCTTTTCGACCGACTCCTCCTCAGCACGGTCCCATTGGGAGTAGGCAAAAGCAGCGATTGCACCGAAGATAATGGCAAGGGCAGTTGTCGCATAGATATAGATCTTGCCATTGCGGGCTCGAAGTCGCCTGCTCGCGTCGACAAGTTCTTTAATGTCGGCGTCTGACGCGTATTGCTCAGCTTCGCGGAGGGCGTCACTCTTCAGCAGGTAACCCACGCTTTTCGTGGCTTTCCATTGCCTTGCAAGCGCAGAAATACGGATATATGCGCGATCCTTGTCCAACACCGCCTTTGCGCTTGGTGCTTGTACTTGATCGTCAGGACTTGGTCCCTCGTAGTCGATCAGCTTCGCGCTCTTGAAATCTTCTACAGACGCGACCCCTCTCGTCGCCAAAACGCCTGTCCAGTGGTTCAATACTCGTTCGAGAGAAAGCCGATCGCCAGGATCCACGACAGATTTCCCTGCTAGACGTACACGTGCAATAAATTTTCGTAGTGAACTGTCATCGGCCCCACCTGACGCGAAGGACATGAGTTTAACGTGGCTACGTCTGATAGCTTGAACGGTATCACCAGAAGCTGGTGGCGATATAACTTCGTTCAACTCGACCATCAAAGTCTCCCGACAATTTTATCAAGAGGTTTATTGATCTCCGTCATAGAATTGCACTCGGCCAGAAGTGAGATGTCCACCTCCACAAAATATTGCAAAGCCTCCTCGCGAAACGCGCTGAAGACTTCATTGAGCCTAGTGCTTATCCTCTCCGTAGCTAGGAGATCGTCAACATTCCGCGCGGAAAATTCGATTGGTGCTCTCCAGGAACCGGCGGGATCAAGCCTCTTAAGCTGGTCTAGCTGGAATTTTATCCCTTTCCAGAGGCGTCCGAATGCAGGGATGATACTTGCGTTGTCCGCGATCCTGACACTGAGTTGAACCAAATCGCCCAGATCGGCCAGCCTTCCATCCAGCGTCTGCCAATCCTGATGCTGAGAGACTAGCCTAGTTATGATTTCGGACAGGTTGAGCGTTGCCTCCTTAGCATCGCGGAGCCGCTTCTGTTCATCGGCTGATACCTGTGTGATTTCGCTCATCTTGCCGAAAGCGTCTGCAAGATCCTGTAGCTCAAGCCTACCAGCAGTTTGAAAAATTTTTCCATCGATACGGGTTGGTATAAATCGCAGTGGCCCTTTCAACTCTTCGAGATCCGCAACGAGCTGCCCGCGTGCCCCGGTTTGGAGGGCAAGACCAAATCGCTTTTGGCAGACGTCCAGATCCGTGAACCAATTCAATTCATCGTTCCTGACATTGCCGGCGGGAAGTCCATCAATAAGGATGGAAAGAGTGTTACAAAGTTTCTCCAAAAGATCGAAAAATGATCTCAACTCGATCCCGCTGTTATCGTCCCCCTCAAACTTGCTTATGGCCGTCTCAAGACTAGGGTAGTCGATCACCGGAAACTGAAACCGCTGTAGTTCATCATGTATACTCTTATAAGATCTAAGTAGCTCCAAATGCCCTCCAACTTTGTCGAGCCGGGACTTATATCCTTCCATCACGAGCCGAACCTCGTGTTTATTGAGGTTGGCATCTGTCAGCCAGAGACCATCTAGAGCCTTAGATAGGTGATCCAAAGTTGGTCGCTGATAGAGTTGCGCAACATAGCTGCTCCCGAGCGGTTGAAAGGTAGGATCCGCCTTCGCTACCGACATCAACAACGTGCTGGTGGACTTACCACGAGCATCGGTATAGATCAGGATATTGCTCCAAACCGCGGAAGCCGACCCATTTAAATTAATCTTCGTATCATCGATATTGGCATTATTCAGAACGTTTCGAATATCGCTCGTGTCGGAGTATAAGTCAGCAAGCGCGTTGACGATCTCTTCTCGCGTGGTCATCGGCGATCGCCATCCAACTTAATGCGATCGATCAGTATTCCCTCGTTGCGATAGAACGTGGTTTTCGATGGAGAATTTGGTTCCGTAATCCATCCGCCACTATGATGGAGCGCGATGACCCTCCAATCTTTGTCGAACACCGGCGCTCCCGATGAGCCGGGTAGCGTGTCCGTGAGGTACTGCACCCTTCCCTCGCCGATGTAGACCACGACATTCGCCGACAAGGATACTTGCTTTGGCCCACCTCCCGGATGCTGGATGATGTTGACGTGATCGCCAACCGCGATAGCGGGCATCGGATCTATCTCAAGGGCGCCCCACGTGGACGACGGGTTCCCTCCAACCTTCACGGCAGTCCAATCCTCTTCCTTGCAGGTCTGAAAATAGACATCCGGAAGGATAGGGTATTCTTGGATTGGTGCGTCCGTGCCAAGGACCGTGCGCTGGTAATTAGCTTGCGCGACCGCGCTTCGAGCAGCCTCACAATCTGGAAGAACGTGATTGTTAGTGATCGCTAAATCGTTTGCGGTCAGAAACGCCGTACCAGAGCTACCGTCATTGCGGCGGATGCGAATAACAGATCGGCCAGCCTTCAAACCGCGTTCCAGGTAGCTGAACTCAACCAGGGTACTTCTCGAGCCTATGATCTTCTCAAGCGATGATGCAGGCTGACCACCCTTCCACTGGGCTTCTGGTCCCTCGATTTTCGGCGGCGCCTTGCGTTCCGCGGCAAGGATCAATGGCTCTAGACCGGGATTTTCAACCAACGCAACCTGAATTATGCTTCCAACCTTCCGACGGGGGTTGGCCCACCGCAGGATAGATCCCCACATCGCTGTTGCAGAGCCGTTGAAATCGACGCCCGCGATATCCAGGCCAGCATCTTCCGCAATTCGTGTTCCGTCAGCCCGAACGGGATAAAGTCCCGCTAAAATCGCCCGAAGTCGGCTTATTTCCTCGTTGCTGAACTCTTCCAAAATCGCCTCCCGAAAATTTGCGTTTAAATTCCCAGCGCCTTCCTCACGGTTGAACGGACTTGATCTCGCTGAAGGTACTCCTGGATATCGTGTCGCCAGACGCCATGATTGAAGACTTCAACGTCGGTGATCTTGGCTGCACCATCTACCTTGAAGTCATTCGCAAGCATCGGATCGAAGCCATCCACCGGGTCAAGCCGGTCGAAGATGTTAGTCCATCCTCCAATGACACGCTCAGAGGGAAATCCATTGCGTGCCGAATAGCCGGGCGCCAGCTTGTCTTGGATTTCGTCGAGCCCAAGTGGGCTCCCTATAGTGACAAGGCCATCTACAGAGGGGCAGTCACTGACGTTCTTCAGGCAATCGTAGGCTATGACCGTTCCCATGGAGTGGCTGACTACGATGTGCGGCCCTTTCCCCGTAGGTACGCTTTTAAGCGCCTTCACAAAGCGTGCTCGAATCTCTTTGCGGACATGGTATCGAACACCTGGACGCGGGCTGAAATCGACATCGAAGAGATAGTGATGGACATCGCGAAGGAAATTCTCGAGGAAGGCTTTCTTGATTGGCCAAGGCAGCGGTATCCTTTCGGTCTTGATATCGCTGTCGCCCGCCAGGTCTGCTGCCGCCAACGTCCCGCCAAGCTTTGCTGCAAGCCCCGCTGTAAACACAGCCTCCTCGATTGATGGTGCTCGGGGCGGCTGGACATCCCCTGCAGCAAGCGGCGCTTCGGTCAGAGGCACCGGCTCCTCGTAAAGGACGTCCGCCCAGTACACCATTGACGAGCTGACGCCGTTGGCGCCAAGGTCAAGGCCTTCGGGCTCATCTGCCAGGAAAGTCCGCCAAAGCTTCAGGAGCTTGTCGGCTGGTGGCTTGTTTTCAATCCCGTGAATGAAAGTAATATGTGTCACTAATTTCCCCGTTCCTTGCTTTCCTAAAGCGCCCACCGCTCTACTGAATCGTAGAGGATCTTGTCGGGCCGCACCGAGACGTGGACGTGCTTATCGTGCGGGTTCTCGCCAGTATATCGCCGCCACTCCCAAGCGGCGGCACCGTCAATTGCTCGAGAGTAAGCAATGCGTCTGTTCCAAATGACATATTTGATTCGGTGGTCGCGGCTCGTTGTGAGACTTTCCGCTATTGCGGCGGCACTGCAGCCATTTCTCGGATCGTGCGTGATGTCCATTGCCGTGACCACGCCTTTGCTACCATCGATCACCCAAGGATTATGGTCTGAGTTTCTTGTTGCATGATCCGCGTCACCGATGGTCCCGTCGCTTGCCTTCAGCCGCCGTGGCGCCATCCGGTTGACCTGCGCGAGCAATGTCTTGAGGCTTTCGGCGACACGCCATTCTCGGATGGCAGCGCTTTCTTCACCTGGTGCAGATTCTTCTGCGACGCCATTAAGCACCATAGCAGCGTCGCTGTCGTCGGCGTCATTCGGCGTTCTTCGAATTGCTTGCTCTGGCGCCACAGGACTGGAGGGGATGGCATGCATCTCGCCGGTATCGACGTTGCTAAGCCGGGAAATCTGAGTCGCAGCGCCCAAGCGGCGGCTGCCACTTGTATGATAGATGACGTCAGCAAGCATCACTTTTGCCGTCTTGAGGTCCCACAATACAAACTCCGCCGTCGCGCCGGCTGACAGGCTGGCTCCGTCGTTGTTGAGGAGCATCGCGAAGATGTTTTTCCGTATGCGAAGGCTGCCTCCGGTCTTTAGAAGCGTGGGAACCAAAAGGTATGCTCTACCTGCGCCGTCGATCGCACGAACAAGCTCGGTATCGCGCACGAGGTCTGACATGGGATGATTGGCCAAGCTGTCGACAAAGTCATGAAGTGCCTGCGACCCAACTCGCTGATCTACAGGTGTTGCATTCAAGGTCTCACTCTGATCGAGAGTCGTCGCAAGTCGACGGATCCTGGCAAGCCTCGTCAGGAGTCGGGACGAGTGCTCGTTTGCCAAGGGCGCAACCCGCAAGAAGTCTGGCACAGCAACTGGGATACCGTTTGCAGCAAGCCGCCCAGCCACAATGGATAACAGGGCGTCAGCCGGCACCGCTACATCTCGCGACTCGTAGGTAGTTTCGGTGCGGAAGTGGTTGAGAAGGCTTGAAAGCGAGCCTGCCGCGAGCGAAGCGGCTCCAATCGTCTCTACGACGCCTTCTTCATGCGCGGCCTCGGTCTTCTCAGTGCCATGTTCCTGGATTGCCACCTCAACGGTTTCCTCGAACAGGCCCAGTTGTTCCAGCAACTCCAACCCGGAGGTGATTTGGCCAAGAACGCTAGCCCCACCCACAATGACGAGATCCGTGGCTCCCAGGGTTACTATCCTCTTAGACCGGTCGGCTATTTCGCGCCCGACCGCAATCATGCTCTCGAAGGCAAGGGCCGTGACCTCAAAGTCTATCTTCGCATCGACGATAGTCGAGCCTTTAAATTCCGATGCCGTCGACGTGGCGGTACCTGCAGCGTCGTCGCCAGATGCATTGTTATCGCTTTCAGTTCCGTCGGAACCATCCGGATCTTCCATCTCGCCGTCCTCAATACATTGCGAGTTAAACCGATCTCCTGCCTGCATTTGAAAGCACCGCATCCTCGAACGTATCAAGGGGGCGGTAAATCACGGCATCTTCAATCGAATACTCACCGGCGACGGTGCTAACCGACATCGGATCGGCATCTCGCAAGTTGCCGAATTGGAAGCCAGTAATCTCTTCGATGTGTGTTATTGCGACCTGGAAAGTTCGATACGGCCCAAGGACAAAGCCTTCTGCAGATTCCGTCCTCCGTCGCTTCTGCAGCAGATCGCGGATCAAATCTCCCTGACTGAGGAGGTACGCAGTTGCGTGCAATCCGCCCACGACGTTTTTCATGACCACAATTTTCCAGAACTCGATCGGGACCAGCTCGTCGCTCTCGGGAAGCGGGGGATCATCTGCACGCAACACTGGTCCCGTGAACACGCACGCCTTGAACCCGTTGGTGCGGGCGCTGTCCAAAATGTAGTTCTCGAGCCCTTGCCAAAGTGTCTTGCCTTGGTTCAGGCTTGAATGCTGGAGAGCAGAGTTGGTGTAGTGAAAAGTGTCATCGTTGGCGGTGGCAGCCTGCGCTCCCCAATTCGGATCTTCTCTCCGAACCATATGTCCGCGGTCGATCTGGAGGTCGGCGTAGGCCTTCTGTCCCAATTGCAAATCGCGCGGGATGCGTAGGTCAAAGAACCATTGGTCATCTCCTCGCTTAATCCTAACCGCCTTCTCGCCATCGACATTGACCGCGGTAATTCTCGGGCAACGACGACTCTTTGAGTACAGCACGCCGAAGTTAGTGTACCTCAGTTCAAAACTTCCAGCATCCTTTTGATCGCTAGGCTTTTGCAGATCTTCTGCGACCTCGGCCTTGAAGCTAGGCCAAGCAACTTCGAAGCCCTTGCCAAGGAAGCCCTGATCGAAGCCGCGCCTTCCCTTGAAATACACGGCTTCGTGGGTGCCGTCGGCCCTCTCCTTCAGTGTACCCAGATCGGCGCCAGTTACGACCGGCCCGCCCGCGCCGGACAGAAGACGTTTCAATGTCTCCACGCCCACGGCCGCGTTCGCGATACCAAACTCGCCCATGAAGTGAAGGCCCACTACTGCCTTCTGCTCAAGGCTAACCAATGGCGATCCAGAGCACCCCCCGGTCGTCGTGCAGTCATACCTAAGGACGAGACTGCCGCCTTCCTTCATCACTAACCCGCCGGAGAACCTCTTGACGTCGTAAAGGTCACCGAAATACTCCCGCAACTGAGTGAGGTCGTTCCGGCTGTCGTATGCCGGATAGCCAATCGTCGCTACAAGCTCCCTGTCGACCGCAGGCTTCGCAGCGAATTGAAGGGGATCCGGATCTAGCTCTTCACGGGTCTGAATTTCGACGAGTGCCACGTCAGCTTCGGCGGTGTCGGCTAGATAGCGGACACGCTCGACTGGTAGTTCGTAAGATGCGCCCGTGATTGAGCTCACCTCCTCGCGCATGTCCAGTTTCATTCCGTAGAAAACGCCTACGTTAGATCGCAGGAATACCGCCGAGCCATCGCGAACCCGGCGAGAAACAAGCTCGGCAACATGACGATTTGTCGCGAAGATACTTCGTCCTTTTCCAAGGCGCTCGACGATGAACCCAGTACCGCCCCAGCGCAGGGAGTGGTTCAAGAACTCTACGCGGCCGATGGAAGGGATCATGGCGTCCACTCCCCTCACGGCTCCTTCAGTAAGTTCCGGAAATTCAGACACTGACTTGAACTCGACCCGATTGTCCTTGATCAGCATCGGTGGCCTAATATAGCGTTGTATGATGGCCTCGGTATTAAACGCCGGGGCGGCCTCGGCTACTTCCATTGTGTCGCCAACCTTGACCGGACCGCGGGCAAGGAGATCATTCGTAGCATCTTCAATAAGGCGACCAATATCGGTGCCAGAACGCAAACTAGGGGCGAAGCGTTGCCTTATCGCCTCAAATGGATCCTGTGCCGCCATTATCCCCTCCATGCCGAGTGATGCATCGTTTCAGCATCTCGATGGCGTCGATCGCAAGCATCGATGATCTCACGCCGAAGCAATTCCGAGACAATCTACAGGTCGCAGAGTATTTCAACTTAAACTGTCAATACGTTTTCACCCTTATGTTATAAGCCGCCATTCCAAGAAATCTGTCAAGGTTGTATTTTTTCGCGAGGCTTACTGAAATCCCAAGAAATCACAAAATTTTAATTATCCTTAGTTGTCTCGCGTTACCGAAAATCACTAAATCGTTGGCCCGCCTATATAAATGTCTGAGTTGCAATTCGCGACTGTTAAGTATACAATTTAGCTTAGGCGATTTTGCATTCTAACATCCTTGAATTTTCTAGCAGCAGCCAAGATCAAATCACGATCCGGGACAGGAATTTCATGGCCCACGTAGCACAAACAGCAATTTCCGAAGACGAAATCGAAGCCGCTCGCGGTTACAGGGAGGGGCTAATATGGCTTAGGGACACGTACTCATTGGAGACGGTCCAGCCTCACGGCCCCGCATCGACAACACCAATCGGGGACAAGTCTTTTGCCTTGATCGTTGAGTTTGAAGTCTCGAGCAAGCAAGTTTACGAGCGTAAATACAGACACACGATTTGGCCGAAGGAAGAGTCTGGCGTCACTGTTGGAATTGGCTATGACGTGGGCTATGCAACAAAGATCATGCTGCATGCCGATTGGGACGGCGCGATAAGTCCCCAAATGACGGCAGCCCTCGAACGAGCCTTGGGTGTCACGGGAGACAAAGCTGGGCCCCTGGCGCGTGAACTAGCCACGTTCGTTGACATACCGTTTGATATAGCCTTGCAAGTGCACCGAAACAAGGTAATCCCGCGATGGGTTGCCATCGTCGAAGGGGCCTTGCCGAACACGCGCAAAATTCCGGCCGAAGCTTTGGGTTCGCTTGTTTCCGTCACCTATAACCGTGGCGCCTCCTTCTCTAAGGACGGCGATCGCTACAAGGAAATGCGAAATATCAAGTCCCACATGCAATCGGGGAGCTTCGACAAGATTCCTGCCGATCTTCGTTCAATGAAACGGATATGGCCTAACGTTCCCGGTCTGCAGTCACGTCGAGAACGTGAGGCGCAATTATTCGAAACAGCTCTTCGCAACGTGTGAACTCCAGCCTGCAGGTGGAAGAATGGCAAAATTTGCAAAGGCGCAATGGAAGAAAATCTCGGGCGGTTCAGGTAGCTTTCTTGGAGGCCCCGCCAAGATAGTGCACCACACAACAGAGGGTTCCACCGCGCAGGGCGCTTTCGACGCCTTCAAGAAACACAGGTCGGATCCACACTTTACCGTCGATGCAACGACGATCTACCAGCATATTGACACTGACGAAGCGGCGCGAGCGTTGAAGAACCCATCCGGCGGCGTCGAAACCAACCGGGATGGTGCAATCCAAATTGAAATCGTTGGTTTTGCCCACAGACTAAAGACGCGGGCTACGTTGGAAAACGTCAGGAAGCTCTGCCGCTGGATCGAAAAGACCCATGGCATCCCGAAGGTATGGCCAAACGGCCATCCCAAAGCTGCCGTGAATGGCCGCGATCCCGGTGGGCATAATCGGAACGCCAAGACCTGGGATACCAAGGGCGGCCACTATGGCCATAGCAATGTCCCGGAGAACGATCACTGGGATCCTGGATACACGGAGGCAGAAGTCAAGTTTGTGATGATGGAAGATGCCGAAGCGCTGGCGGCCGCTCGAAATGAGGGTCCAGATGTGTTCGAGTCCATCCCCTTTGACGATCCGGGCCTCGAGAATGATCACTCCAGAATGCCCGACCACTCGGAACCAAATGCCCCTAATGGCGGCGCGAAGCGAACGGACATCAAGGCGTCAGCCAAGACAAAGGCAAAGGCCAAAACCGTTGAAGGCGCGGAGACCGCTAGCCGGGCAAAATCTACGAAGCGAAAGGCTGAAACTCGCGGCGTCCCAAAGTAGTCGCGCGTTTGCCATCGGGCGTTGGCCGAAAACCCTCGTAATGGTTTCTGGTAGGTCAGTCGCTGCTCCCGGGCGTGGGCGAATACTCTGGCTGCCGGGACGCGCGATTGGGAAGCTTGATGTCCTTGCCATAACGCGCAAACAGCCGGATAACTGCCTTGAACTGATAATCGTTAATGTATTCGATAAGGGTCGCGCGTTTCGCGTTCGTGAAATGCGATTCGGTCTTATCACCTATCAATTCCAGCCAATACGAGAAGTAGTCGCCAAAACTTTTCTGGCCCACGACACCGTGCTCTATGAGACCTTCAACTCGCTCTAGCCTTCCAGGAAAGGCGTCGAAGGCATCACGAACATATTGCTCCACCGGGGAAAAGAGATCGTCGGATAACTTGCCTTCTGCAGCCCGAGCGATGCTGTACAAGTCCTTCGCCGATTCATACGTCCTGACTTGGCTCCGTAGGAGCGAGTGATGCCTGAGCGCAAGGTGAAATTCCAAAGGCGTGAAGTATTTTTTGTGGCGGGCCCCAACCTCATCGACATAGGACACGCTGCCAAGCTCCCAGTCTATCAGACGGAATGCGAGCTTCACGTGCTCGTCCGATCCAAACTTCTCGATTTCGTCAGCAGCTGCGCGGGCCGCCAATTGTCGGTTAGATCTGGAGTATTGCCACAGGGCAAATGCTCCACCAATGACCGTCAACAACAACGTAAGAGCGTCAATGACGGAAAAATCAGTCGCCCTATCCCATGTCATCTGCGGTCTCCACCATCGACACGATCGTTGCTCAGCGCGAGATGCCACTGAACGATTAAGTGCGAGCTTGCCTCACCTCCGCCCTTCGCGCTACTTCCAAATTAGAAGGGATTTGCAATCTGTCCCGGGCTCGGACCGGCGGCGTATATTACGTCCACGGCCCGCAAACGCCTCGACTTGCGACCACGGCGTTTTGCCGGTTAAGACCCGCTTTGAGCTTCAAAGAAGGGATCCCGCGAGTACCATTGGTCGGCCAATGTTAGACAACTCGGCAAGAAAATGGTCGGGCTAGTAAAGTTTCTTCTTTACGCGGACGGAAAATCACGTTCCCCTATCTCATCACAACCGGTTTCCGAACGATGTCCGCAGTCCTGTCCAATGATCCAAATCCCGTCGCACCGGTTTTCTGGAAGAGTGAAGAGTACATTTCGATAGCACTCGATCACATCTATGATGCTGCAGATGAGGAAATCCGCCAAATACTAGAGCAAGCAGCGCACGGTGACCTTGACGAGGCGATCGCCAATTGTTCCCTGAAGATCTCCGCCAAGGGCATCCATCTCTCGCCAGTACCGATCGACGATTGGGTCCAGGAGCATGACCTGAACGAACCGTGCTTCCTGCACGACTTCCAAGATGGCGATTCACTCCCCTGGCTGACAGGCGTGATCAACGAACATCGCGATGAGCTCAAGCGGCTAATGGTCAGGTACGTACTGAGACAGGTGGGCTACGAGCAGACGTACACCGCCAACAAGTTCACCGATGCATTAGAGCATCGCCTCCCCAAGCGGACGATTTCACAAGTTTTGATCGACGATATCGTTTGGTGACGCCCGTCTCCACGCAGCCATAAGGGTCACGAGCCTTCTTTCTCGCAAACCGATGCTATTGCGACGTTCGATCCAATTCGAGACGACTCAAATTGCAACGAACCGTGAACATTAACCATATTTTAACAATTCCGAAACGAAACGGCGCATTACGTCCAAGACCGTCTTTCAAGTTGAAACAGTTCGCGTATAACCGGGCAATCGAAAACCGAAGCGGAACATTTCGCATGTTTGAAATAGACCTAGACCTATCCGGAGCGCGGGCTACCCGCGGGATCATTCTCTAGGCTTCGATTTTCGAGCGGAGCCCACGAGGCCCGCAGCTACCCGCCTCCACCGAACGCAACTGTGTTAACTGGAACGGTAGCATGACATACTTCTCTTCGACGAACTTCAAGATCATCACTTCTTCCGTGCCGGAGTTTGCCTTCAACCTCCGTATAAAGTCCCGTGCCTTCTGGCCTTCGGAACCGTCCAACAACGGTCCGATCGCGTTCGCCCGGGCTCGCGCCTCCGTCGACCTATGGACGGCGCGACTGGATTGCTTCTAGCAAGCTCCAGTTCTCGCCGCTCCGTCACTTGCTGTTCCAGCAGGTGAACGACTTGTCGCCAGGAGCGCGAAATGAGCACACGTTGTGTGATGAAGTGCATGATCAATAACTCGCAGCACGGCTCGGCAGGGCCGCGCCTCGTTGGCTACGACTGCGATGGCCTCGCCATCGAATGGTTGGAATATGAATTCCACCACCTTGCCCTCGACCTCCACCCGGATGGGTTTCTCGGTCCGATATCGAACGGCTCTGCCTTCGGAAACGACTGATCTCCCATCCCGATAGAGGACGAAAATAATGTCTGTAATTCACGGCAAGGGCCTTGCGTATCGTCTCAACCTCAAGCGTGCTGGCCTCGACTTCCTGAACAAGCGCACCGACAAGGCCAAGATTTACGGCCTGCAGGATCCGAAGTTGCGCGACACCGTTGCAGTCCCCTGCAACAAGCCCGCAATCGAGCCGCAGAAGGAGGTCCATTGGAACCCGCCGACTGCCGGTCTTGCCACGCGCAAGCCGCCCGTCAAGCAGGCAAAGACTGCTCGCGGCTGGACCATCTTCAAGGGCGTCGTTATCTGGCACGAAAGCGAGACGGAGTTGCGCGTCGCACTTCGCATCCAGGCGCGTCGCGACGTAGTGCTGATGTATTCGCAGTTTCCCGTGTTTGCCTTCCACGGCGAGGACGGGAAGATGCACAAGCACACCGCCGATCTCTACGTGGAATATGAAGACGGCTTCAAGCAGGCCATCGTCATCAAGCACGAGAAGAAGCGTGAGAAATTGCTCGACGAAATCGAGCGTATCAAGGCCGACCCCAGTTTTGCGCAGGTCGATGACATCCGTCTCGTAACGGAAGCCTTCGGCAATCTCGAAGCAGCCGAGAACGCCAAGAACATCATCTGGTCCCGCCGCTATCATGACCAGTCCCAGGTGGACACTCTCTTGGCCTTCCTTGCGAAGTCCAGCGGCCCTGTCCAGTTCCGTTTCGGGGATCTCCTGCGTCATTGCGAGAGCCGTCGCCTTCGTCGCATCGCGATCTGGCGCCTTATCGACCTGGGGATCCTTCTCTCTCCCACCGGCGAGAAGATCAACGAACTCACTTGGCTGACCAAGGTCACGGCGCACTAAGCGCCGGACTGCCCCCTGTCCCAAATTCAAGGACCTACGATGAATTACTACCCCATGCCCATTATTCCCGCTCGCGTGCCCGGCCCTTCTATTATCCCGTTGGACTTGGATCCTGTCGTCACCATTGGGGATACGAAGTACACCGTGCAGTCCCACGACCGCACGATCGTCCACCTGCGTGATGAAGAAGGTAACCCCTTCATGATTACGCAGGCGGCGCTCTACGACCTCGTGATTGACAAGAAGACTGCGACGGTCCAGCGCAATCGCAACACCGCAGAGGTGAAGCTGCTCGACCTCTTGTATGGCGACCGCCGTCCCGAGGACTACGGCACCAAGGATCGCTTGATCGCGATCTTCCGCCAAAAGCTCTTTGTAAAATATGACAAGGAGTGCCTGGAGAAGGGTCATATCCCGCGCTCCAAGGACGGCAGCTTCAAGGCTTGGATCGACCGCCAATGGAACGAGCTCATCTTCAAGAACCGTCGCGCCGACACCACCGAGTGGGTGCCGCCGCCACCGTCCGTCTCGACGTTCGAGCGCCGCTACACCGCCTGGAAGAAGAGCAATCACAACATCCTCTCGCTCTTCCCGCGCCACTTTGGTCCGGGCGCAAACAAGATCACCAAGTGGAAGCCCGAGGCGATTGATTTTGCGACGGAGTATGCCGAGCTCTATTTGAGCAAGGAGAAGCCGCGCAAGATCGACGTCTACCTCTGGTACAAGGCAGCTCATTTCAAGGAGAATGCCCAGCTCGAGGAAGCTGGCGAAGAAAAGTTGCAGCGTTTTGGCCGCACCGCCTTCTTCAACATCATCGACAGCTTCCCGGCGTTCGATGTGATGTGCGCCCGCGAGGGCGACGATTATGCCCTCAAGCATTTTGCACCGGTGATCCGGAGCTACGAGACGCAGATGCCCGGCAAGGAAGTCGAGCTGGATTGCGTCAAGACGGACATGATGACCCTCTGGGCACGCGCGGGGCGGCTTAAGCTCGTTCCGAAAAAGCTGCGCAAGATGCTCAAGAAGATCCGCATCTGGTTCGTGGTCGTCATTGATCGCGCTACGCGCTACGTGCTCGCCATCAAGGCCTTGGTCAATCCAACTGGCCAGGGCGTGCTCGACGCAGTGCGCATGACGATGACCGACAAGACGCTGGTATCAGAACTGGTCGGCGCGAAAACACCTTGGGCCGGTCACTGCCTGCCGCGCGAAGTCATCTTCGACAACGGCGACGAAAATATCGTCGAGGAGGTAACGGCGTCCCTCCAGGCCCTTGGCATCACGGTCACCAAGCCTCCGGCCGGTGCGTCCGCCGATCGTCCGTTTGTCGAAAGCCTGTTTCGCATCATCGTGCCGCTTTTCACCGCTTTCTTCGCAGGCCGCACCTTTGCCTCGATCAAGGAGAAGGGCGAATACAAGCCCGCGGAACACGCGAGCTTGTTCATCGACGAATTCGTGGAGCTCTTCCATCTGGGCATCGCAGATATTTACCACAATCGTCCTCACGGTTCGCTGGGTGGTCGCTCGCCGCACAATGCGTGGTGGGAGGCGTGCCATGAGCATGGGTTCGATCCGCCCCCCGGGCCCGAGGAAATGCTCCGCGCTTTTGGCAAGCCTGAGCGCCTCACGCTTGACCAGTATGGCATCAAGCGCATCGGCCTTTCTTACCGCAATGCTCAGCTCGACCACGAATACGGAGACGAAGGCCGTGTGAAGGTCGACGTCCTCGTCGACAGCAGCCGCATCAACGACATCCTCGTAAAGGGCAAGCGTGGCTGGTTCTTGGTTGAAAACCAGAATGGCCTGATGACCGACATGACGGAAGCAGAATGGTCTGCCGCTCGCGCTGCGGACCTCGCTGCCAACAACGAGGAGAGCGAACCGGGCCTTGGCTCGATGTACTCCGCGGTGAACCGTCTTCGCGAGAGCGGCGAAGCTGCTCGTCTTCGCGCCGACATGAGCCCGATGCGCCCGTCGCAGCAGGAACTGGCCACTCGTCGTCGCCAGATGTTCACCGGCTACGAACCGGCCCCTCAGTCAGGCGCGGCCGTGCCCGTCACCTCCGAAATCATCATCCCCCGTGATGAGCTGCGCGATGGGACGGTAAGCCCGGTCGCACGGGTGGTCGATGTCGATGCCGCTCCCGTAGCTCCTAAGCTTCGCAATGCCTCCAAGTTCAACCGCAAGTGGGAAGACTAACATGCAGAACGCAAAGAACTTTGACCGCAACGACTTCCGCAAGACCAAGGTCGATGTCCGCAAGACCTACATTGACGGCGGCGGCCGCGACGAAACCCTTCTCGATGAACTCCGCGCGATCTTGGAGAACATCGAGGACTTCAAGGCAGGCGCAGCATCTCCGCGTCGCTGCCTCTTCGTGACGGGTCCCGCAGGTACCGGCAAGACCACGGCTCTTCGCCATCTGGTCAAGGATATCCCTGAGTTCCAGCCCTATGTCGATGAGCATAAGTCCCCCAAGGTGCCCTTCCTTTACGTCAAGGCCAAGAAGCAGAGTTCCTGCAAGAACCTGGTGGCTGAGATCGTCTCTGCATACGGCTTGCCCGCCGAGGGCTCGGAGAAGGTCCTGACGGAACTGATGTTCGAGCTTATCAAGCAGCGCGAGACCCTCTGCATCCAGGTCGACGAGATCCAGCACGCAATCCGTGCCAATTCCGAGTCGACCTTCGAAGCTGTCCAGGACCTCCTCAAGACGATGGTGGATCTCCAGGACTGGCCCCTCCACCTCATTTTGTCGGGTGTCCCCAAGATCGAGAAGCTGCGCCGCGACGAGCAGATCGCCCGCCGTTCCGTCCTGGTACCGTTCCATCGCCTGCAGTGCCCCGACGATGCAGACTGGGTTCATTCGTGCCTCAAGTCAGTCGCCGTCGATGGTTGCAGCCTGGCTCTCCATGACGATCTTGAAGGGGACGACTTCCTTGGACGCCTTTGCCACTCGGTCAATGGTGCTTGGGGCACGCTGATTGAAATGGTTCAGGCAGCCAGCTTCCGCTGCATGGAGGGCAAGCATGTCGTCCTCACCATCAAGCATTTTGCCCGTGAGTACGAGCGCGATACCGGCTGCGAGATGGCTGACAACATTTTCCTGAGCCCGGTCTGGCAGGACCTGAAGCCCAAGTATGCACTCAAGATGGACGAGGAATAAAACAATGCAGGATCCTGTAACAGTGTCGCTTCCCGTCTTCGAGGCTCCCGAGAGCTTGGTCTCTCGCTTTGCCAAGGCCAACGGCTATCCGTCGCTGCAACACTTCTATGCAACCACGGGCATTCGTCGCAAGGAACTCTTCGCGGGAAACCCTGCGGACCTCGCAAAGTTTGCTAGCCTTGCAGGATGCGACACCCAGCATATGGCGACCTGGATCGTGTCCCGAACTGCGGGTGGCGCGGGGAGCTGGCGCTTGGGGGCCGCGACCTTCAACAAGGAAGCTCGCCGTGGAAAGCGTTTCCGTTTCTGTCCCAACTGCGTGATGCAGGACATCACGGAGGGGACGGGCGTGCCTAGCACGCGTCCATATGTTCGCACGAGCTGGACTGCCCGCATCGTCAAGAATTGCACGACACACAAGCGCCCACTCTCGGAGGTTCCCTTCAGCAAGGCACAGGATGACGATTTCGCTCGGTTCATCGATGCAGAGCATGAGCTGATCAGCCAGGCAGCAAAAGCTGTCCCGGCCACTGCGCTGGTTGCGGTGGACGCGTACGCCGAGGCCCGGATCACCGGCTCTTCAAACGAGCCGTACCTCGATCGCTTCGAGGCGCACGTGGCAATCGAGCTGTGCAACTACCTTGGTCATTTCATCAACCGCAACCAAGTTGCCTTGCGTCAGCTCCCAGTCGAATTCGCAGGGGCGGATCCTCGCGAGATTGGCTTCCATGTCGCCCGTCAGGGCGAGACAGCCATTCGCGAAATCGTCAAGTCTGCTATCAATCACAATCGTCTCGCGCCCAGCTTCCAGGGCGCGTTCGGATTGATGGGACGCTGGCTCCGCGAAAATGCCAGCAGGCCCGCATACACCGAAGTCGCTGAACTTTTCCAAGACATTGCCGAACGCACCCTTCCCGTTGGCCCCGGTGACATCTGCGTTGTTCCAGTGCGCCAGCGCCACGTCCACACGATCCTGAGTGCTAGCATCGAGTACGGCCTGTTCGACAAACGCATCCACGAGCTGCTTTCCGCAGCTGGCATCATCAAGAAGAGCATTCTTGCTCCGAGCCGAATCTGGTTCAATGCCGTTGACGCTCACGATATTCTCATGGATGCGGCGAGGACGCTCACGAGCGCGGAAGCTCGCGAAAAGCTTGGGCTGGCCGAAACAGCCATGGCCGCAATTCTCGAAGCGAACCTCCTCCCACGCGTAGAAACGCGGACGCAGATGCGCAACTATGCCCGGATCCGGTTCCGGGACCTGCGTGCCTTCCAGGAGAAGCTCTTCGCAAACGCGAGGGAACTCGGTCCTGATAACTCGTTGATGCCGATCCAGTCTGCATGCCGCGCAGCTGGTGCGACGCTGCCCGAGGTTCTTCGCTTGATCATCGACGGTACCCTTAAGAATGTTGCCGCCCACGAAAACCATGCCTTCCGTGTCGATGCCCTCCGCATCGATGTCCAAGAAGTCGTGGACCATTTCAAGGCCTCGCGGCTCTTGGCCCCCGATGCCATTGACGCAACTCTCCTCACCGTGCGGGACGCTCAGCGTATGCTGGCAGTGAACTCGGTCACAGTACCGCACCTGCTGCGCCTTGGCGGTCTCGAAACTGTAGAGATCGAAAATCCGCGCACTGCGGCCCGGAAGTTTTACATCCCGATGCTCGCCGTGGAAGCTTTCATGAAGGAGTTCATTTCCATCAAGGAGCTGTCGCGGATCCATGAAACTCATCCGATTACGATGTTCGAATTGCTGGAAGCGGATGGGATCGTACCCGCGTTCGACAAGGAGGGGATGGCTACCCGGTTCTACCGTCGAGCCGATGTCGAAGACGTGGGTTTCCGATTCCGTCGCTAACTTTTCCATATCCACAAGTCGTAGAAACTGGCTCGCGTTGCGGGCCTTTTTTTATGCTTCTGTGAAACTTCTGTTTTGTTTGTGGGGGTTAGGCCCATGCGTGAGCCGGATTCGCGCTGGATTTAGGCTCAGTGATCAACTATAACTGTCGTCACCACCGGTTTGCGATGGAAAACCCCAATCAATAAGCCATTGCTTTTTAACGCTATTCTTCAACTGTGCATCTGATCAGGCTCAAAACTACCCGGTTTCATCATTTGCGCGAGTGGTGGCATCCGACGCCTCACGGACCTGCGCCTATTCGCAGTCGAACACTCTGCTGTAAACCCGCTTGCCAGAGAACGAACGACAACTAGCTTTCAGCCAATCTACATTTCCGGGAGAAGCCGTCCCATGCAAAGCCAACGCAAGAGCCTGTTTCTCTCACTCGCTCTTATCGCAGCAGCCGTTCTTGCGTTCTTTCTTTTCCTCTTCTTGACCGGGCACGACCCGGACGAGACGCCGCCGACGCTGATGGAATGGATGCTGGCGGGAGCGCTGATTGCCCCGGGGTTCGCCTATCTCCTTCGGTGGAGAGCGCAGAAGGATCGCTAGCTTCGCTCGATAACTGAGCCGCTACACACCCGGCGGCACAGTCCCCCGGCTCGCGACCTCATATCCCAATCCACGAAGCGCGCGCACGAGCGCCTGCGGTCCCTTGGTTTCCTCCACCCTCGTCTCGCCGACGCCTTCCCAATAGCGGCGCTGCCAGCTGGAGAAGACCGCCTCGAATGCGCGGTAGTCGGCGTCGGACATTGGGAAGGGTTCCGGAAAGTGGGCGACGTAGAGAGCGCCTGAATTCATCGACTCCCATTCGATGATGATCGTTCTCAATGCGGCGTCCTCCGGGACTGTGGTTTTGGTGACAATGCCAGCTGTTTCTGGAGGTCGTCCAGCATTGGCCGTTGTCCCTTGAGCATCTTTTCCGCCGCCTGTTCAAGCGAAAACCATCCGGCGCGGTCGACCTCGGGAAAGCGCTTCCTTTTGCCGGATTTCGGTGGCCACTCGATTTCGAATTCTATGCTCTCGATATGATCGGCATCGAGATCGGCTTCGACCGACCAGGCGACGACGATCTTGCCGCCCGGCTGCTTGTATTCGCCGAGCAGGAGAAAGTCGCCGTCGATGACGGCGCCGAGTTCTTCGCGCGTTTCACGGATCGCCGCCTCGAGGTCCTCCTCTCCGGCTTCGACGATGCCTTTCGGGATCGACCAGGCGCCCTCATCCTTTCGCGCCCAGAAGGGGCCGCCGGGATGGGCGAGCAGCACCTCGGGGCCGCCGGCGGCGGCGCGATGGATGAGTAGGCCTGCGCTACGCGCCGCCATCGGATACGCCCTTCACTTCTGGCAGAGCTTGGACATGTTGCGTTCGAGGCCGCGGCGCAGCGCGCCGGAGATCTCGTCCTTGAGGCTTTTGACCACGTCGCCGAGATTGCCGCCGGTATCGGTGATCTCGATCGAGCTTTCGGTGGTCTTGCAGGTCGCGAGATCGACATGAACGCTGACATCGGCGGTCGCCGAGAAGCCGCCCTGGACCATGGCATTGTCGGAGGTCTTGCAGGCAAGCGTGCCGCGAACCTTGGCGTCGGCAAGATTGCCGTTCACCGATAGCTGCAGCTGGTCGATCTTCACATAGTCGAGCTTGTCGACCCCGATCTCGACACTGACCCCGAAACTCGATGCCTTGGCCTTCAGCGATCGGCAGGGCTGGGCTTCGCCGATGGCGCGCTCAAGCGCATTTGCGCCACTTGCCGGAACGGCGGTGGTCATCGGTGCGATCAAGGCCGCGGCGGCAAGCATGTTCATCGATCTGCGCATTGCATTCTCCTCGCAGCAGCGGCCGTTTTGTGAGGCCGCCGTCCTCATCTAGGATTCGCAGGCGCTTGTGCCATAAGCAAGGCGCCAATTGCCCGCATGCAAAGACTTGGAATTCTTCGGCAGGAAATCAGATACTTACGATAGGGTGGGCGTTACTTTCATCACTTTCTCGGCTAAAGAAGCAAACAAGCGCTCAAGGAAGTCGGTCATGCGGTATCTTCGATCAGGGCCGCGGCGTCAGGCCCAGGAGACGGGCGTTGCGCGGGGCAAAACGGTGGGGTTGCGATCCGGAGAGATCGCCGACCGGAATATCCGCGTCATCCTGGAGGCGATCCGGCGGCATGGGCCGCTGACGCGCATGGAGCTTGGCCAGCATTCCGGCCTGACCGGCCCCGGCATCACCAATATCCTGCGCCGCCTTGGCGAAGAAGGACTGGTCATCTCGAACCGGCGCAATGGCGCCGGCGGAGGTCCGACCGCGACGGAATTCGCGCTGCGGCCGGAAGGCGCCTATTCGATCGGCATCCGGGTGCGCGCCCGCCGCAGCGAGGCGGTGTTGATCGATCTCAGCGGCCAGGTTCACGACCGCATCTATTTCTCTCTCGATCCGGCGGCCCCCACGGCATCTGTCAGCGAGGCCATCGGATCGATGATCGAGCGCCATGCCGATCTGCCGATCGTCGGCGTCGGCATTGCCTCAAACATCTGGAGCGAGGCTCAGAGCGAAGAGCTCGCCGCTCTATCCGGCCTGCCAAGGCCGGAGACGGAAAACGAATGCACCGCGGGCCTGCTCGCCGAGCGCACGATCGGCACGCCGGCGCCTGCGGGCGGCCTGGCGATGATCGTGCTCGATGACGACGTGCAGGCGGGATTTCTGGTTCGCGGCGTTCCCTATTCCGGCGTTCACGGCCGTGCCGGCGGTATCGGCGAGATGCGGACCGGGCCGGATAACGTTTCGCTGAACAAGGTTGCCGGCTTCGGCTCGCTTTGCGCTGCCGTCGGCAAGGCAGACTGTGCCCGGCTGCTGTCAGGCGAGGACATTTCCTCGCCCGAGCTGGCGCAATGGATCCGTGATGTCGCGAGCCACCTGCTCGATCCGATCATCGGCATTGCCGGTTTCGTCGCGCCTAGCGTCATCATGATCGGCAGCGATCTGCCGCGCGGCGTCATCGAGGCGCTGATCCATCAGCTGTCGGTGGAGCGCCGCGATACCTCGAAGCGCCCCTTCCTGACACCCTGGATCTCGCCGATGAAACCGGCAAGCTTCAGCGGCGGCGGCGTTGCGCTGGGGGCAGCACTCCTGCCCTTCCTCAACACGCTGCTGCCGCCCGTCTCGGCCTGATCTCAAGCCAGTGCCTCGTCCGTATGGCTGAGGTCGGAAGCGAGCGCCTTGTCCAGAACCTTCTGGATATTGGCAGCCCGCCGGAAGGACGGCTCCTGCGTCTTGCCGGCGCGAACCGCCTGCACGAAACGCTGGTAGTTGGTCTCGACAGGATCGAAGGGAACATCGCGCCAGGTCGCGGTGTGGACGTCCTCGCCGAGGCAGGCGCGCAGCGTCGACTTGCCGGTGTCGTAGATCATCTCGATCGATCCGGTCTCGCCATAGACGCGAAGGCGCAGCTGGTCCATCTGGCCGGCGGCGGTGCGGGTTGCCTGGATGGTGCCGATTGCGCCGGTGGTGAAATCGACATTCATCGTGAAGCTGTCATTGGCGTCGAGGTCGTATTCGCCGATCTTGTGACCCGGCGCCTTGTTGAAGGTCTTCAGCCGGGCAAAGACATGCGCGACGTCGAGACCGGAGCCATAGGAGGCGAAGTCGACGATATGGATGCCGATGTCGCCGAGCGCCCCGTTCGAGCCATGCTTCTTGCTGAGGCGCCAGAGCCATTTGCTCTCGCTCTTCCAATCGCCCCAGTGGCGGCCGACCAGCCAGCTCTGCAGATGCGACGCCTCGACATGCCTGACTTCGCCGATCTCGCCGGCGAGCACCATCTGCCGGCCCTTCTGCAGCGCCGGCGAGTTCCGGTAGGTGAAATTCACCATGCCGACCTTGCCGGATTTCTCGATCGCCTCGGTCATCTCCATCGCCTTGGTGGCGTCGGTCGCCAGCGGTTTCTCGCAGAAGACATGCTTTCCGGCGGCAACCGCCTGCAGCGTCGTCGGGTGGTGGATGCGGTCGGGGGTGACATTCGCCACCGCATCGAATTCGCCCCAGGCAAGCGCGTCCTCGAGCGAGCTGAACTGATGGGCGATACCGTGTTCGCTGCAGAAAGCCGCCAGCCGCTCGGGCACGACATCGACACCGCCGACGACGCTGACGCCTTCGATCTCCTTGAACCGCATGGCGTGCTGATTGGCCATTCCGCCAGTGCCGAGAATGAGTAATCGCATTCTATCCTCCATAGATATCGGGTGCGGCTGCCGCCACGGCAGCCGGGCAAAACACATCCTTTGCGTGTTGCGGATCTCCGCAAAACGCCTTGTCGATCTCGTTGGAAAGTGCGGTTCAGCCCGCCTAGCTTGTATTGAATGTCGCCAGCATCTCATTCCTCCCAAGCCTGGCTTGACATCAAATCAAAGTAACTTAATCTAATTAATGCAGCATGGAATTGAGGAGAGGTCAACTGACCACCAGGCTGTATCCGTTGAAAATGGGGAGGAGACCCATCATGAAGAGAGCGTTCGTCAGCGCATTAGCGCTGAGCACAATGTTATTTTCAGTGCCTGCCGCATTTGCCCAAGAACTGGCGACCAAGGACCGTATCGGCGCTGCCGATGCCCCGAAGACGCTCATCGTGCGGTTGACTAACGATAGTCCCAACAATGCCGACCCGGCGATTGCCGAAGGCTACCAGAAGCTGTTCGTCGAGTTCATCAAGAAGCATCCCGACTGGAAGCTGCAGATGCAGTTCATGTCGGCCGATATCGGCACCGAGCAGGCTAAGATGCTGGAGCAGGCGAAGGCCGGCAACGCGCCCGATTGCGCCGCCGTCGACTCCTTCGTGCTGTCGCAGTTCATGGTCAACAAGGTTCTCGCCGACTTCACGCCCTATTTCTCGAAGGAAGAAATCGACGACCTCTTCCCCTTCATCCGCAGCGGCATCACCGACAAGGATCAGACGATCCGCGCCTGGTGGTGGGACACCGATCTGCGCGTCCTCTATCGCAACAAGTCGATCGTGGCTGATGCACCCCAGACCTGGGACGACCTGAAGAAGGCCGGCATCGCGTCCGTTGGCGAAGGCATGGAAGGTATCCTCTTCAATGCCGGCCGTTACGAAGGCTCGACCTTCGACTGGCTCGCGAACTACTGGGCGCTCGGCGGCAAGCTCGTCGACGATTCCGGCAAACCCGTCTTCGGCGAAGGCGACAACAAGGAGAAATTCCTCAAGGCCCTCAACTATTACAAGGACCTCGTCGATTCAGGCGCTGCGCCGAAGCGTGTCACCACGATCGGCAATTACGACGACCTGAACGCGGCAGCGGCGGCGGGCACCACGGCGCTCTTCATCGGCGGCAACTGGCAATACGCGCAGCTGAAGGCGACGCTCGACGACGACGAGTTCAAGAACTGGACCTTCTCGCCGATCCCCGGCCCGACCGCCGATCAGCGCTCGACCGGAACAGGCGGCTGGACGATCGCGTCCTTTGCCAAGGACAAGGACAAGGTCGAGATGTGCGCCAACCTCGCCCGCGAGGTCTATATGGGCCCGGCCAACGCGCTGCAGCAGCAGCTGCCGACGCGCAAGTCGCTGTTCACGAAGTACGATGTCTTCGCGACCGAGGCCAACAAGACCTTCGCCGATGCCCTGGTGAATGGCCAGGCACGTCCCGGTGCGCCGATCTATCCTGAGATCTCCAACCAGATCCAGATCATGATGGGCGACGTGCTTTCCGGCACCAAGAAGCCCGAAGATGCTCTGAACGCCGCGTTCAACGCGACGCTGGAGGCCTACAAGCGTCTCTAACGATTTGAGATCGCGGCGGCGCCCATGACGGGGGCCGCCGGTCCCGTCAAACCCGGATAGAGAAGCCCAATGAGCCCCATCGCCATCGAGGCTGCCAGCCCGCCTCACAGCAGATCGTTCATGCGCCGTTTCGCCGGGGCGCCCCTGCCCTGGATCATGCCCGTCATCATCGTCATCGGCATTTTCTATCTTTACCCGGTGATCGACGTCTTCCGGCTGTCCTTCACCAATGCGACGCTGATCGGCGATAACCAGGAATATACGCTCGGCTCGATCACCAACGCGCTGAGTTCGCCGCAGCTGCCCGATATCATGTGGGCCACCCTCGTCTTCGTCGGCGGCAGCGTCGTCGGCCAGCAGATTCTCGGGATTGCCGTCGCCGTCGTCGTCGTTCGCGGCGAAAAGCGCGGATTGTTCGGCACCACTATTCTCAGAACCACCGCCCTCGTCGCCTGGGTCGTGCCCGGCATTGCCGGTGGTATCATCTGGCAGATGCTGTTTTCCGAAGCGCCCTATGGCGCATTGAACAGCATCCTGCGGATGATGCATCTGCCAGTTGTCGCCTGGCTTTCCGATCCGTCGATCGCGCCCTGGTCGGCGCTGATTTCCAACATCTGGCGCGGCACGGCCTTCTCGATGGTCGTCATGTATGCGGCGCTGAAGGCGATCGATCCGTCGCTCTACGAAGCGGCCGAAGTCGATGGCGCGACGGGCACGCAGCAGTTCTTCTTCGTCACCATTCCGCAGCTGCGCGCCGCAATCCTCGTCAACATGATCCTGATCACGATCATGACGCTCAACACCTTTGATGCGATCATCACGCTGACGGGCGGCGGCCCCGGCCGCGCGACCGAGGTGATCTCGCTCTATGTCTTCAACATCGTCTTCAGAAATTACGATCTGTCGGGGGGCAGCGTGCTGTCGGTGCTGATGCTGATCATCAGCCTCGGGCTTGCCTTCGTCTATGCGTCGTTCCTGCCCAAGGAGGAAGAGCAATGAGCAGCAGGCGCACCGGCACCCGCCTCGGCGACTTTCTGAGCTATCTGTTCATGCTGGCGATGTTCGTCTTCTTCGCCGGCCCCCTCAGCTATCTCCTGTCGATGGCGCTTCGCGACCGGCGGGAAATCTATCGCGGCGTCGCCCGCTATATCCCGCACAACCCGACGATGGAGAACTTCATCACGGTTCTCAACAACAGCTACTTTCCCATCTACCTCTGGAACGGCCTGAAGCTCGCCGCCCTCAGCGGCCTCGGGGTGCTGATCGTCGCGTTGCCGGCGGCCTATGCCTTCTCGCGCTTCCAGTTCCGCGGCAAGGGCCTGTCGATGATGGGACTGCTGCTCTTCCAGATGATCTCGCCGCTGGTCATCATGGTTCCGCTCTACCGCTACATGAACAAGCTCGGCCTGCTCGACACGCATTTCGCCGTGGTCATGGTCTATATCGCGCTCGGCGTGCCGCTCGCGACCTGGCTCCTGAAGAGCACCGTCGACGGCATCCCGCGCAGCCTCGATGAAGCGGCGATGATCGATGGCTGCAACCGCTTCTCCGTCTTCTGGCGGATCGTCCTGCCGCTCTCGGCGCCGGGCATCGCCTCCGTCTTCATCATCACCGTCATCGCCGGCTGGTCGCAGTTCCTCGTGCCATTTCTGCTGCTGACGCAAAACAACTTGATGCCGATCGGCGTCGGGATCTTTAACTTCCGTGGCATGCAGACCGACTCGTCCATTCAGCTGCTCGCCGCCGCCTGCCTGATCTCCGTCGTACCGGCGATCGTGGCTTTCCTCTCGCTCCAGCGATTGATCCTGGGCGCGATGACAAGCGGCGCGGTGAAGGGATGAGAGCGGCTCTGATGTCGATGGAAGACGAAGGATCGCGATCATGAACCAGACCCCTGATGTCAAGCTCTCCCCCGATCTCAGCGGGGCCAATGTCGAGGATGCGGGCGAGCATAACCGCGCGGTCGTGCTGCGCTGCATCCACCGGCAGGCGCCGATTTCGCGCGCGGAGATCGCCAGGCAGACGGGCTTCACCAAGCCGGCGATCGCCCGCATCGTCGACCGCCTACTCGACGAAGGGCTGATCATCGAGGCTCGCCGCCGCCATGGTTTGCGCGGCCAGCCGGCAATCGAGCTCGAGATCAATCCGGACGCATTCTTCGCGATCGGCATCAATATCGATCGCGATCACCTGACCATCCTTGCGGTCGATGCCGTCGGCAATGTCCGCGCCCGCGTCCATCACGAGAAGCGCTACATCCTGCCGGCCGAATTCATGCAGCTGTCGGCCGACGCGATATCGCATTTCCAGCGCAGCCGCCTGATCGATGACGCACATCTGGCCGGCATCGGCCTGGCGATGCCCGACTGGCTCGGCGAAATCGCCTTCCCCGGCAGGCCGGCCGACTACTGGGAATGGATGGAATTCGATGTGCGCGCTGCCCTCGAGGATCTGACGCAGCATCCTGTTTTCATCGAAAACGAAACCAACGCTGCCGCATTGGCCGAGCTCGATTACGGGCTCGGCGCCGAGAGCCGCAGCTTCCTCTATATCGCCGTCAACGCCTGCCCCGGCGGCGGTCTCGTTCTCGACGGTAACGGCCATCGCGGTGCGATGGGCCTCAGCGGTGAAATCGGCTGGGTGCCGATCGCCGACGGCAAGGACGAAAGCACACAGAAGGTTCGCCTGCTCGGCGAGATCTTCTCGCTCTTCTGCCTTTATCAGTTCCTCGCCGAACATGGGATCAAGGTCAGCGTGCCCCAGGATCTCCTGACGCTCGATGCCCGCGGCAAGCGGCTGGTCTCGCAGTGGCTTAAGGAGATGAGCGCGCATCTTGCCGTCGCCGTCCGCCATGTCGGCATGATCGTCGATCCCGATGCCATCCTGGTCGGCGGGCGGCTGCCGATCCGCATGATCGACGAGCTGTTGCGCTATGTGCATGAGCATCTGGACGCCAGCGACGGCGCCCTGCCCTCGATCCACCGCGCCTCGCTCGGCGAGGATGCCTCGGCGATCGGGGCGGCCGCGATGCCGATGGCCGCCGCGCTGATGCTGGCGTCATCGGATGAGGTTCAACGTACCCGTTCACCGCTGAAATACATGGATCGCCTGAACAATTAGCACGGCCGCTGCGGCGGCGCATGGGAGGATTTTGATGAGGATCGGTTTCTATACGTCGACGTTCAACGACCGGCCGCTTGAAGAAGTGGTGGATTTCGCAGCTTCCGCTGGTTTCGATGCCATCGAGATCGATGTCGGCGGGCACATCAAGACCCCTGACAGGGTGAAGGCCGCCGTCTCGCTTGCCCGCGAGCGCAACCTCTTCGTCTCCTCGATCACCTATTTCGGCAACCAGCTCGACGCCGATAATGTCAAGCGCAAGGATCTGCGCTCGCGCACCGCGGAATTCGCGCAGGCGATCGGCGAAACCGGCGTGCCGGTTTTCGTCATCTTCCCCGGCCGCAATGACGATGCCAGCGACGAGGCCAACTACGACGATTTCGCGGCTTACATGAACGGCCTGATCGCCGAGACCGCTTCCAGCGGCCTCACCTTTGCAATCGAGAATTGGCCTGGGCCGAAAGACAATTTCGTCGGCACAACGCCGAAAGGTTACGAGGAGCTGTTCAAGCGCATTCCCGACCGGCGTTTCGGGCTCGAATTCGACCCCTCGCATTTTCTGCGGACGGGTATCGATCCCTATCTGGCGCTGGATGCCGTCAAGGATCGCATCGCCATCCTGCATGCCAAGGACACGGCGGTCGATGCGACCGCGCTGCAGGCCGTCGGTTATCACGGCAAGGGCTGGTGGCAGTACAAGCTGCCGGGTCTTGGCTTGCTCGACTGGTCGAGGTTCCTGAAGCAGGCGCGCAGCTACGGCTTCGACGGCACGATTTCCATCGAGCATGAGGACGCCGCCTATGGCTGGCCGGGTAAGGACCTGGAGGCCCGCAAGGAGGGCGAACGCGTCGGCCTCGGTTATCTCAGAACCGTCTTGGACAAGCTTTGATCGCAGCCTGGGGAGGACGATAATGGCTCATGTTTCAGTCAATAATGCTCGCAAGGACTACGGCGCGTTCAAGGCTATCAAGGGCGTCTCGGTCGATATCCGTGACGGCGAATTCGTCGTCCTCGTCGGCCCGTCCGGCTGCGGAAAATCGACGCTGCTCAGAATGATCGCCGGGCTCGAAGGCATCACGTCAGGCGAAATCCAGATCGGCAAGCATGTCGTCAACGAACTGGCGCCGAAGGACCGGGACATCGCCATGGTGTTTCAGAACTACGCGCTCTACCCGCATATGACCGTTGCCAAGAACATGGGCTTTTCGCTGCGGCTGAAGCGCATGCCGCGGGCGGAGATCGACAAGCGGGTCGGCAATGCCGCAAAGATCCTCGGCCTCGAAAGCCTGCTCGAACGCTATCCGAAGCAGCTTTCGGGCGGCCAGCGCCAGCGCGTTGCCATGGGCCGGGCGATCGTGCGCGATCCCGCCGTCTTCCTGTTCGACGAGCCGCTTTCCAATCTCGACGCCAAGCTACGCGTGCAGATGCGCTCCGAGATCAAGGAGCTGCATCAGCGGCTGCAGACGACGACCATCTACGTCACTCATGACCAGATCGAAGCGATGACCATGGCCGACAAGATCGTCGTCATGAGGGATGGGCGCATCGAGCAGTCGGGCTCGCCGCTCGACCTCTATGACCGGCCGAACAATCTCTTCGTCGCCGGCTTCATCGGCTCGCCCGCGATGAACTTCATCAAGGGCAGCATGACGGATACGGGCTTCCGCACCGAGGATGGCATCACCCTGCCGAGCGACCGTCGCCCCGCCGACGCGGTGACCTACGGGATCCGCCCGGAGCATTTGCAACTCGACCCCAATGGCATCGAGATCACCACCGTCGTCGTCGAGCCCACCGGATCGGAAACACTGGTGATTGCGCGGCTCGGCGCGCAGACGATCAGCTGCGTCTTCCGCGAGCGGATCAGGGCTGCACCCGGCGATGTCCTGAAGGTGGCGCCCATTCACGATGCCGTACATCTCTTCGGCGCCGATGAGCAGCGCATCGTCAGCGGGGAAGCCCGGCTCAACTGATAGGGCGTGACAAGCCGCCGATAATTTGCGATGACCGTGGTGTTGAGAGACAGGGGCGTTCGCCGAAAGGCGGGCTGAGAAGTACCCTTCGAACCTGAACCAGATAATGCTGGCGGAGGGAGTCGCTCGAGGCCCTTCGCTTCCATGTGCCTGGCCTCCCGCGTCTTGCCCCGCCCCAAAAGGGACGCAAGATGACGACTTCCAGATCACCCGGGCAATTGCTGACCGCGCTGCGCGCCGCGCCGCCGCTCGTTCAATGCATTACCAACTATGTCGCGATGAATATCGCCGCCAATGTCGTGCTGGCCGCGGGCGCCTCGCCCGCCATGGTCCATGCCGAAGAGGAAGCCGGTGAATTCGCCGCATTCTCCGGTGCACTGACCATCAATATCGGCACGCTCTCGCCCGCCTGGGTCAGCGGCATGAAACAGGCGGCGAAGGCTGCCGCGCGCAACGGCAAGCCATGGGTTCTCGACCCCGTGGCGCATTACGCCACCGGCTTCCGCCGCGAAAGCGTCGCGGCACTTCTCGACCTCAACCCGGCGATCATCCGCGGCAATGCATCCGAAATCATCGCGCTGGCCGGCAGCGAAAGCCGTGGCCAGGGCGTCGACAGCCGCGATCCCGTCGAGCAGGCGGAAGGTGCTGCCCGCAGCATCGCGGCGCAATATGGCGCCGTTGTCGCGGTCACCGGCCCGGTCGACTTCGTTACCGACGGCACCCGCGCCGTTCGCATTTCCGGCGGTTCGCCGCTGATGCCGCAGATCACCGCGCTCGGCTGCTCGCTGACCTGCCTGACCGGCGCCTTCGCCGCGGTCGCCTCTGACGAGACCTTCGATGCGACGGTCGCCGCTCTCGCAATGTTTGCCGTCGCCGGCGAACAGGCGGCACAGGAAGCCAAGGGGCCCGGATCCTTCTCCTGGCGCTTCCTCGATGCGCTTGCCGCGCTCGATGGTCCGGCACTCGACGCCGCAGCAAGGATCAGCCAGGCGTGAAGAGCTTCGACCTCTCCCTTTATCTCGTCCTCGACCCGGAGCTCTGCGCCGGGTACGGGCTTGTCGAGACCGCCCGCGCAGCCGTCGCCGGTGGGGCGACCATCGTGCAGCTGCGCGACAAGACGGCGACTACCCGGCAGATGATCGAGACGGGCCGGGCACTGCAGCGGGTCCTGTCAGGAAGCGGAGCACTGCTTGTTGTCAACGACGATGTGGAAGCGGCAATCGCGCTCAACGCCGATGGGCTGCATATCGGCCAGGAGGACCTCGGCGCCGCCGAGGCCCGCCACCGCATCGGCCCTGATATGATCCTCGGCCTTTCGGTCGAGACGCATGCGCTTGCCGCAGCCGTCGATCCCGCCATCGTCGACTATGCGGGGATCGGCCCCGTTTTCGCGACGGCGACCAAGCCGGATCACAAGCAACCGATCGGCATCGCAGGTCTGGCGGAGCTGGTTCGTGTCTGCCCGGTTCGCTCGGTGGCAATCGGCGGCCTGAAGGCGGAACATGTGGAGCCAGTGCTCGCAACGGGCACGGAAGGGCTTGCGGTCGTCTCGGCGATCTGTGGCCAGCCGGATCCGCAAGCGGCGACGGCTGCAATCGCCGAACGCATCAGAAAGGCAGGACAATGATCCGCAACGTTCTCTCGATCGCCGGCTCCGACCCATCGGGCGGCGCCGGCATCCAGGCCGACCTCAAGGCATTCTCCGCCCGCGGCACCTATGGCATGGCTGTGCTCACCGCCTTGACTGCGCAGAACACCACCGGCGTCTCGGCTGTGCAGACCGTCTCGCCGGATTTCGTCGCCGAGCAGATCCGCATGGTCTTTGCCGATGTCCGCGTCGATGCCGTCAAGATCGGCATGATAGCCAATGCCGGGATCGCCGAGGCAATTGCCGATGCGCTGCATCCGCATCGCGGCATCCCGCTGGTGCTCGACCCGGTGATGATCGCCAAGGGCGGCGCCGCCCTCCTCGATATCGCCGCGATCGGCGCGCTCACCGACCGTCTTCTGCCGCTGGCAACGATGCTGACCCCGAACCTGCCCGAGGCGGCAGCGCTGCTCGGCGAGGACCACGCCCAAGACCGCGATGCCATGCAGCAGCAGGCGCGCAAACTGCTGGATCGCGGACCGCGCATGGTACTGTTGAAAGGCGGCCATCTCGGCGGCACTGACAGCCCCGATGTGCTGGCAAGCGCCGGCCATATCACCTGGTTCGAGGCGCCAAGGCTTCCGACAAAGAACACGCACGGCACCGGCTGCACGCTGTCGAGCGCCTTGGCCGCCGAGCTTGCAAAGGGCAAAACGCCGGAAGCAGCCGTCGCGATCGCCAAGCAATATCTCGCCGATGCCGTTGCGGCTGCAGAAACGCTCACCGTCGGTTCCGGCCATGGCCCGGTCCAGCATTTCCACGCGCTCTGGGACAAGGCCGATCTCTAAGATTCAGACCTTCGGCTTCCTTGTCTGCGGATAGATCGTCTCGCCTTTCGCCAGCATCTCGACGAAGGTGGCGATCTTCCGCTCGCGGCCCGCGGGCGTCTTCATATTGTGCACGCGGAAGGCGAGCGCGAAGCGGTTTTGCGCGCTGAGCGCCGCAAGCATCGCTTGCGCCTTGGGATCGGCATCGATCGCCGCCTGCAGATCGTCGGGGATCTTCAGGTCCTTGCCGCTGCCATAGGCCCGGTCCCATCGGCCATCCAATTTCGCGGCCTCGACCTCGCGAAGGCCATGCTCGGTCATCCGGCCCTCCGCGACCAGGCGGGCGACATTGTTGACGTTGATCTGGCTCCAGATGCTCTTCCTGCCGCGCGGCGTGTAGCGCTGGAGATAGCTCTTTTCGTCCAGGCTCTTCTTGACCGCATCGATCCAGCCCCAGCAAAGCACCGCGTCGATCGCCTCGACAGGCGTGATCGACGGCAAGCCGGATGCGACCTTGAAGATACGGATCCAGACCTCGCTTTCACGGTCGTGATGCGCGGCCAGCCAGTCGCAGAAATCCTGCTTCGTCTTGAATTCGCGAACCTTCTCCGGATCGACCTTTATCGGTGCCAACCGTCTGCTCTCCCATGATGCCGTGCCGCGGCCATCGTAGCGGCCGCGGCACAAACGGCAACATCAGGATTTGACCGCGCCCGCCGTCAGGCCGGCGATGATGTGTCTCTGGGCCAGGAAGAAAACGATGACGGTCGGCATGATCGTCAGGGTGATGAAGGCGAGTACCAGCTGCCATTCGGTGCCGAATTCGCCGCGATAGACCATGATGCCGAGCGGCCAGGGATATTTCGATTCCGAATTCAGCATGATCAGCGGCAGGATATAGCTGTTCCAGCTGCCGACGAAGGAGATGATGCTGACGGTGGCGATGATCGGCCGCGACAGTGGCAGCGAGATGTACCAGAAGAAGCGCATGTAGCCGCAGCCATCGACGAAAGCCGCCTGGAACAATTCTTCCGGAAGGTTGCGAAAATAGTTTCTAAAAAGAAGGATGCTCATGCCGAGCCCGAAGGCGACCTGCGGCAGCACCACGCCCCAATAGGTATCCAGCAGTCCTAGATCGCGGATGCGGATGAAGAGCGGCAGGATGGCGGTCGCCGCCGGAAACATCAGCCCGAGCAGGAAGTAGTTCAAGAGGAAGGACGAGCCGAAGAAGCGCACATGCGCAAAGGTGAAGGCCGCCATCGACGAGACGATCAGCGTCAGCGACACAGTCAGCACGGCGATGACCAGCGAATTGAAAATCTGCAGCCAGTAGCGCTCGCCGAACAGGATATCGGTATAGTTCGACCATTGCCACGTGGCGGGCAGTCCGAAGGGATTGACGCGCAGGTCGCCGAGCGTCTTGAAGCCGCCGAGCGCCGTCGTCAGCAGCGGGATCAGCACCAGGGCGGCGATGAGCGTCAGCGAGACGTAGAGATAGACCTTCGTCGTCGCGGGCATGCGAATGGTGTCGGTCGTATCAGTCATTGCGCATGAATATCCTTTTGTAGCCGAAGGCGAGCGTGACGCAGATGATGAACAGCACGACGCCGACGGCGCTGCCGAGACCGACCTGCATGCGCATGACGCCGTAGGTGTAGAGGAAGGTCACCATCGTCTGCGTCGAGTTCGAGGGACCGCCGCCGGTGAGCGGCATGATCATGTCGAAGAGCTGCAGGGAGCCGATGACGGCAAAGAAGATCGAAAGCCTGAGCGTCGAGCCAAGCAGCGGCAAGGTGATATAGCGGAACTTCTGCCAGCCGGAGGCGCCGTCGATATCGGCAGCTTCCAGCACGTTCTTATCCACCGATTGCAGACCGGCGATGAACAGCATCATGTGGAAACCGAAATACTTCCAGACGACGACGCCGAGCACCGCATAGATCGCCACGTCCTTGTCGGCGAGCACATAGGGATTGGCCATGCCGAAGAAGCCGGCGATCGCCGCGAACAGCCCGTAGTCGCCGTCATAGACGAAGCGCCAGATCAGGCCGGCGGCGACATCGGCAAGAACATAGGGCAGGAAGAAGATCAGCCGGTAGGTGACGACGCCGGGGATGCGATGCGCCAGCATCGTCGACAGCCAGATCGCCAGCGGCACCTGGATGGCGATGGAAACGACGATGATCAGGCCGTTGTTGATCAGCGCCTGGCTGAAGGCGGCATTGCGGAACAGCACCTGGAAATTCTTGAGCGCGATATACTCGGTCGGCGTGCCGTAGCCGTTCCACTTGTAAAGGCTGTACCAGGCAGCCTCGCCCATCGGCATGATGACGAAGAGCGTGAAGAGGATCAGCGCCGGCGGCAGGAAAAGCAGGAGCACGGCCCAGCGGTCGTGGGCGATCGAACTGCGGTTCTTTCGGGCGGCCTTGCTAGGCGGCGCGGTCCGAACGCCTGATGAAACGGAAATCTCAGCCATATGTCCTGCCTTCGCATGCGCGTGTCATATCCCGGCGCCGCGCGGCGCCGGGAGTGCTTGCTGGGAGGCTTATTGCTCGAGTTCGAAAGCGTCCTGGATCTGCTGGGCGCCGTCCTTCGAGCTCATCTGGCCCGAGACGATCTCGACCGAGACGTCATTGACGACGCGGCCGACAGCGGCGCCAAGATCCTGATCGAAGAAGTTCTGGTGCCAGGTGGATCCAGCCAGCTGCTTGGCGGATTCAGCGAGTAGCGGGTTGACGACCCCATCATCGGCGCCGACAGCGACCGGCAGCAACATGGCGTTCTTTGCCATCTCGCGTTCGTTGTCGGCGTTGGTCAGGTAAGCGAGGAAGTCGAGCGCTTCCTTGGATGCCTTCTTGGTGACCGCCCAGCCGTTCAGGCCGCCGAGCGTATCGGTTGCCTTGCCGGCACCGCCTTCGACGGTCGGGAAGGCGAAGCGGCCGATATTGTCGGGGGCGAGACCCTTGCCGTCACCGGCATTCTTGCGCTGGTTGGCTTCGGTATTTTCAAAGCCCAGGATCATCGCGGCCTTGCCGTCGCCGAAGACGCCGAGCGCCTGCGGCCAGGTCACGCCGAGATAGCCGGGCTGGAAAGGCTCCAGCTTGCCAAGCTCGGCCAGATCGTCGCCGGCTTTGATGATGGCGGGATCCAGGAAGCCTTCGCCCTCGCCCTTCTTGGCGGCATCGAAGACCTTCTGGCCGCCCTCGCGCATGACGAGGTAGCTCCAGTAGAAATGGATCGGCCATTTCTCACCGCCGCCACCGGCGATCGGCACGACACCGGCATCCTTCAGCTTCTTCACGGCATCGAGGAAGTTCGCCCAGCTCTTGATATCCTCGGCCTTCACGCCTGCCTTGGCGAAAAGCTCCTTGTTGTAGAAGAAGCTGACCAGACCGACCTTGTAGGGAACCGCCCAGACCTTGCCGTCAAAGGTCATGCCGTTGACGGAGGCCGGGGTGAACTGGTTGCGCAGCTTGCCACCGTCAGCGTCAAGCGCGGGGCTAACCTCCTGCAGCGCGCCGGTCTCCGACTGCTGCTTCAGGACGCCGCCGCCCCAGGTGTAGAAGAAATCGGGCACGTCGTCCGACTGCAGAAGCGTCGGCAGCTTGGCCTTGAAGGCCTCGTTTTCCAGGAACTGCATCTGGATATCGACATCGGGATGCAGCTCTTCGTATTTCTTGACGATCTCTTCCCACTTCGCCACGAATTTCGGATCGAGCTCCAGATGCAGCCATTTGACGACCGTTTTGGCCGAGGCGGCACCGGCGCCGAGCATCAGCAAGACCCCTGCGGCGGCGGCCAGAAATGCAATGCGCTTGCCGCGAAGGGCCAGGCCCTTGTGCATATACGTCATGATTTTCCTCCCAGGGGAACTGTCCTCACCAATTTTTCCCCAATGCGGAATAATTCAATGGAGCTTGGCCCGATTGTCAACCCGACTACCTGATTTTTTGCCGATCGCGCTTGACAGTGGGCGGGATGTGCCTGTTATTTAATTCGTACCCCGACGAAATTACGTGGCTGTTTCGGCCAGAGATGCGATTGCCCGGCTAGTTTTTCATGAAGACCGCAGATCCCGAATTGATGCGTGCAATCAATCGCTTGAATGTGCTGGACACGATCCGGCGCCACGGGCCGATTTCGCGCGTTGAGATCAGCGAGCGCACCGAACTGTCGACGACAACAGTCTCGGCGATCACCGCATCGCTGCTCGACGACGGCCTGATCCTGCCACGTCACGAAGGCGATATCCGCAACGAGGCGGCGCGCGGCAGGCCACGCGTCATGCTGGAACTGAACCCGGATGCCGCCCGCGTCGTCGGCGCCAAGATCGCCGCCAACCGGATGATCTTCGTCGTCACCGACTTTCGCGGCGACGTGCTCTCGAAGCTGACGCTGCCGATCCGCATCGACCGCCAGCCGATCGCCGTAATCGCCGATCTCGTCGAGGATGGCGTGCGCCGTTGTGTCGTCGATGCTGGATTGTCGCTCGAGGATGTCGATACGGTCTGCCTCGGCCTGCCCGGGGTCATAGAGCACCGCACCGGCCATGTGCGCAGCAGCCCGATCTTCCGCGATGTAAACGTGGATTTCGCAGCCGAGATGACGGCGCGGCTTGGCACGTCGACGATCGTCGAGAGCGACGCGCATGCGATCACGCTTGCCCATCACTGGTTCGGCAAGGCCCGCGATCTCGAAGACATGGTATTGATTTCGCTCGAACAAACGCTCGGGCTCGGAGTGCTGCACGGCAACCAGCTGTTCCGTGGTGCCGGTGGCCTCAGCCACAATCTCGGCGACCTCGTGCTCGGCATGGGACCGCAGGGAACGGTCCGGCTCTCGACGCAGGCGGGCGAGAGCGCCATCCTCGGAGACCAGCAGGCGGATGGCCGGTTTGCCGAAGCGATCCGTCTCGGCCGCGGCATGACGCATGCGCAGGCGCTGATCAAGGCCGAGGACAATACGCTGATCGCCTCGGCGATCCGCGCCGGTGAGGCCGTGGGTTTGACGATCGCCAATATCGTTACGCTGTTCGCGCCCCCGCGCGTCATTCTCGTCGGCTCCAGCCTGGCGCTCGGCGAGCCCTTCCTGAACAGCCTGCGCGACGCTTATGCGGTGGCGATCCCGCCGTCGCTGAAGGGTGTCACCGAGCTCGTCTTCGACGATTCCAGCGACGATTTCTGGGCGCAGGGTGCTGCCGCCGTCGCGCTCTACGAACTCTATGAATCGCCCTGGAGCACCACGGGGCCGGCGCTCTAGGGCGCTGACAACAGAATATCCATCGGGAGGAAAGCATGGACACGGTCGGTATCGGCATCATCGGATGCGGCAATATTTCGGGCGCCTATCTGAAGGCGATGGCGTCCTTCCCGATCCTTGAGATCAGGGGCGTGGCCGACCTCAACCGCGAACTCGCCGACGCCAAGGCCGCCGATTTCAATGTTCCCGCCAGGAATATCGATGAGCTCTTTGCCGATCCCAAGATCGAGATCATCGTCAATCTGACGGTGCCGAAGGCCCATGTCGCCGTTGCCCTGCAGGCGCTTGGGGCAGGCAAGCATACCTATTCCGAAAAGCCGCTCGGCATTAATTTCGCGGAAGGGAAAAAATTGGCAGAGGCCGCCAAGGCCAAGGGGCTTCGCATCGGCGCCGCACCCGATACCTTCCTCGGCGGCGGTCACCAGACGGCGCGTGCGTTGATCGACAAGGGCGTGATTGGCCAGCCGGTCGGCGGCACCGCCACCTTCATGTGCCCCGGCCACGAGCGCTGGCATCCAAACCCGGCCTTCTACTATGAGGTCGGCGGCGGTCCGATGCTCGATATGGGCCCCTATTACATCACCGACCTCGTCAATCTCTTCGGCCCGGTGGCGCAGGTCGCGGGCTTTGCCGTCTCGCCGCGCAAGGAGCGCGTCATCACCAGCGAGCCGCGCAACGGCGAGAAAATCCCGGTTCACGTGCCGACCCATGTCGCAGGCGTCATGGCCTTTGCGAACGGCGCGGTCGTCCAGATCGGCATGAGCTTTGATGTCGCCGGGCACAAGCACGTGCCGCTGGAAGTCTATGGCACCGAGGGCACGCTGATCGTACCGGATCCGAACCATTTCGGCGGCGAAGTGCAATATCTCAAGAAGGGCGGCAGCTTCGAGCCTCAGGACCTGACCTCGCCTTACGCCGACGGCAATTACCGCTCGATCGGCGTCGCCGATCTTGCCCATGCCATCCGCTCGAACCGGCCGCATCGCGCCAATGGCAGCCTGGCGCTGCATGTGCTTGAGGTCATGGAAGCCTTCCATACGGCGTCAGAGACCGGCCGCACGGTCACCATCACCACGGCAACCGAGCGGCCGGCGCCGCTCTCGGAATCGCTCGTCGACGGGCGGCTCGCCAAGTAATTTCAGGAGGAATGGAAATGCGTGAAGCACTGATCGTCTGGGGCGGATGGAGCGGCCACGAGCCGCAGGAATGCGCCGCCATCATCAAGGACATGCTGGAGGAGGACGGCTTCAAGGTCTATGTCGAGCACAGCACCGAGGCCTTCGCCGACCCGTCCGTGCATGACCTCAGCCTCGTCGTGCCGATCGTGACGATGTCGAAGATCGAGAAGGAAGAGATCAAGAATCTCGCGGCCGCCGTCGAAAACGGCGTCGGCATTGCCGGCTATCACGGCGGAGCCGGCGACAGCTTCCGCGAATGCGTCGAGTACCAGTTCATGATCGGCGGCCAGTGGGTGGCGCACCCCGGCAACATCATCGACTACAAGATCAATATCACCCGCCCGGACGATCCGATCATGGAGGGGATCACCGACTTCCCCTACACGTCGGAGCAATATTACATGCATGTCGATCCCTCGAACGAGGTGCTGGCGACGACGACCTTTACCGGCGACCACGCCTACTGGATCGATGGAGTCGTCATGCCCGTTGTCTGGAAGCGCAAATATGGCAAGGGCCGCGTTTTCTATTCCTCGCTCGGCCACCAGGCCAAGGAATTCAGCGTGCCGCAGATGAAGACCATGTTCCGCCGTGGCGCGAATTGGGCAGCCAGGTAAATATCTGATCTTTCGCGTTTCTTTGATGGCCCGGCACTGTGCCGGGCCATTTCCGTTGGGCGGGCACGACGCGGCGTTCTGTCCTCCGCCACATTCCCTGTTGACAAGACTGAGCGAAATCGCGAAGTCTATATCATTAAAAGGGGATAGGTTCCGTAATAACGGAATATGTGGAGGATCACAGGTGCCCGACCTGCTGGTGAGCTTATATTCGAAAAAGCTCGACGAACTCAAATCAAAGGCTGTTGAAGCCGGTGTCAAAATCCGGCCTGCCTTGCCGCCGGAAATGCACGTCGTCATCTCCTGGGTCCGCGAACATTTCAGCGAGAACTGGGCAAGCGAAGTCACCGTCGCCTTCTCCCGCCAGCCGAATGCCTGTCTCATCGCCGTCGAAGACGGAAAGCTGCTCGGCTTTGCCTGCTACGACACAACTGCCCGCGGCTTCTTCGGCCCGACGGGTGTTGCCAGGGAGGCCCGCGGCAAGGGCATCGGCCTCGCACTGTTTTCCGCCTCCCTGCAGACCATGAAGACCCTCGGCCACGCCTACGCCTTCATCGGCGATGCGGGGCCTGTCGATTTCTACGCCAAGACCGCCGGCGCCGTGCCGATCCCCGCGCCCGACAAGGGCGTTTACGAAGGCATGCTCAGAAGCGCGCCGCAGACCTGAACATTTCAAGACCGGAGCATAAAGAGTGTCCAAGCCCCCCCTCGCCCTTTTCGTCGGCATGCCGAACCCCACCCTGTCGGACGACGAATTTGCGATGTTTCGCGAAACCAACCCGCTCGGCCTCTTCGTCGGCCGCCGCAACCAGAAGAACCCCGAACAGGTCCGTATCCTGATCGAGCGCTTCCGCGAGGCCGTCGGCCGCGATGACGCACCTGTCTTCACCGACCAGGAAGGCGGACGCGTTCAGCATCTGGACGCCGGTCCCTGGCCGCTGTTCCGCAGCTTCGGCGCCTTTGCCGAGCTCGCCGGACGTGATTTCGAACTCGGCAAGCGTGCCCTTCGTCTTTCCTCCCAGGCCATGGGGGCGATGATGACGGAACTTGGCCTTTCGAGCGGCTGCTCGCCGGTGCTCGATCTCGTCTTTTCGACGACGAGCGCCGTCATCGGCGCCCGCTCCTTCGGCCCGGATCCAGATTTCATCGCCGCCCTCGGCCGCGAGGTCGTCGATGGTCTGCTCGAAACCGGCAACATGCCTGTCATGAAGCATATCCCCGGCCACGGCCGCGCGACGCTCGATTCCCACAAGGAACGGCCTGTCGTCGACGCCTCGCGCGAAACGCTCGAAGCGACCGATTTCAAGCCTTTCGTGGCGCTCAAGGATACGCCCTGGGCCATGGTCGCCCACGTCGTCTATTCGGCCTATGACAAGGAACTGCCCGCCTCCATCTCGCCGATCATGCATGACGTGATCCGCAAGGACATGGGCTACGAAGGCGTGCTGATTTCCGACTGCATCTTCATGGAATCGCTGAAGGGCACCATGCCGGAGCGCGTTGCTCAGGTTCTGGACGCCGGTTTCGACATCGCGCTCCATAGCCACGGCGACATCCCGGAAAGCGAAGCGGCCGCCAAGGCCGCCCGCCCGCTGACCGACGCAGCGATCGCCCGCATCGAGGCCGGCAAGGCCCGTCTCGGCAATCTCAAGATCGACGTCCGCGCCGCCCATGCGGAAGTCGAGGACATGTTCAAGACCGTGCTGGCCGCCTGACCAGCACGTATCGCGAAGTAACCAAGCAAGGGGAATAAAGTGAAAAAATACATATTCGCCGCCGCGACAGTTCTGTCACTGCTGTCCGGCACCGCCATGGCGCAAACCGTTTTGACTGCGAACATCGAACCGGCAACGACCTGGGTGCGCAACTTCAACCCGTTCAACCAGACGTCCTCGCGCCAGTCGACGCTCGACTTCATCTACGAGCCCCTCGTCATCTTCAACCGCTTCGACAGCAACAAGCCGGTCTATCGCCTGGCCGAAAGCTTCAAGCAGTCGGATGACCTGAAGACGATCGAGTTCAAGCTGCGCGACGGCCTCAAGTGGTCGGACGGCAAGCCGCTGACCTCCGCAGACGTCAAGTTCACCTACGAATACCTGAAGAAGTTCCCGGCGCTGGATTTCGTCAGCATCTGGAGCTTCATCACCGGCGTCGAGGCCGTCGACGGCCAGACCGTCCGCTTCACGCTGAAGGACCCGAGCTCGCTCGCCGCCGAGCAGCTGTCGCAGCTGCCGATCGTTCCCGAGCATGTCTGGAAGGACGTTGCCGATCCGGTCACCTTCGCCAACGAAAACCCCGTCGGCAGCGGCCCGCTTACCGAAGTTCCGCGCTTTACCGGCCAGACCTATGACCAGTGCCGCAACCCGAACTACTGGGATGCCGAGCACCTGAAGGTCGACTGCATGCGCTTCCCGCAGCTCGCCGACAACAACCAGATCCTGACGGCAACCGCCGACGGCACGCTGGACTGGGGCGTCTCCTTCATTCCTGACATCGACAACGTCTATGTCTCGAAGGACCCGGACCACTATCACTACTGGTATTCGCCGAGCAGCATGGTTGCCTTCCTGTTCAACCAGGAAACGGCGAACGAAGCCAACAAGAAGGCGTTCAACGACGTCAAGTTCCGCCGCGCGGTCTCCATGGCGCTCGACCGCAAGACGATGATCGACGTTGCCGGCTACGGCTACCCGACGCTGAACGAAGACCCGGGCCTGATGGGCGAGCTCTACAAGAGCTGGGCGGACCCGTCCGTGAAGGCCGACTTCGGCAAGTTCGCCGCCTATGACGCCGACGCGGCAAAGGCGCTGCTCGACGAGGCCGGCTACAAGGACAAGGACGGCGACGGCTTCCGCGACAACCCGGATGGTTCGAAGATCTCGTTCACGATCATCGTGCCGAACTCCTGGACCGACTGGATCGACACCGTCAACATCGCCATCGAAGGCATGCAGGCGGTCGGCATCGACGCCAAGATCGAGACCCCCGAGGAAGCCGTCTGGACCTCGGACCTGATCGAAGGCAAGTTCGACGCCGCGATCAACAGCCTGCCGGCGTCCTCTTCGCCCTACTATCCCTACAAGCGCGCCTTCAGCGCTTCGGACAAGGGCAAGACGCGCTTCACCGCGCAGCGCTGGTTCAGCCCTGAAGTCGAAGACCTCGTCACCCAGTTTACGCACACTGCCGATCTCGACAAGCAGAAGGAAGCGATGAACAAGGCTCAGCGTATCGTCGCCGAGAACCTGCCGATGATCCCGGTCTTCAACAATCCGAACTGGTATCAGTACAACACCAAGCGCTTCACCGGCTGGTCGACCAAGGAGAACCCCTTTGTCAATCCGTCCATCTCGCGCACCAACCCCGCTCGCCTTCTGAACCTGCTCGCCCTCGAGCCGGTCAAGTAAGCAACGGAGCTTCGGGAGCGGCGCCCCTACGCCGCTCCCGATTTCACGGAGTTTCCATGGCTTTCCTGTTACGCCGCCTGGCCTTCTATCTGGCAGCCTTCATCGCGGCGGCGACGATCAATTTCTTCCTGCCGCGCCTGATGCCGGGTGATCCGGTGCAGATCATGTTCTCCAGCGCCGGCGCCGAATTGCCGCCCGAGAGCCTGAACGCGCTGAAGCTCACCTTCGGCTTCGTCGATGGCCCGCTCTGGCAGCAATATCTGACCTATCTCGGCAGCATCTTCACCGGCGATCTCGGCCGGTCGATCAAGTATTTCCCGTTGCCGGTCACCTCGGTGCTCGGGCACGCGCTCGTCTGGACCGTCGGCCTGATGGGCAGCGCCACGATCATCAGCTTCACCATCGGCAGCTTCCTCGGCATTCTCGCCGCCTGGCGCCGCGGCAGCGCGTTTGACGTCATCGTCTCGGTCGTGGCGATCTTCGCGACCTCGGTTCCGGCCGTCGTCACCTCGCTGATCGTCGTTTTCATCTTCGGCTTCACGCTCGGCTGGTTCCCGAACGGCTATGCCGCCGATCCGTCGCTCGATCCGGCCTTCACGCTGCAATATATCGGCAGCGTCCTCTACCACGCCTTCCTGCCGATGATGACGCTCTGCGCCGTCATGACCGGCGGCTTTGCGGTGACCATGCGCAACAACATGATCAACCTGCTCGGCGAGGACTATATCGTCATGGCCCGCGCCAAGGGTCTCTCCGACCGGCATGTGATGATCTGGTATGCGGCCCGCAATGCGCTGCTGCCCACCGTCTCTTCGCTGGCGATCGCCATCGGCACCATCCTCGGCGGCTCGCTGGTCACCGAGGTCGTCTACAACTACCCGGGCATGGGCAACATTCTGTATCAGGCAATCCTGGCGCGCGATTATCCCGTCATCCAGGGACAGCTGCTGATCATGACCACGACCATGCTGGTCGCCAATTTCATCGTCGATGTCAGCTATGTGCTGCTCGATCCGCGGCTGAAGGGAGCGTGACATGACGACCCTCATTTCCGGGCTCCTGCGCAATCGCAAGGCGCTCGTCGGCGTCGCCATCATCCTGTTCATCATCATCGTCGCCATCGCCGCGCCGCTGATCACGCAATATGACCCGACCGCCCGCACCGGCCGGCCGCACCAGGCGCCGTCGCTCGATCATCTGCTCGGCACGACGCGCATCGGCCAGGACGTGTTCTCGCGGCTGATCTACGGCGCGCGCACCTCGCTTGCCGTCGGCTTCGGCGCCGGCCTGCTGATCACCATCGTCGGCACCGCGCTCGGCATCATCGCCGGCTATCGCGGCGGCAAGACCGATGAAGTCATCAGCTTCTTCACCAACATGGTGCTCGTCGTTCCGAACCTGCCGCTGCTCCTCGTGCTCGCCGCCTTCATCGGCCAGGCCAGCCCGCTCGTCATCGCGCTGATCCTTGGCGGCACCTCCTGGGCCTGGGGTGCACGCGTCACCCGCGCCGAAACGCTTTCGGTGAAGCAGAAGGATTACGTCAAATCGGCAGAAACGATGGGCGAACCGCAATGGCGCATCATGATGTTCGAGATCTTCCCGAACGTCATCTCGATCGTCGGCATCAATTTCATCGGCAGCGTCATCTTCGCGATCATCACCGAAGCGACGCTGGAATTCCTCGGCCTCGGTGATCCCAAGGTCGTGTCCTGGGGAACCATGCTTTACAATGCACAGAAGGCATCCGCGCTTTCGGTCGGTGCCTGGTGGGATATCCTGACGCCCTGCTTTGCTCTCGCACTGCTCGGTATCGGCATGTCGCTCCTGAATTTCGCGGTCGACGAGGTCGCCAATCCGCGGCTTCGCACCGGTGGCCAGCTCGGCCGCTGGAAGGCGCTGATCCGCACCGGGGAGGGCCGCCTGTGAACAAGCCGCTTCTCTCGGTCAAGAACCTGACCATCGACTATATCGGCGAGGAAAAGGACTTCCGCGCCGTCGACAATGTGAGCTTCGATGTCGCCCCCGGCGAGGTCTTCGGGCTCGCCGGTGAATCGGGCTGCGGCAAGAGCACCATCGCCTTCGCCATCAGCCGCCTGCACAAGCCGCCGGCGCTCATCCGCAAAGGCAGCGAGATCCGTCTCGCCGGCCGCGAGGTGCTCGATCTCGACAAGCAGGCGCTGGCAGATTTCCGCTGGCGCGAAGTCGCCATGGTGTTCCAGAGCGCCATGAACTCGCTGAACCCGGTGCTGCGCATCGAGGACCAGTTCTATGACGTGCTGAAGACGCACAAAGGCATGACCAAGGCGCAGGCGCGCGAGCGTGCCGCGGAGATGCTCAAGCTCGTCGATATCGCCCCGGACCGGATGCGCAACTATCCGCACCAGTTTTCCGGCGGCATGCGCCAGCGCATCGTCATCGCCATCTGCATGGCGCTCGATCCCAAGCTGGTCGTCATGGACGAGCCGACGACGGCGCTCGACGTCGTCGTTCAGCGCGAAATCCTGCAGCGCATCAACGAGCTCCGCCGCCAGTTCGGTTTCTCGGTGCTGTTCATCACCCACGATCTCGGGCTGATGGTGCAGTTTTGCGACCGCATCGGCATCATGCTCGCGGGCAAGCTGGTGGAGCAGAACACGGCCGAGGCGATCTACAAGACGCCGCAGCACGACTATACCAAGAAGCTCTGGGCCTCTTTCCCCTCATTGCATGGAGGCGTGCTCGCATGAGCGAAGCGATCCTCTCTCTCGACAAGGTCAACAAGACCTTCGGCCATGGCAGCTCGACGGTGCATGCCGCCCGCTCGATTTCCTTCTCGCTGCATCCCGGCCGCGCACTGGCGCTTGTCGGCGAATCCGGCAGCGGCAAGACCACCTGCGCCCGCATGGCGATGCGCGAATATGCGCCGACGACAGGCCAGATCCTATACAAGGGAAAGCCGGTGGACGCCGCCGGCCGTGCCGAACTCTCCGACTACCGGCGCTCGGTACAGATGATCTTCCAGGACCCGTTCGCCTCGCTGAACCCTGCGCACACGATCGCCTACCATCTGACACGGCCGCTGAAGCTGCATCGTCCCGATATCAAGGCATCGGCGATCGATGCGACCGTGCGCGAGCTTCTGCAGCGCGTGCGGCTCGACCCCGATATCGTTGCCGCCAAGTATCCGCACGAACTCTCGGGCGGCCAGCGCCAGCGCGTCAACATTGCCCGCGCACTTGCTGCAAAGCCGGAGATCATCGTCGCCGACGAGCCGACCTCGATGCTCGACGTTTCCGTGCGTCTCGGCGTCCTCAACCTGCTGAACGAGATGAAGCAGCAGATGAATCTCGGCCTTCTCTACATCACCCATGATATCGCCACGGCACGCTATGTCGCCGAGGATATCGCCGTGATGTATTCCGGCCAGATCGTCGAATGGGGGCCGACGGCTGATGTCATCGACAACCCGATCCATCCCTATACGCGGCTGCTGCTTTCGGCCGTGCCGGATCCCGATGTGCGCTTCGACGATCCCAAAACGCGGCTGAAGCCGGAAGAGGTCGATGGCATCCGCAAGGCTGCCGCTGCGACGCAGGATACCATCGTCGAGGCATCGCCCGGACATTTTGCCCGCAGCCTGTGACTTGCGCCCTTGCCTATGCTAGGGGAGCGGCCGAATAGAAGGCAAACGGCATGCTCCCCTGGATCGAACTCGACAAGGCAACCATTCCCGGCGACGGCGGCGAACTGCGGCTGAAGCAACGCGGCTCGGAATTCTCGATCATGCTCGGCGCCAACGAGCTGATGAATAGCCGTCTCAGCGGTTCGGAAGAGGCGCTTGCCACCCTCTCCTACGAGCGCATCAAGGGCCGCAAGCGGCCGAAGGTGTTGATCGGCGGTCTCGGCATGGGCTTTACGCTCCGGGCAGCGCTCACCGTCCTTCCCGATGATGCCGAAGTGGTGGTGGCCGAGCTTGTCCCGGCTGTCGTCGCCTGGGCACGCGGCCCGATGGCCGAAGTCTTCAAGGGATGCCTCGACGATCCGCGCGTGACGATCTTCGAAGGCGATGTCGGCGAAGCAATCCGCGCCGCGAAGGCCGGGTTCGATGCGATCCTCCTCGATGTCGATAACGGCCCAGATGGCCTGACGCGGAAATCCAACGACCGGCTCTACGATTACGGCGGCATCAACGCCGCCAAGGCCGCACTGCGCGGCGGCGGCGTTCTCGCCGTCTGGTCGTCAGGCCCGGATACGAGCTTTACCCGCCGCCTCAAGGATGGCGGCTTTGCCACCGAAGCGGTCAGCACGCGCGCCGGAAAGGGACGCGGCGCGCGCCATGTCATCTGGCTGGCGGTGAAGCCCGGCCGTTAGCGCTTGAAGCCGTTGCGGGCTGCCGCGATCTCGCGGGCGGCTCCGTTTCGGATCTGCGTGGAATCGCCTGCCGCAATCACCAGATCGCAACCCAGCGTCAGCATTTCGCCGGCGCGAGCGCCGTCGCTGCCGAAAGCGCAGACGAACTTCTTGTGCGCCCGGCAGCGGGCGATCACATGCGACAGCTCCTTGTCGACCTCAGGCGTATCCGGCGCCACCTTGGCTCCATTCGAGAGCGCGATCGACAGGTCCGAAGGACCGACGAAAATGCCGTCGATGCCCTCAACGCCGAGAATGTCGTCGACAGCCTCGAGCGCCGCGCGGGTCTCGACCATGGCGATCGTCACCGTCAGGTCGTTGGCCGTCTTCAGGTATTCGGAAGCCGGAATGCCAACATGGTTGAGCGCCAGGCTCGGGCCCCAGCTGCGCTCGCCGAGCGGCGGATATTTGGTGAAGCTGACGAGTGCTTCGGCATCCGCCTTGGAATTGACCATCGGCGCGATGATGCCTGAGAAACCGGCATCGAGAAGCCGCGAGGCGGCCGAGAAGTCGCCGACCGGAATGCGCGCCAGCGCCGGTTTTCCGGCAACCCGCACCTGGGCGACGGTGGCCGCAGCAGTGCCGAGGTCCCACATGCCGTGCTGCATGTCGAGGACGAGGGAGTCGAAGTCCTCCTGCGCCAGATGATTGACCATCAGCGGCGAGGGAATGCCGATCCAGGCCGAGACCAGGCCGCCATGGCCGCCCTTCCTGATCTTTGCTGCGAAGCCGTCGATTGGCGATGGGGCGCTCATGTCATGTCTCCTTGCATTTCAAGCGATTGCGCGTTGGCGCGTTTCCAAGAAGTCCTCGATAAAGGCCTTCTGCAAAAGGATGCCGTCCCACTCGTCGGCGAAGAAGGGCGAGTCGTAGATCAGCGTGAAGGGGCCGGCATAACCGGCGGCACGGCAGGCTTCCAGGCACTTGCCGTAGTCATCGGCATCGAGGCCCGATGCGCTGTAATCGGCCTTGGCGTGGCAAAGCTCGGCGCGGCCCATGATATCGGCGAGACCGGCATATTTCGCAGGCGCCGACCAGTTGCCGAGATCGCCGTTGAGGCCGATCTTGCCTTCGAGGCCATCGAGCAGCCAGTTCATCTGCTCGGGTGCCGGCAGCAGGTCGAACCAGTTCTCGACGACGACGCGGATACCGCTGCCTTCGGCCTGCGTGGCCAGCCATGTCAGGTTCGTCAGCGCGCGCTGCAGGCTCTCTTGCGACGGCTTCTGCTTGCCGGCGATGACGCGCATGTTCTCCGCTCCGAGCGCCTTGGCGATCTCGATCCAGCCGGCGATCCAGCGGATATCGCGCTCGCCGGTTTCGGGATGGCTCGGGTCGCCGTCTTCGACGAGCAGCGTCTGGAACAAGACGCCCGATGCCTTCATCGCGGCGCGGAACTCGGCGAGATAGGTCGGATCGAGGCTCGGCAGGTGGAAGGAGCAGAGCTCCAGACGGTAGATACCGCGCTCGGCAAGCTGCTTCGGCAGCTCGATCAGCGAGGCGCCGCCAGCGCCGTATTGTTCTTGGCGGAAGGCACTCTTTGCCGGATCCGGACTGTAGGGATAGGTCGGCCCGAGCAGGCGGTGTAGCGACCAGGTGGAGACCGCGAAGCGGCCGTTCGGCAATGACGTCATTATCTTACTCCTCCGATTTCAGATAACTTTCGGGCCGTCTCAGAACCCCTCCTGCACCACCGGCTCGATCGCCAGCGCCGCCGAAAGCAGCGCTTCGTCGCGGTTTGCAGGCGCCGAGAGCAGGAAGCCGACGGGCATATCGGCATCGCCGCGGCCACAGGGCATAGAGACGCCGCACCAGTCCAGGAAATTGCCGAGTAACGTGTTGCGAAGCGTCTTGCCGTTGGTCGCGATGAACAGATCGTCGTCCTGTTCCAGCGGCGCGATCGGCGGGGCAACGTGGGCGACGGCAGGAAAGGCCAGAAGACGGTTGCCGATCAGGGATTCAGAGGCGGCGATCATCTTGGCCCGCGCCTCCAGGATCGCCACGTAATCGGCCATGCTGGTGCGCTCGCCAAGCCGGGTTCGCAACACGACGCGATGGTCCATGCCATTGGCCTCGGGGCCGGAAAGGCGCGCGCGATGAAGCGCAAAGGCTTCCGCCGAGGCCAGCGGACCATGTTTCGCCATCAGCGCGATGATCTCGTCGAAGACCGGCATTGCGATCCTGGTGAATTTCACGCCGCCGCGCGAAAGCCGTTCGACGCTCGCCTCGAAGGCCGCAACCACGCCCGGTTCGGCACCGTCGAACACGATGTTTTCGGGAATGACGATCTCCAGGCCGTCAACGCCACGGCGGCGGACTTCGGACGCCGTTCGCCCGCGCATTGCCGCGTCGATCCAGACGGCATCCTGCACGGTGCGGCAGAGAGGCCCCAGCGAATCCAGGCTCTTGGCCAGCGGAAACACGCCATCCATATCGTAGCGTCCGCGCGTCGCCTTGTAGCCGGTAATGCCGTTCAGCGCGGCGGGGATGCGGACGGAGCCGCCGGTATCCGTACCCATCGCCACCGGCACCAGACCGGCGGCAACGGCCGCGCCTGCGCCGGACGACGAACCGCCCGGTATGCGCGGCTGGTCCTTGCCGTGGGGATTTTTCGGTGTTCCGTAATGCGGGTTGATGCCGAGGCCGGAGAAGGCGAACTCGCTCATGTTCGTGCGACCAAGGGCGATTATCCCCGCCTGCTTCAGCGCCGTGACGATTGCCGCGTCGTTCTTTGCCGGCGGCGCATCGGCGAGAACCGTCGAGCCTGCCGTCGTCGCCATGCCCTCGATGTCGAAGAGATCCTTCCAGGCGATCGGGATGCCATCGAGCACGCCGAGCGAACGGCCCTGCTTAACGCGCGCGGCCGACGCCTTGGCTTCGGCAAGGGCGCGATCCTCGGTCAGCGAGATGAAGATCGCCTGATCCGGATAGGATTTGATGCCTGAAAGGATCGATTCCGTCACTTCGACGGGATCCGCTTCACCGCTTTGAATAAGGACAGAAAGCTGCGCAATGGACATTGCGCCATATGATTTGGTCATGGAGAAAATCCGCAATCTCTGCTGGCTCAAAGACCTACCGCGGATCGCCCGTCATCGCCAGTACCGGATCGGGCAATAACGTCTATTGATGTCATTTTCTGAACACTGCGTTTGCCAAGCGACGGCTTAAATTTGATGAGGCGGCTACATAAATGTGTGGCGCACGCGGGCTCCCACCTGCTGTGAGCGGTGGCTCATATCAGGTCTCGCGGCAATATTCGGAGTTCATGCCATGACCAATTTTGACAGTTTTAGCGCCGGCGACGGCGAGCAGGATTATGCCGAACATGTGAAGGCCCAGCGGCTTTCCGGCATAGAGCGGCTCGTTGTCGTCGCAGCGATCGCGCTCCTTGCGATCGTCGGCCTTACCGGCCATTTCACCACACCGGCCGCAACCGACCCGGTGACGACCTCGGCAATTGCCGCGCCGGTCACTTCCGTTCCACACCCTCATCACCATCTCGATTCCTGCCGCGAATACAGCCCCTACGCGGAAAAAGGCTGCTGACGGCAGCGACATGGAAATCCACGCGGCCTCCCATATCTTCCCCGCATAAGGGAGGCGCCCCATGCCCAGTGATCTCAATTTCGATCTCGACCGTTTCATCGACGCGCAGAACGGCATCTACGGCCAGGCTCTGTCGGAGCTGAAGGCCGGCCGCAAGCGATCGCACTGGATGTGGTTCATCTTCCCGCAAATCGCGGGCCTCGGAACATCGTCGATGGCGGAGAAATACGCCATCCGTTCCGCCGAGGAAGCCGCCGCATATCTCGCCGATCCGATTCTCGGAACGCGGCTGCTTCGCTGTGTCGATGCGATGCTCTCGGTCAATGATCGCAGCGCACACGACATTCTGGGCTCGCCCGACGACCTGAAGTTCCGGTCGTCGCTCACGCTCTTTGCAGCAATCAGCGACCACGGGTCGCCCTTTCACCGGGCGATCGACAAATATTATGCGGGGGAATTCGACAAACGCACCGTCGAGCTTCTGGACGCCGCCAACTAGCGGCTAGGGGAATGTTCCAGATTGTCGATTTCCTGGGTGACTTCGCTGAGGCGCTGGCGCAGATCGGCTTCGGTGCCGTCTTCGACCTCTTCGTCGCCGAAACAGTCGCGCGCTTCATGAAGCTCGAGCTTGGCTTCCAGCTCGGCGCGCTTGGCATACAGGCGATGGAGGTAAGTGTAGTTCATCTCACTGCCACGGGTACTTCCTGACCAGGAAGGTAACGCGTCGCCGCCACGGAGGTTCCACGGCGGCGCTGCGCTTTAGCAGTAGGAAGCGATTGCAGCACTGGCCGCCTTGGCAAAATGGCTGCAGCAACCGCCACTGCCCATTGCCTGGCGCGTCACGCGCGCACCTTCGAGAAGAAGCGTGAGCGTATCGGCCAGGAGCTGCGGCTCGCTGGCACCGGCTGCAGCGCAGAGGGCAACGAGGCGGTGGCGCTGATCGGCCTTGTGGCGCTCGATGACGCCATAGGCCGGATGGCCCTCGCCCTTCAACTCGATCGCCGCATTGGCAAGATCGCAGCCCGCCGGCTCGCCGTTCAGACAGTGCGCGCGGCCTTCGACCCAGGCATCGAGCTGAGCGCGCGGATTGCCGGGATGAGCCGTCTCCAGATCACGCCAGATCTGCTCGGCCTTTTCCGATGCCCGCCGCAGGGTTTCACAGATCAGCTCGTCCTTGGAGCCGAAGTGCCTGTAGAGGGTCATCTTGTTGGTAAGCGCAGCATCGGCAATGGCGTCGACGCCAATGCCACGGATGCCGTGCTCGCGGAAAAGCTCCGAAGCGGTCGAAACGATACGCTCCCGCGGGGGAATCTTTTCGTCTGTCATGCCCTGGGAGATTTCATTCGAAGTTTCTGATTTTTTTGAGGACGAAGTCCTTGACATCGATGTGACCGATCGGTAACAAATGCATTGTTACTTACCGGTAACACCGCTGATCGCCAAAGTCAATGCCGAGAGGGCAGGCTGCGACAGCGGAACACGGGCAGCTGCCCACGAAAGGAGGACTTACCATGACACAGAACAGAGACCTGACCATTTCCGAAGCTCTTCGCGACCCGATGATCGCCATGGTGATGCGCGCCGATGGCGTCAAGCTTGAAGACTTCAAGCAACTCCTTGAGACGGCAGCCCGCAAACGCGAGGCCAGCACCTCGAAGGTAGGCAATTTCATCAACGCCATCGCCAACCGGGCAAAAAGCAACCCGCCCTCCGCTTGCTGCTTCGGTTGACCTCCGGGGATGTTCCCTGCCCCCGTGCGAAAGCCGCCGCAATCCCCCATGCGGCGGCTTTTGCTGTTTTTGGGATTTGTTAGACAGCCACCAAGTGCCCCGGTGACACTTCCCGGTACTCAAGCGGTTTGATCGCATAGTCGACCGGCCGGATCGGGCTCCTCAGCTCGTCGTTAGCCGCCGCCCGCTTCTCGCGCCGGCGATCCGGATCGGGAACCGGCACGGCCGACATCAGCTTCCTGGTATAGTCGTGCTGCGGATTGCCGAAGACGGCGGCGCGTGGCCCGATTTCGACGATCTCGCCGAGATACATGACGGCGACACGGTGACTGACGCGCTCGACGACGGCCATGTCGTGGGAGATGAACAGGAAGGCGAGGTTCAGGCTCTGCTGCAGGTCGAGCATCAGGTTGATCACCTGCGCCTTGATCGAGACGTCGAGCGCAGAAACGCTCTCATCGGCGACGATCACCTTCGGCTCCAGGGCAAGCGCGCGGGCGATGCAGATGCGCTGGCGCTGGCCGCCGGAGAACTCGTGCGGGAAGCGGGAGGCCATGTCCGGCGTCAGGCCGACCTTGGTCAGAAGATCGGCGACGCGTTCCTTCGCCTGCTTTGCGGTCCCCATCCTGTGTTCGAGATAGGGCTCGGCAATGGCGTCACCGACGCGGATGCGCGGGTTGAGGCTGGCGAAGGGATCCTGGAAGATCATCTGCACCGTCTTGCGCATCTCGCGCATGCCCGCCTTGTCGAGCGCCAGCACATCCTTGCCGTCGGCGATAACAGAACCGCTCTGCGCCTCGATCAGCCGCATGATGGCGCGGCCGGTCGTCGACTTGCCGCAGCCGGATTCGCCGACCAGCGACAGCGTCTCGCCGGCGTGGAGATCGAAGGAGACATTCTCGACGGCATGGACGCGGCCGGTCAGCTTGCCGAACAGGCCGGAATGGATGTCGAAGCGCTTGGTGAGGTTCCTGACCTCCAGAACCGGACGGGCGGTCGAAGCAACGGTATCGGCCGTTTCGACCGGCTTGTCGGATTCGCCGGTCGCGGTGTTGACGACGGGAAAGCGCAGCGGCCGCTCGTAGCCGGTCATCGATCCCAGAACCGGGACGGCCGAAAGCAGTGCACGCGTATAAGGGTGTTTGCCGCGATGGAAGATATCGGCGGTCTCGCCGGTCTCCACCTGCTCGCCGCGATACATGACGACAGTGCGGTCGGCGATTTCGGCGACCACGCCCATGTCGTGGGTGATGAAGAGAACCGAGGTGCCCTCCTCTTCCTGCAGCATCTTGATGAGGTCGAGGATCTGCCCCTGGATGGTCACGTCGAGCGCCGTCGTCGGCTCGTCGGCGATCAGCAGCTTCGGGCGCGAGGCCAGCGCCATGGCAATCATCACACGCTGGCGCATGCCGCCGGAAAAGCGATGCGGGTATTCATCGAAACGCGAAGCGGCCGAGGGAATGCGGACCTTCTCCAGCAGGCGGATGGTCTCGGCGCGTGCCTCGGCTTTCGACATCGGCCTATGGCAGAGCAGCGCCTCGGAGATCTGGTCGCCGATCGTGAACAGCGGATTGAGCGAGGTCATCGGCTCCTGGAAGATCATCGCGACATCATTGCCGCGGACCTTGCGCATCTGCTCTTCGGGAAGAGCAAGCAGATCGCGGCCGCCGAGCATGATCTTGCCCTCGATGTGGCTGGAATCGGCCTGCAGCAGGCGCATGATCGACAGCGAGGTGACGCTCTTGCCCGAGCCACTCTCGCCGACGATCGCCACCGTCTCGCCCGGAGCGACATCGAAGGAGACATCGCGCACGACAGGCTTCCAGGTGCCATCGACGAGAAACGATGTCGTCAGATTCCGGACGGAGAGAACCGGTTCTGCCGCCGCGGTGGTTTGTGCCTGAATGCCTGCCATGATCGCCTCCTTCAGAATTGCAGCTCTCGGATCAATCCGGCCAGCGCAGGGCGCCGTCGAAGCGGTGCTTGCTGCGGTTCTCGATCGGCGTCGCGATGATCTCGTTGGAGGCGCGCGCCTTGTCGAGTTCCTCGCCAATACGGCTGGCGACGATCTTTTCCTGGCCCGGATGCAGGTTGCAGGGATCGAGGTAGAAATAGTGATGCTCGACCTCGTGATCGCGCACGATGATCGGCGGCGTGCCGCGCGCCAGCGCATCAGCGAGATCCCAGGCGGTAATGTGGGCTTCATCGGCCTTGATGATGACGCGCATGCGGTCGAGCGGGTTGTTGGTCGGGTCGGGCTCGATCAGGGCGGTGACGCCGGCGCGGCCGTCCAGCGTCTGCTTCCAGAGATTGAGATAGCCCGTCTCACGCTCGCGGATGCCGGCGTGATCGCGCTTCTCCCAGGCCTCCAGCGCCGCCATGACGCCGAAGATGCTTTCCTTGCCGACCTTCATGCCGCGGCCGATGCCCATGTTCTGCAGGAAGGCGTTGCGCACCAGTTCCTTCTTGCCGGCGACGATGCCCGAGGTCGGGCCGGCCAGGAACTTGTGGCCGGAATAAAGCGCGATATCGGCCCCCTGCTCCAGGAAAATCTTCAGATCATATTCCGAAGCCGCATCGACGATGACGGGCACGCCCTTGGCGTGGGCGATCTCGACGAATTCCTTGAGGTTCAGCAGGCCGTAATCGACGACATGATGCGAGACGACATAGACGGCGGCCGCCGTCTTTTCGGTGATCGCGTTTTCCATGTGGAAGCGATGCGTCGAGGTGGCCTGCCCGACGAGCACGACCTTGCCACCGGCCAGACGGATCGCCTGATCGACGGGCGCGCCGTAGCTGACGACGTGGCCCATCTGCACGAGAACTTCGTTCTTGTCGGTGATGACTTCAGGAAGCTTTTCGATCGCCAGCAGATTGTTGCCGGTGATGGTGCCGGCGACCGCCAGCGAAATGCCTGCAGAGCAGGACGCGGTGACGAAACCGGCCTCGCCGCCCGTCAACCGGGCAATGACGGCGCTCGCCTTGCGCTGCAGATCGTTGACCTCGACGAATTGCGGCAGGATCGACGACATGGCGGCGATCGCCTCGGGAACGACGATCGATGCGCCGAGGCTGGTCATGGTGCCGGAAACGTTGATGACCGGGCGAAGGCCGATCGACGGGCGGATGTCATCAGACATTGTTGTCTCCAATTTCGAGTGCCTGGTCACATGGGGTGTTGCGATTTGCCTCAGTGACGGCTATGCCATAGTAATGTAATAAACTCGCATCTGCATACGAGGGACGTGGAATTGGACGGCAAGACATCATCTCCGGTTTACTCCGAAGACAACACCTCCGCCGAAGAGACCGGCAGCGAAAAGACCGCTCGCCGCTCGCGCGTGAGCGGTATCGACCGTGCTCTGCAGGTGATTGATTACCTTTACGAAACCGGATCGCCCGCGGGTGTCTACGCGATCGCCAAGGCGGTCAAGGCGCCGCTGTCGACAGTCTATGTGATCGTCGACGATCTGGTCGAGAAGAACATGCTGACGCGCAATACGGATGGCTCCGTCTGGCTTGGACCGCGGCTCTATCACTACGGCCTGGCCTATGCCCGCTCGCTGGATTTCATGAGCGTCGCCACCCATGAAATGCACGATCTCTGCCGCGAAGCCGGCGAGACCGTGCAGGTCTGCGGCCGCGACGGCGATTACATGCTGGTGCTGGCCATGGCCGACGGCCCGAGCCATTTCCAGGTGGCATCGCGCGTCGGAACGCGGGTGCCGCTGAACTGGACGGCGTCCGGCCGCCTGCTGGCCGGCCACCTGCCGGAGGCCGAGCGTGTCGAGCTCTTCAAGCGCTGCGCCAAGACCTCGCCGACGGGACGCGCCGAGATGGATGCCGAAGTGCTGTCGAGCTCGGCGGGCGCCGCTTTCGACGCGCGCCTGTCGATCCAGGCCGGTGAATCGGACTATGCGGTTGCCTGCATCGCCTCGCCGATCTGCGACCGTGACGGCGAGTGCGTTGCGACCATCTCCATCGTTCTTCCCGAACAGAAGGCCTTTTCGGACGAGAACCGCTACACGGCGCATGTGCGCGCGTCGGCGGAACGCATCGAAAAGATCATGGGCTGGCGCAACCACTGACATCCTCCTCTAGTCGCGCAGGGCGACGATCGCTTCGATCTCGACGGTGATGTTGCCGGGCAGAGAGCCGAAGCCGACCGCCGAGCGCGCATGCTGGCCTGCCTCTTCGCCGAAAACGTCGTTGAAGAGGTCGGAGCAGCCGTTGATAACGCTCGGGTGATCGAGGAAGTCAGGCACGGCATTGACCATGCCGAGCAGCTTGACGACGCGCTTGACGCGCGAGAGATCGCCTAGCGCGTCCTGCATGACGGCGAGCAGGTTGATGCCCGTCAACCGCGCATGCTTGTAGGCATCCTCGACGCCGACAGTGCCGCCGACCTTGCCGGTGTGCAGAAAGCCATCGGCTTCCCGCGGCCCCTGGCCGGAGAGATAGAGAATATTGCCCTCGATGACATGCGTCACGAAGTTGGCGATCGGCGGCGGCGCCGGCGGCAGGGCGATGCCGAGCGCGGCCAGCCTTTCGGCAGGCGTGCCCGAGATCTTGGCGGTAGCGGGAGACGTGTTCACGTAGGCTCCTGTCATGCGATTTCTGTTTTCTTCTCTTAGCGGTAGGAATAGCCGTGGCTGTGACGAACCAGCCTGCGGGCGCGGGGGATGTAACGGCTGGCGGTGATTGCCTCGCTGCCGATGACGGCGTAGCGCGGCTCGAACAGCTTGTTGAGCACCGAGACGTCGCCGTTGGAATCGGTCGCCTCGATGTCGGAATCGATCAGATCGAAGATGGTGAAATCGGCGCGCTGGCCGACGGCCAGGCGGTTTTCCATCGACAGCTTGATGACCGATGCCGGGTGATGGGTGACGGCTTCGACGACCTTGTCGAAGGGCATGCCGACCGAGAGCAGCTTCGACATCGTCGTCGCCAGATCCCAGACCGGGAAGTTCATCGAGTGGCCGTGCAGGTCGGTCGAGATCGAGAACGGCAACAGGCCGCGATTGATCGCCGCTTCCGCCACCTTGAAGGAGAAGGAGGCGCCGCCATGGCCGATATCGAGGCGGATGCCCTCGCCGGCGCAGCGTTCGGCCAGATTGAAGAGATCCTCGTCTTCCATGATGCTCGAACCCGCCTTGCCGTTGAAGCAATGGGTGACGACGTCGCCGGGACCGAGAATTTCCAAGACCTCGTCATAGAGCGCCGGCGGCTCGCCAACATGGACCATCATCGGGATCTTCAGGATCTTCGAGATCTTCTTGCCGAGCTTGACAGGGGTCACGCCCCAGGAACCAGTGATGACGTGGCTGGCGCGCACCTTCAGGCCGACAATATGCTCGCTGTTTTCGGCATAGCATTCGAGGATGCGATCGAGATCGATATCCTTGATGTCACGCAGTTCGGTCACGCGGTTGCAGGCGACGAGGCCGATGGACCCGAGGTTCAGGAACGCCTTGATGCGCTCTCTGGATGGCTCGATGATGTACTCGCGGAAACCGTGGAAATTGGCTTCGCCGGCGGATCCCGCATCGACGAGCGTGGTAACGCCGCGCTCGGCGCCGCATTCCGACGGGCGGATCGAGATATCGGTGCCGCCATGCCAGATATGGACGTGCAGGTCGACCCAGCCGGGCGAAATCCAGGCGCCCTTGCCATCGACGCGCGTCACATCATCGCCAACGGCGAGCTGCGGCCCGATCTTGGCGATCTTTCCCTCGCCATCGACAAGGATATCGACGGCGCCAGCAGGCGTATCGGCGCCAAATGCCATCGGCTTCACATTGGTGAGGAGGAGCGGCTTGGCCGCTTTATCACCGGTCATTTACAAGTCCTTTCGAAGTTTGGGATCGAGCATGTCGCGCAGACCGTCGCCGACCATCTGGAGCGAGAGCACGGAGAGAATGATGGCGACACCCGGAAACAGCGTCATCCAGTCGGCCTGGCCGATATATTGCCGGCCGGCCGCAATCATGGTTCCCCAGGTCGGGATTTCCGGGCTGACGCCGAGGCCGAGGAAGGAGAGCCCGGCCTCGGCGAGCATGGCGCTGGCAAACAGGAAGGTCGCCTGCACCAGGATCGGCGACAGGAGGTTCCTCAGCACATGGCGCGTCATGATGTGGAAGGTGGAAATGCCCAACGCTTGGGCCGCCTCGACATAAGGCAGCTCGCGGATGACTAGCGTCGAGGCGCGGACGATGCGAGCAAGACGCGGTGCATAGACGATAGACAGCGCGACGATGACCGTTGTCAGCGATGGGCCGAGTGCCGCGACCAGCGCGATCGCGAGCAGAATGTCGGGGAAGGCCATCATCGCATCGATCAGGCGGGCGATCGGCGTATCGAGCTTCTTGAAGAAGCCGGCGAGCAGGCCGAGCGTCACGCCGATCACCGCCGACAGGGCGACTACTGCCGCACCGACCAGCAGCGACAGGCGCCCGGCAAAGATGGTGCGCGACAGTACATCGCGGCCGAACTCGTCGGTGCCGAAGAAATAGGTTCCACTCGGCGGCTTCAGCCGGTTGACGATCGAAAGCTTCGACGGCGAATAGGGCGCAACCCATGGCGCGAAGATCGCCAGCAGCACGAAGATGACGAGGATGAGGACGCCAAAGGCCACCGTCTTGCGCTTCAGGAAGCGGCGGATGAACTTGCGGCCTTCGCTTTCGGCCGAGTTGATCGCGATATCGCTCATCAGTAGCGCACCCTCGGATCGACCAGCAGATAAAGCATGTCGATCGCAAAATTGATCAGGACGTAGAGCGCAGCAATGACCAGCAGCGCGCCCTGGATCACCGGATAGTCGCGGCGCAGAACCGCCGAGACGACGAGATTGCCGACGCCTGGGAGACCGAAGACGGTCTCGGTCACCACTGCGCCGGAGATCAGCACGGCAGCCGTCAGGCCAAGCACGGTCAGGATCGGGATCAGCGCGTTCTTCAGGGCATGCTTGAGGATCACCTTGCGCTCGATCAGGCCCTTGGCACGCGCCGTACGGATGTAATCGTCGCCGAGCACATCCAGCATCGAGGCGCGGGTAAAGCGCAGGATCAGCGCCGAGGAGACGATGCCGAGCGCGAAGGCGGGCAGCGTCAGGTGATACATCCGGTCGAGAAATGTCGAGCCCGGACCGCCATAGCCCGAGACCGGAAACATGCCGAAGCGGACGGCGAAGACCTGCATCAGGATCAGGCCGAGCCAGAAGCTCGGGATGCTCGCCGCAAACATCGCCAGCGTCGTTGCCGCCTGGTCGACGAAGGAGCCGCGGCGGTACGCTGCGTAGATGCCGATCGGCAGGGCGATGATGCTGGCGATGGCGAGCGAAAAGATCGTCAGGAAGAAGGTCGGTTCGGCGCGATCGAGAAGTGCCGAGGTGACCGGCATGTTCAGGAAGATCGACTGGCCGAGGTCACCCCTCAGGAGCTGGCCGACATAATAGATGTATTGGACGCCGAGAGACCGGTCGAGGCCGAGACTGGCGCGCAGATCGGCAATATCCTGCGACGTTGCATCGGGGCCGAGCATGACGGCCGCCGGATCGCCCGGCGTGACGCGCACGATGACGAAGACAATCGTGACGACAAGGAACATCACGACGATCATGCCCGCAAGGCGCTGGAGGATGTAGCGTATCATGGATCCGTCTCTGTGCCGCCAGGCACGATGGAAGAAGGATACCGGCGCGAACGCACCGGTATCCTGCGATGGGTCGTTACTTCTTGATGGACGCGTTCCAGAAGTACGGCCACGGAGCCGGATCGACGCCTTCGAGCTTGTTCGACTTCGCCGAAACAGCGTTGAAATCACCGATCTTCATGTAGGGCAGCTCGTCATACATCGCCTTCTGAACATCGGCCCAGAGCGCGATGCGCTTCTGCGGATCGACTTCCGAGGTGAAGGCATCGACGGTCGCCTTGCGTGCCGGCGTATCCCACCAGCCGGGCGAGCTCGGCGAGAGCGAACCGATCAGCGCCGGCTCGGGCAGGAACGGGCTGTGGGTGATATAGATGTCCCACAGCTTGGCGTCGGTGCGGCGCTGTGTCAGCGTTGCCCAGTCGACGACCTGCAGGTCGACGGTGAAGCCCGCCATCTTCAGGTATTCGGCGGCAACCTGCGCCATCTTGTAATGGAACTCGTACTGGCGGCTGGTCAGGATGCGGATCGGCTCGCCGTTGTAGCCTGCCGCCTTGGCGGCCGTGGCAGCGCCTTCCGGATCGGCGACGTTGTAATTTCCTTCGACGCCTGCATCGGTATTCCAGGCGAAGGGCTTCGGATAGATGTCGCCGTCGAGCGTGTAGAAATCCGTGCTGCCGAAGGCCGCTGCCAGCATGTCTTCCATGCTGAGCGCCTGGCGGATCGCCTTGCGGACCTCGACATTCTTGGCAATGCCTTCCTTGGTATTGAAGACGAAGACCGGATAGCCGAAGGGCTTCAGGATGACCGGCTGCGAGGCGCTCGATCCCTTCAGCTTGTCGAAGGATTCGACCGGGATGGAATCGACATAATCATACTGTCCGGAGACGGCCGCCTCGACGCGGGTATTGGCATCAGGAACCGGCACGAAGCGGATTTCGTCGAGATACTGGTGGCGGGCGCCGCCATAACCGTTGCTCTCGCCATCACGCGACTTGTAGCCGTCGAAGCGCACGAGCTGGATATACTGGTCCGCCTTGCGTTCCTTGAGCATGTAGGGGCCGGTACCGATGAATTCCTTCATCGGCTCGTCCTGCTTTTCGGACGGAATGATGATGGCGGCTGAATTGTTGAAGGCGAGCAGCGAGGTCAGCGGCGCATAGGGCTGCTTCAGCGTGATCTTGACGGTCGCCGGATCGACGGCGGCGATGGAATCGATGAAGCCCGCGACCTGCTTGCCGCGCGAAGCGATCTTCGTCCAGCGATTGAGCGAGGCGACGACGTCATCGGAGGTCATGTCCGTATTGTCGTGGAACTTGATGCCGGTACGCAGCTTGATCGTATAGGTCTTACCGTCGGCGCTGATTTCCGGCAGGCTCTCGGCCAGCAGCGGCGTGACGTTCCAGCTCTTGTCGAACGTATAGAGCGTTTCGAAAATGTGCTGCGTGACGATGCCGACCAGATCGGCGGTCGAGGACATCGGATCGAGCGTCGGCGGCTCGCCGATCGTCGCGACGTTGATGACGCCACCCTTTTCCTGAGCCATCATCGTTGTCGGCAGAGCGACCAGCGCAGTGCCGAGAAGGAAAGCGACAAGAGTCTTCATTTCATGCTCCCGGTTTGTTGTTCCGCAATTATGTTATATCAGGCTTTATAATAGAATATCTGCGGAAGTGGTCCTGTCAACCGGGAAAGTGGCTCTATGAGCAGAAATGAAAAGAGTCCGCTTATGGACGGAGATGCCGGGCATCGCCCCTCTTGCGCCGAGGGGAGCGCCATGCGATTGCGCGGCAGCATTTGAAGGCGGACGAGCTATGACACCATCCCGATATTCCGATTTTGCCGAGGACATGAAGGCCCGTTTGGCCGATCTTCACGAGCGCGGAGACCGCTACCAGACCTTCGATCTGCATGTGGAACTCGCCATGGGCTCAAATCTGCTCGTCTATGAAATGCGCAAGCAGAAGGGGCAGATCGATACGATGGCCTATGCCCGCACGGCCGATGGCGACCGACCGGTTTCGCCCGCGGCCGCCTATGAGCGCGTCCTGTCGTTTCTGGCGATGCAGCACCATATCGCGCTGTCGGGCGAGCCGATGATCAAGCTGCACGAGGACTATCCGCATGCGGTGATCAATGTCGAACTGCGAGCGAAGGGCGCGCCGTCGAAGAGCTCCACCAGGATGATCCTCGTCGGCGTCGACGATGCCGAAGATGCCGGGCGCTATGTGGCGGCGAGCGGAGAGCCGCGCGGGCTCGTCAGCAGCAGGCCCTATGCCTCGAAGCGGCTCTGGGAATGGAAATGAGACGCCCGCGCGCGATGGCCCGGCCACGCAGCGCATAGAAAAACCGAAGAGCGGATCTTGCCGATCCGCTCTTCGAGAACATGCAGATGCTTCAGGCCGATCTCAGAATTCGACCTTCACGCCCGCATTTGCCGACCAGGAGTTGACCTCGCTGGTATAGGTCCCGAGCGTGACGCCGCTATAGAGCGTCGTCTGCGGGTTGACCTGCAATTCACCCGACAGTCCGAAACGGCCGCCGACAAGGTTGCGGTCGCTGATGGCGGAGACCATGAAGTCCGTGCCGCTCAGGCTGGCGTTCAGGCCGGAAGCCCCGAGGTTCAGCGTATCGACGAGGGCAGCGCTCAGCGAGACATTCGCCACCATGCCGTTCGTCAGCTTCGTCTGGTTGGTCAGCTTGCCTTCCAGAATGCCTTCGAGCGTGTGTGAAGTACGGTCGTCGTAGGAGATGTTCTGCGTCGAGCCGGTTTCGGAATAGCCCTGATAGAAGCCTGCCGTGTAGCGCAGCCGTGCCGCCGGGGTGAAGGTCCAGCCCGGAGCGACCTCATGCTTCTGCGAGATGGCGATCTCCGGCGAGACGTACCAGCCGGCGAACGAGCCGCGGGCCGGATCGGAGCCGAAGATCTCGCGGCGGCTGTCATTCTCGATACCGCCGGCCACCAGCGAGCTATCGAGCGTCACGCCGCTGAAATCGTTGCGCATGTAGACGCCGCCGAAGCCGGTATTGCCGGCCGTCTGGCCGGAGCCGTCGTCGGCGCGGTTGATGATGCGGCCGTAACCGGCGAGCACGCCGAAGCGGCCGTCGTCGAACTGGCGGTCGACACCAGCGGCAACGCCGTAATTGCTGGAGCGCGTGTCGTTATCGTTGTCGAAGGTCTGCCCGCCAAAGGCGCGCATCCAGAACAGGTTGCCGAAGCGGTCGACAGCCGTGCCCTCGCCAAGCTTCTGAACGGCGGCTGCTGAACCCGTCGGCTTCTTTTCCTCGGCATAGCCGAGAGCGCTGGTGCCCGACGATCCGCTATCGCCGCCTGCGGAAGAACCGACATCGATATTGAGGATCGAGCCGATGACATTGCCGACGGAATTCGTATAGCCGCGAACTGCCGCATCCATCGATGAAGCGCCGGGATCGACGACCTCGAGCCTGCCGTTATTGCTATTCGAATCCACGGAGACGATCAGCGATTGGCGAGAGTTGTTCAGGCTGATCTGGTTGAGCGCCGTCTCGTAATTGTCAACGGCGAGAGAATAGCTGCCGGAACCGAAGTTCGTAGCGTTGTTCTCGGTGGAGTCATAATCCACCGCGCCCTTGATGACCGAGCCCGGCAGAAGGTTCAGCGTGTTTCCGTCAGAGCTAAACCGGATGGAGTTCACGCCGCCGGAGATCGTGCCGCTATTGGTGATGGTTGTGGAACTGGAGGCGAGAATACCGTACGTGCCGCCGGAAATCGTGCCGCTATTGTCAATGGTCATAGCGCCACCGTTGGCGGAAATGATCGCGTTCAGGTCTGCCGAAATTGTGCCGCTGTTGCTGATCGAGGCGGAAGTATTGGATGTTGAGATCACCCCCGTCTGTCCAGTGATCGTGCCGCTGTTCACCAGCGAAAACTCCCCGGTAGAGGCCGCATATACGCCTTGGAAGTCGCCCGCGATCCGACCGCTATTGTTTACGCTGATTTCATCGGAGTAACCTATAGCCAGGGCCTGCACGCCGGCAATCGAACCGCTATTGGCAATCCTTAGAGTTTCTCCGTCATAAGCCTGAACACCACCATCAATCACACCGGAGTTTGCGAGATCAAGGCTGGTGTTGCTGGACCAAATGCCATAGCCGTAGCCGTAGCCGGAAATCGTCCCGGTATTGGTCACCCTCGCAACAGACTCGTCGCCATTCAGGAAGAGACCGTAATAGTCGCCGGAAATCTTACCGCTGTTGACGATCGTGGCGTTGTCGACACGTTGAAGGCTTACGCCGTAAAGATAGCTGATGCCGCCGGCTGCATAGATATTGCCGCTGTTCTCGAGCGAAAATTCTGCTTGTACGTCTTCGGCATAGATCCCGTTCTGGGCACCGGAGATCGTTCCGCTGTTCTGAATGGAAATGCTTTGCCCGTTGATGTCGGCAAGGTTGATTCCGGAATTCGTTTCGCCCGAAATCGTGCCGATATTGGTGATGGCGATCGTCGAATCATCCCATCCGCCCGAGTCGATATTCAGGCCGTTGTAAGCGCCCGAGATCGTACCGCTGTTGGAAATGACGCCGCCTTCAATGCGATAGAGATCGATGCCTGTGCCGGCGACGCTCGACACCGTGCCACTATTGGTGATCGCGATATCGAAGGTGTTATATGCATAGATACCGGCACTGCTGCCGGCGTAATGACTAGCGAAATTGTCAGCCCCCGTACTGGCAATCGTGCCGCTATTGCTGATCGAGAAATCGAAGACATATCCAAAACCGACACCGAAATCATGGCCGCTGATCGTACCGGCATTGTTGATCACCGTCCCATCAGGCTCCGAACCGTCGCCCGGAATGCTCGTGACGGAGATGCCTGCCGAGCCGGATACGCCATCAGTGCCGGAAATCGTGGCACCGGCAGCATTGGTGATAGTGTTGTTGCTAGACCGGTCGATCATCACGCCAGACCAGTTACCGGAGATCTCGCCGCCAGCCAGGTTGCTAATCGAGATACCGTCGGAAGAGGGAGCGACGTGGACCGCCGCCTCAGGCGAAGAGATCGCGCCCGAATTCTCGACGGTACAGTCAGTCTGGTCGGCAATGACATTGCCGGATACAACGCAATCCGCCGCCATCGCGCTATTCACCGGCATCGTCGCAAAAAGTGCAACCGACGAAACGCCTGCCAAGAACACCGTCGTTAAGGCGCGATTGCATCCGTCGCGAATTACCTGGCCGCCTTCGCTCAGAGTAGAGTTGCTCATTTTCAAAATCCTCTGTCGCGGGCGAAATTCAGGGCCCGCAGTCCTGTCCAATCGAGTCGGCGCTCTGGTGAACGCCTTGTATGAAAAAGCAAATCTCATGGCGGCCCGGCTTCGACAACGGATGCGTCAAAAATGGACGGTGGCGCCTCATGACGCCTCCGCCCTGACCGCCAAAGCCCTGGAAAAGGCGTCGTCCAGAATGGATAGTTTGGTCGCCTGCGCTTGCGCATACTGCCTGCGGAAATCGTGCGAGATCCAGAGAGGCGAGCGCCCGCGCAAGCCGCTCCAGCCGACGCCTCCCGCAGCCTCGGCCGCCGAAAGCTTGCGGCTGACATGCGCACGCGACAGACCGGCGAAGCTCGCGAGAGAGGAGATGGAGGTGATATCCGTCTCGTATCGATCGAATGTCGCAGGGATCGTCACGTCGATGCCGCCGAAGAGCCGGTCCATGATCAGGCCACCGGCATCGACACGCGAAAACGTGGCATAGAGCGGGCCCGAGTTGCGGATCCCCGGAGCCGCCAGCAGGCTGTCGGCCACATCCGGCTGCATCTGCAACAGCAGATTGTCGGCATCGGCGCTGAACAAGCTGGCGCGGCTACCGCCGTCGATGACATCGAGCGCTTCGAAATGCAGGCCATACCAATGGGCGAGCATGCCGATGACTTTCGGCGACGGTACGAACCGGTGATGGCCGCCGGGCCGGCGCAGCGTCACCAGCCGGACGAAATCGTATTTCAGCGCCTCGTCGATGAAGGCATGCACGGTGTTGCGGCTGGCGATCGCGTAGCGGTCCGACATCTCCACCAGAACGGGCCGCGTCAGACCGCGGCCGATGCCACCCGTCCTGAAATGCTCCCCGAGCGCCGCATGGCAGAGCAGCCAGCGCTGTTCGGTCGCAAACAGCGCGGCAATGCGCGGCTCCGCCTGATGCGTCGCGACGAAAGCCTGCGCCAGACGCTGCAGCGCCTCGGAAAAGACCGGATCGAAGGGATCGAGGGCCGCCATCGTCTGGCCATCATGCCGGACGACGTCCGGCTCAAGCGCCCGCGCTGCAGAAGAATTGTAATGCAGGCCCATCATCCCTTCGCGTCTTCGTTTGAAACCGCCAGGCGATTTGCGCGAGCGGCCACCCGCCGCTTCGTTCAAGGCGTTCGCTGCCGGCAGGGTCGATGCAGTTGATAGGCGAGCCACTGCGGGAGGTCCTGAATGGGACTGGTGGGGTTCTGAAAAACTTCTGAATTTTTCTGAATGCGCAGCAGGAGCCGAACTCTCCCGATGATGGCCGCCAGTACGAGTTGACGGCTGAGCTCCACCTTTCCTATGTAGGGGCTCATGTCGCGGCCGCTTCACGGTAGGATCGGGTGTTTCGTTTTACTGAATTTGCTTTCGATCCGCATCGCGCCGAGCTCCTGCGCCCCGACGGACAGACGATACGCCTACGGCCGCAGGCGAGCGCGCTGCTGCAGTTTTTCATCGACAACAACAAGCGCATCCTCAGCAAACATGACCTGATGGAAGCGGGCTGGCCCGGCATTCACGTCGCCGAAGACAGCCTGTTTCAATGCATCAGGGAAATCCGCAAGGCACTCGGAGACGAGGCGCGGCAGACGCTGAGGGTCGTCTCGCGCCGCGGCTATATTCTCTCGGCGACCGCAATCTCCGATGGGCTGGAAGCAGCACCCGATGGCGGCGATGCGGATCGGCTCCCCTCCCCGCGTAGAGCAGCCTCCAGGCCTTTCGTCTCGCGGACAAAGCTTCTATCGGGCGCCTTCATCGTCATCGTCGCGCTGGCAGGATTGACCTATCGCTTCATCGCAAGCGACCAGACGCAGCCGTCGTCCCCGCCCGTGATCGACATCTTGCCGATCGCCGATCTGACCGACGATCCGCAGAGCGGAGCGATGATCCGCGGCATCACCAACCAACTGCTGGACGGGCTCGCCCGCACCGGCGGCGTGCAGGTGAGACCGCCGGAGCTCGCGTCCTCCGGCGGCCGTGATCCACACCCCGGTTTCCAGCTGCAGCAGGAGCTTGAACGCAGCGCTCAGGCATGGACGCTCCGAACGCGGATCATCGATGCCTCGACCCGCGAAATTCGCTTTTCGAGCGAAGCTGCGCTTGACGCTGATGTTACCGATGAGGCACTCGGCCAGACCCGGCTTGCGGCGAGCGCCGGTTACGCCATCGCCACCTGGCTCGATCAGCAGAGGGAAGCTCCTTTCAGAAAGAGCCCTGACGCGGCCAACGCGGCGATCGAGCAGGCGATCAGCTCGATCAACCAGACGACCAAGGAGCGGTTCGCGACCGCGCGCTCGATCCTCGAAACCTATCTCGCCCAGCAGCCCGACAATGTCGATCTGCAGGTCGCGCTTGCCGCCCTGCATCTGCGCGGCATCCAGCTCTCATGGTACGGCGAGGCAGAGAAGGCAAAAAAGGAAGAGGATGCCCGCGCGCTGATCGAGAACGCGCTGAAGAGCCGCCCGATGTCGGCCAATGTGCTCGGCACCTATTGCCGCTTCCTTGCGGCAACGAACGCGTTTTCCGAGGCGCTGGTCGCCTGCGCGCGTGACCTGGACCTCAATCCGTGGGACGGCGGAGCGCTCTTCAATCTGGGGCTGACGCAGATCCAGCTCGGCCGCTTCGAGGATGCGCTCTCGACCTTCGAGCGGGCCGACCGCTTCAATACGCCCGATGTCTCCCGCTGGACCTGGCTGCTTGGCGCCGGCTGGGCAAACGTGATGCTCGAGCGCGACGAGGAAGCCCTGACCTGGCTGCAGCGTGCCATCGCCATCACCCCGGGCACCGGGCGGGCGCATATGCTGCTCGCCGTTGCCTATCAAAGGCTCGGCCGCACCGCGGATGCGAAGAATGCGCTTGCCCAGGCTCTCAAGCTCCGCCCGGGCTCGACCGCCAGCAACATCTCGCTTCCTGCAGAAAATGTCAGCCAGATCTATCTCGACAAGCGCCAGGAGATCAGCAACATCCTCATCGAACTCGGGCTGCCGCCTGGCTGAAATTGCGGGATTTTGATCTCGATCAAGGAAGCCGGTGCCCGAGCAGCTAGGTTTGTCTCGCGGGCCGGGAGCGCCCGCGTCAAGTGGGGCAACTTGACAGAGGCTTGGCCGGTCCAGGGGCATGGCGCCGGGCAAGCCTCCGCGTCCCCGCTCTCCTTCCCTGCGCAACGCGAAAACGATGAAGCGGCGCAATCGCCTGCTTCACCGCCCTACATGATCGCAAGCTCGGCTTCCGCCTTCGCCATTTCCACGCGTAGCTGATCCCGGTAGCCGCCAAGCCCGAGGGCTTCGACGAGGGTGCGGACGGCCTTGCGTTTCAGGTCGGATTCCACCTGTCCCTCCAGCGTCACCTGGCCGTTACGCACGGACACCTGCACCTTCTGCGGCGTCAGGCCGAGATCGGAACGCAGCCGCGTGCGCACCGCGAGACGGATCGCCTCGTCCTCGCGCGGCAGCGCCGTTGTCGAGGCGTCGAGGATCATGCCGAGGATATCGCTGCGGCTGACGATGCCGACCAACCTGCCGTCTTCGACGATCGGCAGCCGCTTGATACGATGCGCCTGCAGGCTTTCGGCGATATCGGCCACCTCGCTGTCGGGGCGGGCAACGATGACATCCTCAGACATCACATCCCTGACCGACCAGCCATGGCTGGCGATATAGCGTTCTAGATCGGTCTCGGACATCACTTCCGCAGTCCGCGCCATGCGCGGCGAAACGCGGATCTCCCGGCGCAGCAGCAGATCGCCCTCGGTCAGCATGCCGCAGACCCGGCCTTCGTCATCGACGACAGGAAGACCGCTGACCCGCTTCTGCATCATGACGGCCACGGCGTGACGGATGCCGACTGCCGGGCTGATCGACACCACGTCTGTGGTCATAATGTCCTTTGCCTGCATGCCGGTGCCTCACTCGCCCTGAATATCGATGGCGTCGAGGTTAGCGGGCGTCGGAAGGCACCGCTTTGATCTCTATCAAATGCGCGCATTGGCCGCGCGCTATTGCTGCCTGCCGGTGAAGACATAGCCGACGCCGCGCACCGACTGGATCAGCGCCGGTTCCTTGGGGTCCGTTTCGATCTTCTTGCGCAGCCGGACGATCTGAGCGTCGATTGCCCGGTCGAAGGCTTCGAGATTGCGGTTTCTGGTCTGATCCATCAGCGTTTCGCGCGACAGAACCCGGCCGCGATTGCGCACGAAGACGAGTAGCATGTCGAACTCGCCCGTCGTCAACGCCACGTCGTCCCCGCCGGGAGAGGTCAGCCGACGCCGGGCGACATCGAGCCGCCAGCCATCGAACTGCAGCACTTCCTCTTCGCCACCCGCCGGCCGAACGGTCTGATCGGCAGGCACGCGGCGCCGGAGCACGGTGCGCAGCCGCGCCAGCAGTTCGCGCAGGTGGAAGGGCTTGGCGATATAATCGTCGGCACCGATCTCGAGGCCGACCACCTTGTCGGTGACGTCGTCCTGACCGGTCAGCATCAGCACGGGCACATCGGATGTGGCGCGCAGCTCCTTCAGCAGCTCCAGCCCGTTCTCGCCATTGGGCAGAACAAGGTCGAGGAAGATCGCGGCGTAGCTGCCCTTGGCAAGCTCGGAGCGCATCGCGGCACCATTGCCGACGGCGCTAACCCTGTATCCGTTATCCTCGAAATACCGAACGAGCATCTGCCTGATCCGGGCGTCGTCGTCGACTACCAGAATGCGATCTGCTTCCATGTCACCCGTTCGTCCCGCTTCCATGCTTTCCATCAGAGATAACGCAGGTTTAGCGGCGGCGCTACCATGCGCGCGACAGCGATTGCGACCATGGACAGAAAAGGTTGCTTAGGCCGGCGGATTGGCATCGTCATCGGCAATCGCCCGCCAGGCGGCCCCTTCGAGATCCTCATACTGGCCGCTCTTCAGCGACCAGAGAAAAGCGGCAAGTCCGATGCCGCCCATGAAAAGCGCGATCGGGATCAGATAGATTAGCATGTTCATGCGGCTCGGGCCTCCGCCCGGGCAGCGGCAGGCGCGGGCCGGTCGTTTGCGGCCGCGCCCTTTCCGAAGGCGTTGAGCCGCAGCGCGTTGGAGACCACGATGATCGACGAGGTCGACATCGCCACCGCCGCGATCAGCGGTGTCGCCAGACCCGCAAGCGCGATCGGCACGGCCAGCACGTTATAGCCGATCGCCAACGCGAAATTCTGGCGGATCAGCGCCGCCGACCGGCGGGCGACGGCGATCGCAACAGGCACGGCATCCAGCCGGTCGTTGAAGAACACCAGATCCGCCGCCTGCCGGCCGATATCGGAAGCGGTGGCCGGGGCCATCGAGACATGCGCGGCGGCAAGCGCCGGCGCGTCATTGATGCCATCGCCGACCATGAAGACGCGGTGGCTGTTGCCATTCAGCGCCTGGCATTCCCCGACCTTTTCTCCCGGTGTCAGCCCCCCAAGCGCGTGTCCGATACCGAGCGCACGCGCCGTGTTGTCGACGACGCTCTGCCGGTCGCCGGAGAGGATTGCCGTCGCGAACCCCGCCTTGCGGAGCTCAGCGACGGCTTCGGCTGCGCCCGGCCGCAGCGTGTCGTCGAAGAAGAAGCGGGCAATCGCCCGGCCATCCCTGGAGAAGACCACCTCGGAATAGGGACCTTCGTTGGTGAGCGGTGCCTCGGTACCACCGCAGGCGAAGGCTTCGCTGCCGAGCCGGTAGAGCGCACCCGCATGGCGCGCTTCGAGGCCACCGCCCGGGATTTCCGTGATCTGCTCGAAGGCTGCGGCATCAGAAGTGCCGGTGCGTGCCAGGGCCTGCGACAGCGGGTGGCGTGAATGGCTCGCCAAAGCCGCCGCCCTTGCGATATCGGCCGGATCAGCGGCGTTGACGGCAACAAGCCGCGGCCTGCCGATCGTCAGCGTACCCGTCTTGTCGAAAGCGACGGTATCGATCTCAGCCAGTCGCTCAAGCGCCGACCCATCCTTGACCATGATGCCGCGACGGAAGAGTTCGCCGGCAGCCACGACCTGGACGACGGGAACGGCGAGACCGAGCGCGCAGGGGCAGGTGATGATCAGCACCGCGACGGCAACCAGCATCGCCTGTTTCCAGTCGCCGCCGATGAGGCCCCAACCAAGGAAGGACGCGAGCGCCAAGAGGTGGACGACGGGCGAATAGAGCGCGGCCGCGCGGTCGGCGATCCGCCGGTAGCGGGCGCGGCCGCCTTCGGCCGCTTCAATCAAGCCGATGATTTCGGCGAGCAGTGAATCCCGCGCAAGGCGCGTGGCGCGGACCGCCAGCGAGCCGGTGAGGTTCATCGAGCCGGAACTGACCGGCTGGCCGGTCCGAACCGCGACCGGGCTGCTCTCGCCCGTTACGATCGACAGGTCGAGATCGCTTTGACCGGACACGACAATACCGTCGACAGGGATACGGTCGCCTGCGGCAACGGCGATCTCGTCGCCAACAGAAATTTCCTCGACCGCCACATAGCGGTGCGATCCGTCGGGCTGGATCAGCAATGCACCGCGCGGCGCGATCCGCGCCAGGCCGTTGATCGCAGCCCGCGCCTTCTCGCGCATGACGTGATCCAGCGTCCGGCCGATCAGCAGGAAGAACAGCAGCGAGACCGTGGCGTCGAACCAGGCATGTTCGCCATGATGCATGGTCTCCCAGAGCGAGACGAAATAGGAGAGCGTCACCGCCAGCGAGATCGGCACATCCATATTGGTGCGCCCGTGTTTCAGGGCGTTCCAGGCCGACTGGAAGAAGAAGCGGCCCGAATAGATCAGCGCCGGGGCGGCAATCATCGCCGATATCCAGTGGAACATGTCGCGTGTTGCCGCATCGGCGCCCGACCAGACGGATACCGAGAGCAGCATGATATTGGTTGCCGCAAAGCCAGCGACGCCGACTGCGAGCAGCAGCTGGTTGCGGGTCTTGTCGCTCTCGCTAGCAAGCGGCGCGTAGAGATGCGCGCGGTATCCCGCGCCTGCGACCGCCGCGATGATGCGCGTGGGGTCGACAGCCCTGTTCCCGGCCTTCTCGGCATAGACGCAGGTGACACGGCGCGCGGTCAGGTTGACGCGCGCCCTGCTGACGAAGGGCAGCGCCATCAACGCCTTCTCGATCGTCGAAATGCAGGCGCCGCAGTGGACATCGGGCACGCTGAGATCGAGCTGGTGCAGCCCGCCGCCGAGCGGATGGCTGGCGAGCGCGATCTCCTCGGCACTGAAGGCCGTGCTGCTCATCGCCATCACCCCGTCGGCATCGATCGCGCAGCAGGTCATCGCACGAACTCCGCGGTATCGAAGCGGATCGCCTCATGCATGACGAGGCTGCCGCCCTTCTTCGAAATGAACTCGACGATCCAATCCCCCGCCGGGACATGGCGATCGGTCTCGAAGGCGCCCTCGCCGCGATTGTCCAGCGCAACCGAAAAGTCCTCGTGGTCGCCGACCGGCCGCTTGAAATTGGCCGTGACGGTATCGACGGCGGCCGGTGATCCATCCGGATTGGCGATCCGGTAGATGAAGCGGTCATCCCTGAGCGAGATATGCCCTGCAATGCCCGAGGCGGTCATCGCCTTCATCTCTGCGGCGCGCTGATTGAACTCCTGGCTGGCAACATAGGTGTTCTCGACCACGAGCCCGCTCCAGCTCGACGACGCGAACCACGCCATGGTGACATTGACGCTGATGACCACGGCGAAGAACGAGGTGATGACGAGCAGCATGTGGCGGCCGGTGAAGCCTTGGACACGGGTGGTCATTGCGGATCTCCAGGGGCGTTGAATGCGGCGCGATAGGTCGCCCGGTCGGTGCCGCCGGGCTCATCGATGGTGAAGAGAAACTCATCGACGGCAGCCGCCGTCGGCCTGCGGGTGATGAAGACCTTGACCGTCGTCGCCGCGTCGGGTGCCGCGTCGAGCGTGAAGCTGCGGGCGTCGTCCCTGCTGATTTCGGGGATGCGCATCGTGGCGCCGTCGAGACCCGACAGCGTCAGCGCGATCCGCCGCGGCTGCGGCACCATGTTGAGGATGCGGATCGTGTAGCCGTTGCGGATTGAGCCGTCGCTTTCCATGACGAATTGCGGATTGCGATCGTGAACCACATTGAGCTCCAGACGCCCGCGCATCGACAGATGCACCAGCATGCCGATGCCGATCGCCGCCCAGACGGCGGCGTAGAAGACGACGCGGGGGCGGAAGATGATGCGCCAGTCGAAATGCCGGATGCCATCGATGAACGAGCCGTCGGTATTGCGGACCTTGGCCGGCTGCACCGCAGCACGACCGCCATCGGTGGCGATCGCCATGTTGGCGGAATATTCGCTGAGCGTCGCATAGGCGATCAGGCCGCGTGGCTTGCCGATCTTGTCCATGACGCCGTCGCAGGCATCGATGCAGAGAGCGCAGGTGATGCACTCCATCTGCTGGCCGTCGCGGATGTCGATGCCCATGGGACAGACAGCGACGCAGGCATTGCAATCGACGCAATCGCCGACCGCGAGACCATCCGCCTGCGCCTTCTTGCTATGGCGCGAGCGCTGCTCGCCACGCCAGTCGTTATAGGTCACGACCAGCGAATTCTCGTCCAGCATGGCGCCCTGGATGCGCGGCCAGGGGCACATGTAGGTACAGACCTGCTCGCGCAGCAGACCGCCGAAGACATAGGTGGTGGAGGTCAGGATGGCGACAGTCGCATAGGCGACCGCGGGCGCCGCGCCGGTTGCCAGCGCGACGGCCAGAGACGGCGCATCGGCGAAATAGAAGATCCAGGCGCCGCCGGTAGCGACGCCGATCACCAGCCAGATCGCATGCTTCAAGACACGCTTGCGGAGCTTGCCGAGACTCCAGGGAGCGGCATCGAGCTTGATCCGGGCGTTGCGGTCGCCTTCGATGGCGCGCTCGACGACAAGGAAGAGATCGACCCAGACCGTCTGCGGACAGGCATAACCGCACCAGGCGCGGCCAACCGCCGAAGTCACCAGGAACAGCCCGAACCCTGCCATGACGAGAAGCCCGGCGACGTAATAGAATTCCTGCGGCCAGATCTCGATAAAGAAGAAATAGAAGCGGCGCGAGGCGAGATCGACAAGGATTGCCTGATCGGGGGCATAAGGTCCGCGATCCCAGCGGATCCAGGGTGCCAGATAATAGATGCCGAGGGTGATCAGCATCACGATCCATTTGAAACGGCGGAACTGCCCCTCGGCACGCTTCGGGAAAATCTTTTTGCGCGCCGCATAGAGCGGCTGACGGTTGCGCCGCGCATTCACGGGCTCGACATCGAGCCGCTCCACGCTCTTGGGATCGGGTGCGGTGAAAAGGTTCATAAGTAATGTCTTTCGCGTTCGATACGCCTGTTCTCCTCCTCGAACCGCCAAGCGTCCTTGATAAAGATCAACAAGCACGAGCGGTCGGCAGCCGCAAAAGGACGGGCCGCGCTTCGAGGCGAAGGCGCGGCCCGGAGGAACTGCGGGGGAGAAAACGCCGCTTGGGGTGTCCTCTCCTTTTTTCTAGCGGCTCGACGGCTCGTCATCCTTGAGGGAGGTCAAACTGACGATCGCGCTGCCGATCTTTTCCGGCTGGTCGCCCTTGCAGCCGGGCGGCAGGGATTTGGCGTGCACGGAAACACGGGAATGCCCGACCGAGCGCGGCATGCCGTAAAGCCCGAGAAGCGGATTGTGCCCGTGCGCTGTCATGTCCCTCTCCTACTGACCGCCGCCGAGTGCGTGGACGAAGACCGTCAGTTCCTTGACCGTGGTATCGCCGAGACGCGCCGACCATGCCGGCATGACGCCGTGCTTCGGTGCGGTGACCTGGCGGATGATCGCCTCCTCGCCACGGCCCTTCAGCCAGATCGCATCGGCGAGATCGGGTGCTCCCATCTCGGCCTTGCCCTTGGCATCCTCGCCATGGCAGGCGGCGCAGTTGTCGAGAAAGATCTGCTTGCCGGCCTGAGCCAGCGCCGGATCCGAAGGCGTATTCGTCAAACCCCAGACATAGGCCGCGACCTCCTTCGTCTGGTCCTTGTTGAGGATATCGCCGAAGGCCGGCATTTCCGAAACATGCGTATCGGGATCTTCCTCGAAGCGGATCCCGTGGGCGATCGTCGTCTGGATCGATTGCAGATCACCGCCCCAGAGCCAGTCGTCGTCGTTCAGGTTCGGAAAGCCCGGACCGCCGCTGGCGCCCGATCCGTGACAGGGGGCGCAATTGACCTTGAAGGCCGAGGCGCCGCCGGCGATCGCGAATTCGCGCAGCGCCGGATCGGCATCGATCTCCTCGACGCTCTTTGCCGCGATCATCTCGTGGAACTTCGCCTGACCGGCCTTGGCCTGATCGAGATCCTGCTGCAGCTCGGCGCGGCTGGAATAGCCGAAATAACCCTTCGTCGCCGAGGTGATCATCGGGATCGCCGGATAGACGACGACGTAGCCGATCGCCCAGAGGATCGTCACGTAGAAGGTCAAGACCCACCATCGCGGCATCGGATTGTTCAGTTCGCGGATGCCGTCCCATTCGTGTCCTGTGGTTTCGACGCCGCTGATTTCATCAATATGTTTTTCCGACATCTCAATCATCCTTCAGGGGAATGTCAGCGGCCTCCCTGGCCGTCTTTTTGCTGCCGGGGCGGAGCGTGTAGACGACGGCGCCAACGAAGAACGCCGCCATCGCCAGAAGCCCCCAACTGTCGGCGAAGTGCCGCATTGCCGTGTATGTTTCCATGGGATCACCTCACCGGTAGCCGGTCGCATCGTCGTAGGTCGAGAAATCGACCAGCGTACCGAGCATCTGCAGATAGGCGACGAGAGCGTCCATTTCGGAGAGCTTCTGCGGGTCGCCGTCGAAATCGCCGACCTTGGCCTTCGGATAGCGCTGCAGCAGCGCCGAGGTGTCAGCGTTCGGATCGGCCTGCGCCTTCATGTCGGCTTCGGCATTGGCGATCATGTCGTCGCTATAGGGAACGCCGACATCCTCGTTGGCCTTGAGGTCCATGCCGATATCCTTGACCGTCACCGGCTCCTCTTTGAGGAAGGCGTATTTCGGCATGATCGATTCCGGCACCACGGCTCTCGGGTCGGAGAGGTGCTGGACGTGCCACTCGTTCGAATAGCGGCCGCCGACGCGCGCCAGGTCCGGCCCGGTGCGCTTCGAGCCCCACTGGAACGGATGGTCGTACATGGATTCCGCCGCCAGCGAGTAGTGGCCGTAGCGCTCCACCTCGTCGCGGAATGGCCGGATCATCTGGCTGTGGCAGAGATAGCAGCCCTCGCGGATATAGATGTTGCGTCCCGCAAGCTCGAGCGGCGTGTAGGGGCGCATGCCCTCTACCTTCTCGATGGTGTTCTGAAGGTAGAAGAGCGGCGCGATTTCCACGATGCCGCCGATCGAGACGACGAGCAGCGAGCCGACGAGAAGCAGGGTCGCGTTCTTTTCGAGGATCTTATGTTTGTCCAGTATCGATGCCATGTCTCACCTCACTCGGCAGGCTGTGCCTGGGGCACGTAAGCGGTCGGAATTGCGGCTTCGTCGCGCAGGCGTCCGCGGATGGTCATGAAGACGTTCCAGGCCATCACCAGGCCGCCGGCCAGGTAGAGCACGCCACCCAGCGTGCGCAGCACGTAGTAGGGGAACATCGCCGAGACGGTTTCTGCGAAGGAGTAGACGAGGAAGCCCTGCGAATTGTATTCGCGCCACATCAGACCCTGCTGGATGCCGGCGACCCAGAGAACGGCGGCGTAGACGACGATGCCGAGCGTGGCGAGCCAGAAGTGCCAGTTGACCATTCTGAGGCTGTAGAGACGTTCGCGGCCCCAGAGCTTCGGCGTCAGGTAATAGATGGCACCGAAGGTGATCATGCCGACCCAGCCGAGCGCACCCGAATGCACGTGGCCGATGGTCCATTCCGTATAGTGACTGAGCGAATTGACCGTCTTGACCGACATCATCGGTCCCTCGAAGGTCGACATGCCGTAGAAGGCGATGGCGACGATCATCATGCGGATGATCGGATCGGTGCGGATCTTGTCCCAGGCGCCCGAAAGCGTCATCAGGCCGTTGATCATGCCACCCCAGGACGGCATCCAGAGCATGATCGAGAAGACCATGCCGAGCGTCTGTGCCCAGTCGGGCAGGGCCGTATAATGCAGGTGATGCGGACCGGCCCAGATATACATGAAGATCAGGGCCCAGAAGTGGATGATCGACAGGCGGTAGGAATAAACAGGGCGGTTGGCCTGCTTCGGAACGAAATAGTACATCATCCCCAGGAACCCGGCCGTCAGGAAGAAACCGACGGCATTATGCCCGTACCACCACTGCGTCAGCGCGTCCTGAACGCCCGAGAAGACCGAATAGCTCTTCGACCCCAGGAACGAGACCGGCACCGCCAGATTGTTGACGACATGCAGCATGGCGATGGTGACGATGAAGCCGAGATAGAACCAGTTGGCGACATAGATATGCGGCTCCTTGCGCCTCAGGATCGTGCCCAGGAAGACGGCGAGATAGGCGACCCAGACGATCGTCAGCCAGACATCGACATACCATTCCGGCTCCGCATATTCGCGGGCCTGGGTAATGCCGAGAACATAGCCCGTCGCCGCCATGACGATGAAGAGCTGGTAACCCCAGAACACGAACCAGGCGAGGCTGCCGCCGAAGAGGCGCGCGTGACAGGTGCGCTGCACGACATAGAAGGACGTCATGATCAGCGCATTGCCGCCGAAGGCGAAGACGACGGCCGAGGTGTGAACCGGGCGCAGCCGGCCGAAATTCAGGTAGGGCGCCAGATTGAGATCGGGACAGGCGAGCTGCGCGGCGATGATGACGCCGACGAGAAAGCCGACGACGCCCCAGAAGACGGTGGCGATCAGGCCGTAGCGGATGACCTCGTCGAAATAGCCTGAAGGCTCGACCTTGGGCACCCGGCCCGCCGGCGAGAAATCGACGCGCCGCAGCAGGATGACGGTCCCGGCAAAGAGGCAGAGACACAGGATGCCCATATGGACGGCGAAGAGGTGGTCGTGGGCGAAGGCGGCTCCCAGCACGGCCAGGAAGGCTGCGACCGCGACCAGCACGGTCTCGGTTGAATAGTTCATGATGTCGTCCCCAGTGCGCAGCCGGCCGCATCAGGGCCGACTCTCTCGTACTTTCAGGGAAGGACTGTCACGGCGACGTGAGCGGCTCCTTGATCTACGTCAATGAGCCCAGGCAGCGGCGATCCGGCGGATCGGCTGTTACCAACTGTTACACAGTCTCACCATTTGAAACGCTGCGCTCATCGCTGTGTGACTGAGCGCCCTTCTATTGTCCCCATTGCAGAACGAGGGGACTTCGCAATGCTGATGCAGAACCAACAGGCCTTTGAGCATGCCGAGACGGCAACCAACGCGGCGAAGCTCGGACATTCGCTCGCTTCGCTCTTCGATCTCTCGCCGATCGAGACCGTGCCGGCGGGCAAGGCTCTCTGCTGGGAAGGCGATGCAGCAAAGCATCTCTTTCAGGTGGTCGAAGGTGTGGTCCGCCTGCAGCGCATCATCGGCGAAGGCCGCCGCGTCATCACCGCCTTCCACTTTGCCGGCGACCTGATCGGTGCCTTCCTGCAGGGCGATTTCCTGTTCACGGCGGAAGCCGTCACCGATTGCAGGATCCGCCGCGTCGCCCGCAAGACCTTCCAGGAGAATGTTGCGAAATGTGACGCGCTACGCCCGGAATATATCGCGCTTCTCTGTCACGAGACAGCGGCCGCCCACGAGCAGATGGTGCTCCTGTCGAAGAAGAATGCCGAGGAGCGGCTCTGCAGCTTCATCGTCGAGCTGGCGCGCCGGCCGGGCGGCCAGCCGCGCCAGGGACTACTGCGCGTGCCGATGAACCGCCAGGATATCGCCGACTATCTCGGCCTGACGATCGAGACTGTATCGCGCACCATCACCAAGCTTTCCTCGCGCGGTGTCATCGCCCCGGAGGGGCGCCACGACCTGCGGATCGTCAGCATGGGCAAGCTTGTTCAGCTTTCGGGTAATGCTGATGATTTTACGGAGAAAAGCTGCCATAGGGTCAGTGTTCACTGATCGCGCAGGAGCGCCCATGCCTCACCGGCTCATTTCGCCCAGAACCGCATCGCCACAGGAGCTGGACGCGCTTGTGCATGTGCTCGATGGAGCCGATATCATCGTTCACAGGCTCGAAGGCACGATCACCCATTGGTCGATCGGCTGCGAGAACATGTATGGCTGGGCGCGTGAGGAGGCCGTCGGCGAGATGGTCGATGCGCTGCTCGCGACGCAATATCCCGAACCGGTCGAGACCATCCGCGCCCATCTCAAATCCCGCGGTTTCTGGCAGGGCGAGATCATCCACCGCCACAAGAGCGGCCACGATATTCACGTCGCGACGCGCTGCGTTCTCGTCAACCTCTCGGACGGCGACCCGGCCGTCATTCAGGCCAATAGCGACATCAGCGCGCTGAAGAAGGCCGAGGAGGCCGTGCGTTCGCGCGAGGCACATCTGAGCTCGATCCTCGACACCGTGCCCGATGCTATGGTCGTCATCGACCAGAAGGGCAGCGTGCTCTCCTTCAGCAAGGCAGCCGAGCAGCTGTTCGGCATGACCTCCGACAAGATCTGCGGCAGAAATGTCAGCGATCTCATGCCCTCGCCCTATCGCAGCGCCCATGACGGCTATATCGGCCGCTATCTGGAAACCGGCGAGAAGCGCATCATCGGCTACGGCCGCGTCGTCACCGGCCAGCGCGCCGACGGCTCGCAATTTCCGATGGAGCTGCATGTCGGCGAAGCCACAGCCAATGGCGAGCGCATCTTCACCGGTTTCGTGCGTGATCTGACGAGCCGCTTCCGCATCGAAGAAGACCTTCGCCAGGCCCAGAAGATGGAAGCCGTGGGCCAGCTCACCGGCGGCCTCGCCCATGATTTCAACAATCTCCTGACCGTTATCAGCGGCAATCTCGAAATGATCGAGGACAAGCTGCAGCCGGGTCCGCTGCGCGACATGCTGCGCGAGGCCCAGGATGCGGCGACTGATGGCGCCAAGCTCACCGGCCAGCTGCTCGCCTTCGGACGGCGCCAGCCGCTGAACCCGAAACATGCCGATCTCGGCCAGCTGCTCTCAGGCTTTTCGGATCTGCTGCGCCGTACGCTCGGCGAGGACATCAAGCTCTCGACCGTGCTCTCGGGCTCGGACTTCAATGTGCTGGTCGATAGTTCACAGCTGCAGAATGCGGTCCTCAACATCGCGCTCAATGCCCGCGACGCCATGCCGAAGGGCGGCAGCCTGACGACCGAGATCTCGCGCGTGCATCTCGATGCCGATTACGCCAAGATGTTTCCCGAGGTCCGAAGCGGCAATTTCGTGCTGATCACGATGACCGATACCGGGTCGGGCATGACCGACGAGGTGAAGAAGCGAGCGATCGAACCGTTCTTCACCACCAAGGAAGTTGGCTCCGGGACCGGCCTCGGCCTCAGCATGGTTTATGGCTTCGTCAAGCAATCGGGCGGCCACCTGCAGATCTACAGCGAGGCAGACCGCGGCACGACGATCCGCATCTATCTCCCGGCGCTCACCGGCCCGAAGCCGAGCGCTCTGGAGCAGGAAGGCGCGGCCAGCGAAAGCCCGCTTCCCGGCGGCGACGAGCAGATCCTCGTCGTCGAGGACGATATCCGCGTCCGCCGCGTCGCCGTCGCGCGACTGGCCACCATGGGATACCGCGTGCTTGAAGCCGACAACGGCAGGCAGGCTCTGGAAATCCTGAGGGAAAGCCCGGAAGTCGCCCTGCTCTTCACCGACATCGTCATGCCGGGCGGCATGACCGGCGACGAAGTGGCGCGTGAGGCGCGGGAACTGCGCCCCGATATCGCGGTACTATTCACGTCGGGCTATTCCGAACCGGCGCTTGCCGCCAACGACACGATTTCCGGTGCCCGGTGGCTGCGCAAGCCCTACACGGCGCGCGAACTCGCGGCCCAGATTCGTGAGCTGCTCGACGCCGATTAAACGGCGAGCGATCCCTCCAGTTTGACCGGCATCAAAGAGCATCGCCCTCCCTCGTCCTAGAACTGTTTCCGCGGCCGGATGGCCGCGCAAACAGGAGACGTCAGATGAATTTGAAATACGGTCTGATCGCGGCAACATGCGCCATGCTCGCATCGGCTGCGCCGCTGATGGCGGCCGATCACCAGGTCCAGATGCTCAACAAGGGCACCGACGGCGCAATGGTCTTCGAGCCCGATTTCATCAAGATCGCGCCCGGCGACACCGTGACCTTCGTTCCGACCGACAAGAGCCACAACGTCGAGACCTTCAAGGGCCTGATCCCGGATGGCGCAGCGGAATTCAAGTCGAAGCCGAGCGAGCAGTTCCAGGCAAAGTTCGACATCCCCGGCGCCTATGTCGTCAAGTGCACGCCGCACTTTGCGATGGGCATGGTGGCCCTGATCCAGGTCGGCGACAACCCGGCCAATCTCGACGCTATCAAGGCCGCCAAGGTTCCGAACCTCGCGCGCAAGCGTCTCGATGGCGAGCTGGCCAGATTGGCTCAGTAGCACTGACGATTTGAGGTATGCGGGCTGCAATCCCTGGATGCAGCTCGCCGCCGGCTCCCGGCGATATATGTTGCCTAGCTAATATTTTGTGGCATGCTCGATGGAAGTCCCGTTCGATGTTGGGTTCCATGGGTGGAAGAGCGGCCGAGGACACCATGACGGTGTCCGTTCATCGCAAGTCTGCAGCCTGTTACACGCCACCCATGCCTGTCGGCAGCGGTCTTGGCGCGGCAAAAACCAATGGCGAACTTCCTGGCAGGCATCTGATCGCCGACTTCAGCGGCGCCAGACGGCTCGGCGACGTCGCGCATATTGAGGCGGCTTTCCGGGCGGCGGTAAAGGCCGCGGGTGCGACGCTGCTCGGCATGAACTTTCACGTCTTCGATCCTGGCGGCGGCGTGACAGGAACCGTCTCGCTCGCCGAAAGCCACATGTCCATCCATACCTGGCCCGAACATGCCTACGCGGCACTCGATATCTTCATGTGCGGTGCCTGCGATCCGCTGAATGCCTTGCCGACGCTGGTCGAGGCGCTCTCCCCCGCCCTGGTGGAATTGCGCCAGATCATTCGCGCGGAGGCGGCGGATCTCTGATGGCGATGGTCATAGCCGACGATCCGGAAAAGAGCGCACTTGAGGCACTGCCGTCAGTATCGCGTCCCTATCCCCTGCCGGAATTGCCGCCGGACCGTGTCTTCGTGGAAGGGCTGGATACGAGCGTGCCGCCGAGGAGCGGCAGTGTCTTCGTTCTTGAGGACGCCGATATCTTCGACGAGTACCATTACCGCGCCCAATCCATCGTCTGCTCCTTTCGAACGCCGTTTCAGAACGTGACGATCGCCGATACCTACAGTTTCGGCCGCGCCCTGTTCCTCGACGGCGCCATCCAAAGTGCCGAGGACGACGAGGCGCTTTATCATGAAATGCTCGTGCATCCGGCCATGCTGATGCATGACAATCCGAGCCACGTCCTGATCATCGGTGGCGGTGAGGGCGCGACATTGCGCGAGGTGCTTGCCTATCGCGATGTCACGCGCGCCGTGATGGTCGATATCGACCGCGACGTCGTCGATTGCTGCCGCGAGCATCTCGGCACCTGGAACTACGGCGCCTTCGCCGATCCACGCGCCGAACTGCACTACCGCGACGGCCGGGAATACGTGGAAACCACCGACGAGCTCTTCGATGTCATCATCATTGACGTCGTAGACATGCTGGACAATAGCCCGGCCCAGCACCTCTATACCAAGGAATTCTACCGGTCCCTGCGCGGCTGCCTGCGCGATGGCGGCATCCTGGTGGTGCAGGCGCTCGAATTCTCGTCCTGCAATTACAAGGGCCATACGGCGCTGCGCCGGACCCTTGAGACGGCCTTTACGAAAGTCAGCAGCTATCAGGTGCCGATCCCCTCTTTCCTGGCCATGTGGGGCTTCCTTCTCGCCTCCGACTGGCTCGATGCCGAAGAGGAGAGTGCTGCCCGCCTCGATCAGCTGATCGACACCAGGCTTGGCGATGATTGGCTCGATCACGCGACGGGCGCCTTCATCACGTCCCGCTTCTGCTTCGACAAGGAGACAGATTTTCTGCTCGGCATCGGTGGACCCGTGCTCGAGGACGGCGTCGCCTTCATACCGCCTCCCGACGTCCACATGGTCGATGACGGGATGCGCCAGCTTCCCGCGCTGACGGACGAATAGCCGATGACGGCAAACGGCGCCCAGCATTGCCGGCTTTTCATGCTTCCAGCCGGCGATGCCGGCCGCGCCGGCACGGCCCTCCTCTGCAGCCTCTCCTATCCGCGCGCGGTATCGCTGCATGCGCTGATCGCACCGCTCGACGGCGAAGCCGTCCCCGCCTTCCCGCCCGCCGACGCCGAACAGCTTGATATCGTCTTGCTGCCGAGCGGCTCGCAAACGTCCTTCACTTTGCAGGAGTCGGCAGCGGATTGGCTTCGGAACACCGTTGCGCACGGGCGCTTCGAAAACCTGTCCGCCGACCTGAAGCTCCGACAGGGGCAGATCAGCATCCGCGGCAAGCAGGTCGTCATCCAGTCTGCACCGGAGCTCTTCAGGGATATGCTTTCGGGCGTCGGCGCATTCGGCTGGCTGTGGCTGAATATCGAAGATATCGAACGCGCGTTCGAGACGGCCTGGGATCAGCAGCACGATGATGCCGAACTCCTCGAGCGCTCCTCGTACAGCCGCAGGATCAGCAGCAGCCTGGCCGCCAAGGTGGCCGAAACGGCACGCCTGCGGCAGTGGTTCCTGAAGAGCACGCTGCTTCTGGAGCGCGGCGATCGCGGCCTGCCGCCAGCCTCGCGCCGCAGCTTCTTCGAGCTTTGCCAGCAGATGGATTTCGGGCGGCGGCTCCAGCTGATCGGCGAGGTGATCGAGGCGCGAGAGACGCTCTACGGGACTGCGGCCGAGCGCAGTTTCGAATACCGGCTGTTCTTCGTGTCATGCATCATCGAGGCGGCCATCCTGGCCGGCATCCTGATCGAAATCGCAATCATGCTCTACGATCTCTGAGGAGGGACAGATGAGGTTTGGATTGTTCCTGGCCGCGATGGCGGCCACAGCAGCATCGGCACTGGCCCAGGACGCATTTCTCACCGGGGCGCAGATCAAGGCCGCCTTCGCCGGCAAGACGGTATCGGGAACGGAAGATGGCTCGGCCTATCAGGAAAAGCTCCTTGCCAACGGCTCCATTCAGGGGCGATCCAATCTCGACGGAAGCTATACCGGCGAATGGGAAGTCGATGGCAATGAGATCTGCTTCTATTACGACGATGATGATGACGACGAAGACGATGATTGCTCTCGGGTCGTGCTGAAGGGCGCCAGCGTCATATTCGTCGACGATGACGGCTCCCGTTCAAGGGCGACCCTGCGCTAGAGGCCCGCAATTATCCACTGCCGGGTCCATGTCACGCCGATGTCACGCGACGGCTGCGGGGCGTTGTGGTTAGCTTCTTTTCGAGGGGCTGGGGGCCGCTCATTTCAAGGGCTTCGCCGGTGTTCCAGTAGCGAAGTCCCTGTTCAAGAGACCCGCCGGATACGGCGGGTCTTTCAGCATATGGAGGGGCCAGACGTGACCAAGCTGCACATTTCGTTCGGCATAGCTTTCCTCGTGGCGCTGACATCGATGATCATCTCGCTGACAAGCTCGCCTTTGCCGTTCTAAGCACCACCGAAAACGAAAATGGCACGGATCTCTCCGTGCCATCCAGATTTGCGAAACGGTTGCCGCTCAGTGGTTGTCGCGCGGCACGCCCTTGGTCTGGGCGATGCGCTGATACTTGACCGCGGGTTCGAGAACGGCACCGGTTTCCAGCTGGCCGACGACGGCGCGCTGGATTTCCTGCCACGGCGTCTGGTGGTCCGGATAGCGGTAGCCGCCATCCGCCTTCAGCGCGGCGTGGCGCTCGGCCAGTTCGCTCTCGGAAATCAGGATATCGGCGCGTCCGCGGCCGACGTCGATGCGTACCTTGTCACCGGTCTTCAGAACGGCGAGACCGCCGCCGGCGGCCGCTTCCGGCGAAGCGTTGAGGATCGACGGGCTGCCCGATGTGCCGGACTGGCGACCATCACCGATGCAGGGCAGCGACGAGACGCCCTGCTTCAGCAGATAATCCGGCGCACGCATGTTGACGACCTCGGCCGCACCCGGATAGCCGATCGGACCGGCGCCGCGCATGAAGAGGATCGTATGCGCGTCGATCGAAAGCGACGGATCGTCGATGCGCTTGTGATAATCCTCCGGACCATCGAAAACCACGGCGCGGCCTTCGAAGGCTTCCGGATCGCTCGGGTTCGAGAGATAGCGGTCGCGGAACTCCGGCGAGATGACGCTGGTCTTCATGATCGCCGAGGAGAACAGGTTGCCGCGCAGCACGCGGAAACCGGCGCGCGGCTTCAGCGGCGTCTCGTAACGGCGGATGACCTTCTCGTCCTGGATCGACTGCCCGCGACAGTTCTCGCCGATCGATTTGCCGTTGACCGTCAGCGCCTCTTCCTGGATGAGGCCCTGCCCCATCAGTTCGTTGACCACGGCAGGCACGCCGCCCGCGTGATAATAGTCTTCGCCGAGATATTCGCCGGCCGGCTGCAGGTTGACGAGCAGCGGGACTTCTTCGCCATAGGTCTGCCAGTCATCGACGGTCAGCTCGACGCCGATGTGGCGGGCCAGGGCGTTGAGATGGATCGGCGCATTGGTCGAGCCGCCGATTGCCGAGTTGACGCGGATGGCGTTGATGAAGGCATCCTTGGTGAGGATATCCGACGGCTTCAGGTCTTCTCGGACCATGTCGACGATGCGCAGGCCGGTGCGATAGGAAATTTCCTGGCGGTCGCGATAGGGCGCCGGAATGGCGGCCGAGCCCGGCAGCTGCATACCGAGCGCCTCGGCAAGCGAGTTCATCGTCGTCGCCGTGCCCATCGTGTTGCAATAACCGGTGGAGGGCGCCGAGGAGGCGACGAGTTTGACGAAGCCCTGGTAGTCGATCTCGCCCTTGGCGAGCAGTTCGCGGGCCTTCCAGACGATGGTGCCCGAGCCGGTGCGCTCGCCGCGGAACCAGCCATTCAACATCGGGCCGACCGAAAGCGCGATCGCCGGAATGTTGACGGTGGCCGCCGCCATCAGACAGGCCGGCGTGGTCTTGTCGCAGCCGATCGTCAGCACCACGCCATCGAGCGGATAGCCGTAGAGCACTTCGACGAGGCCTAGATAGGCAAGGTTGCGGTCGAGACCGGCGGTCGGGCGCTTGCCGGTTTCCTGGATCGGATGAACCGGGAATTCGATGGCAATGCCGCCGGCTTCGCGGATGCCCTCGCGCAGGCGGTTGGCGAGTTCCAGATGGTGGCGGTTGCAGGGCGAGAGATCCGATCCCGTCTGGGCAATGCCGATGATCGGCTTGTCGGACTGCAGCTCTTCCTGGCTGAGGCCGAAGTTCATGTAACGCTCGAGATAGAGCGCCGTCATGTCGGCATTATCAGGATTGTCGAACCAGGCGCGGGAACGAAGGCGGGGCTTGCTGTCGTGTTGGGTCATCGCACTATCCACGTTGTTTATTGACATGCAAATATCCTAAGGCAGAGAGATTGTATAATACCGTTCTCCTATTCTGACTTAGGAAAAGCGAATATCAGAGGCCATGATGACACGTCTCGATGCCTTCAAGTTAAAGCATTTGCGCATGCTCGTCGCGCTGGAAGAGCATGGGAAGGTGGGCAGGGTCGCGGCGATGTTCGGCCTGTCGCAGCCATCGCTGTCGCGCACACTGTTCGAGCTCGAATCGCTTGCCGGATACCGGCTGTTCGACCGGCATAATCGCGGCACGACGCTGACCGCCGAGGGCAAGGTGCTGGCGCGCTATGCCCGGACGCTGCTGTCGGAAGCGGCGCGCGCCGAATATGACATGAAGGTCATCGCGTCGGGCAAGCGCGGCAGCGTCAGCATCGGCACGGTTATGACCCCGGCCTCGGATGTCATCGTCCCGGCGCTGAACGATGCGCAAGCGGAGTATCAGGATCTCGACATCAACATCTCGCATGGCAGCAGCGATGCGCTGCTGGCGCAGCTCAATGCCGGAAGCCTCGACTTCGCGATCTGCCGCCTGCCCGAAAACGCCAACCGGGCGATGTTCGATTATGAGCCGATCGGCGAGGAAACCTTTCGCATCGTCGTGGCGGCGAACCATCCGCTGGCGAAGAAATCGGCGGTCGAGGAAACAGATCTCGAAGGCCTCGACTGGGTGCTGCAGCCTGAGGGTTCCTACCTCCGGGATGTGATCGACGATTACCACCGCACGCATGTCATCGTGCCCCGCAGCGTGATTTCCACCTCATCGGTGCTGATGACCATCCTGCTCGTCAGAAGCGGCGGCCGCGTCGGCATGTTCGCGACGACGGTGGCGGAAATGCTCGATCAGCATCACCTGCTGAAGGCTCTGCCGCTGAATGCCCGGATCGACATACCGGGCTTCGGTCTGGTGCAGCTGAAGGGCAAGGAGTTGTCGCCTCAGGCCAAAGGTGTGCTGGAGGCGTTGCGGCAGAAGGCGAGTGAGCGGAAGACGTGGGTTTGAGAGGGAGTGTCTTCGCCCGGAGCCTCCTAGAAAAACCGCCCCAAAGTACGCGCCGTCGAGATATCGTTGACCACCCGGCGAACGCCGCGGACGCTGGCCACAGTCGCACCCGCCGCCTCCCGCGTGCCGGAACTGCCCAACCGGCCCTTGAGCGTGACGACGCCGCTCGCGACGGTCGCCCTCACTGCCTCGTGGCTCAGGCCGAGTTCCAGCTGCAGTCGGTTGCGGACGGCGACCGAGAGGGCGTCGTCACCGATCGGGATGATATCATTGACGAACATCACAGCAGCCTCCGGTTCTCACTGACGGCATCCTCTTCCCGGCGGCCGCCGCTTGCCTTGACTTAGATCAACCGGTGCGCGGCATTCACGTTCGTGTCAGCTTCGTCAGGCACGGAGGAGAGCCAACAGCCGGGAGCCGTTCATGCCGAAGACAAGCTATTCCCTCACCCAGCGCATCCTTCATTGGAGCATGGCGCTGCTGATCTTCTTCAATCTGCTGTTCCCTGACGGAATGGACCGCTGGCACCATCTGCATAGGAGCGGCCAGCCGATCTCGCCCGACGATATCGCCGGCGCCAATATCCACGCCTTTATCGGCATCCTGATCCTGGTGCTCGCAGCACTTCGCCTGATCGTGCGGGCGCTCTCCGGCGCCCCGGCCGAAGCCGAGGGATCACCGGCCGTGCTGCATCTCGTGGCGCGGGCAACCCACGCCGCGCTCTATCTGCTGCTCTTCGCCATGCCGCTGTCCGGCATTGCCGCCTATTACTTCGGGATCGACAGCCTCGGCTCGCTGCATGGCGGCCCGGTCAAGATGCTGCTCTGGGTGCTGATTTCGCTGCATGTGCTCGGCGCCTTCGCCCAGCACTTTTATTGGCGGACGAACGCGCTGCGCCGCATGACGATCGGCTGAAACAGGTCAGACGCCATCGGCCTCGAGTTCCCGGTGCCGGACCGGCCGTTGCTCCGCCTTCGCCGCAGCCATCCGGATATCGCAGAGCATCTGCCGTTCGAGCTTGATCTGCCGGCGCATCGGGCCGGAGAACAGCCGCAGTGCCTGACCGACGGCACCGGGCGAAAGCTGGCTGCGTCCCGCCGCAAGTCCCGTCAGCGCCGCGATTGCCTGCTGTGCCGCATCGAGCTCGGCCGCGCGGCAGGCGGCGCGCAATTCCCGGAGGTTTGCGATTTCGGCTGCCTTGGCGATCAAGGGCAGCGCGGAGCAGATCAGCCGCTCTTCCAGCCGATGGGTTTCTGCCAGCAGCGGCCCGAGTTCGCGGGCCATCGTCGCGCAGAGCGCATTGTCGACATGGCACGGCAGGAAGTCGGCGATCGCCTCCAGAAAATCGCACCAGGAGAGGAGTTTCGTATGACACGCCTCCAGTTCCTCAAGCCCGCCCGGCATCACATCAGTCATCGCTACCCCCGATCAGAACGGCCGGGCAATGCCACGGCCTCCCGTCGGCGATAGACGCAGATGCGAGACCTTTCCTTGAGAGAGATCAACAAGCAAGGATTTGTTGGGCGGGATTACTTCCCCTTGAAGTCGACGAGCAGCGACTTGAGCTCGATTTCGCGCACGCGGCGCGCGGCCTCTTCGGGCTCGACCCAGGCAAGCACGCGCTGGCCACGCTCCTTGAAATCATCGACCTGTTCGAGAACCTCGACCGGATAGATATCGACGATGCAGGGGGCGACGTCGCCGTTGTCGAGCCATTTCAAATAGGTGTAGCGGCCGATCGGTTTCTTGCCGACAGTGCCGCGAACGCCCGCCTCTTCCCACGCTTCCGTGGCGGCGGCCTCGTAGGGCTTCTTTTTCTTCATCGGCCAGCCCTTGGGGATAACCCAGCGGCCGCTCGCGCGCGAAGTCAGGATCAGCACTTCGATGCCGTTAGGCCCGCGACGGAAACAGAGCGCGCCATATTGCTGCTTGAAGGCGCCGGTAAACAGCTTGTCGGGCTTGGCGGCCAACTGCTGCAGCAGCGTCTTCGGCCTTTCCGGTGGCGGCTTGCGCTCTTTCTTCTTGGGCACCATCAGCAGCGGCTGGTTCAGCCATTCGCCGCGATGCGCATATGAAGAGATAAAGTTCATGCCTGCTCCGCCGGAACGACTCAGCCGCCCGCTTCTCCGCCGCCTATGCGGCACCGGGACAAATTGCAGCCCAAGAGCAAAAGGGCAAGTGCGACCTGCAGACACTATGAGATTTTGATACCGGAGCCTCCCGCCACGAATGGAATGCTTAGGCGCTTGGGTCCATCTCTGGCGCAGCATATCCGGCGGCGCCAATCGGCACGCCTGCACCCGATCACAAGACTGAAAATGGAAATGACGATGCGCCTGCAACAACGGCCGTTCACGGTCGAGATCAAGAAGAAGCGCCCGCTTGCAAAGCCGGCACCCGCCCTGCCCGTATCGAGCATCAAGCACAGGAAGCCCGCTTGATGGTCAGCCGCAGCCTACCGCACGAATATTTCGTTCTGACGCCTGCGCAGAAGACCGGCCCCGTGATCGGCCATCTCGACGGTCGGCCGATCGCTGCGGCGGTCATCGACAGGGATGGCGGGCGCTACCGTTTCGTCGGCGTCGCCGCCCGCGATCGCCGCGGCCGACTCGACGTGACGGCGCTAAAGCCGGGCGAATGGATCGTCACTCCCGATCTCGTCTATGCCGAAGCGGCCTAGCTACGCCGCCTTGCTATGCGTGCGGCCGGGCGCGCCGAAATAGGCATCGAAGGCGGATGCCACGGCGCGGACCATGAAGCGGGCGTCCCCGGAAACGGAGAGGCGCCCCTCCGACAAGGTCGCGACGCCATCGCGGAGCAATTGCTCCAGCCGCTCGTTGCGCTCGGTCAGGAAAGCGTGGTCATAGCCGGCCGTTTCGCAGAGGCCGGCGATGTCGACCTGGAAATCGCACATCAGCCGCTCGATCACCTTTGCGCGCAGCTTGTCTTCGTCGCTCAGCCGATAACCCTTGGCGGTCGGCAGGATGCCGGAAGCGATGCACTCGCCATAGCGGCCAAGCGGCACCTCGTTTTGCACATAGCCGCCGGGAAGCCGCCCGATCGATGAGGCGCCGAGACCGATCAAGGTCTCGCAGTCGTCGGTCGTATAACCCTGAAAATTGCGGCGCAACGTTCCCGATGCAGCAGCGACGGCCAATTGGTCGTGCGGCAGGGCGAAGTGATCGAGGCCGATCTGGACATAGCCGGCCTCAACCAGCGCCTCGGCGATCGCTTCCGCCTGGGCGTTCCGCTGCGGCGCATCCGGCAGCACGGCCTCGTCGATCAGCCGCTGATGCTTCTTGAACGACGGCACATGCGCATAGCCGAATACCGCGAGGCGCTCGGGGCGGAGTTCGACAGCCATCTTCACCGTCTCAAGACAGGAAGCGACCGTCTGATGCGGCAGCCCGTAGATCAGGTCGAAATTGATGCTCTCGGTCCCGTTTGCACGCAGGCCTTCGACTGCCGCCCTGGTCTGCTCGAAGGTCTGGATGCGGTTGATCGCGTGCTGCACCGCCGGATCGAAACTTTGGACGCCGAGGCTGGCGCGATCGACGCCGTTTTCGGCGAGCGCAGCGATCATCTGCGCGGTGAGCGTCCGTGGATCGATCTCGATGGCGACGCTGCTTCCCGCCTCGAAGCGGAAGGCGCTGCGCAGCTTCTTCATCAACGCCGAGAAGGCATCCGGGCGGATGATCGTCGGTGTGCCGCCACCGAAATGGACGTTCTTCACCCCAAGCCCGTTACCGGCCGCCTGCGACACCAGCTCGATCTCCTCGGCGAGGAGGTCGAGATAGTCAACCACCGGACCGTCCTGGCGGGTCACCGACGTATGGCAACCGCAATACCAGCACATTGCCCGGCAGAACGGGATGTGCAGGTAAAGCGACACGGGATCCGATGGGCTGAGCGCCGCCAGTCCGGCCGCATAATCCTCTGGCCCGACAGCGGCTGAAAAGGCGGGCGCGGTCGGGTAGCTGGTGTAGCGCGGCAGGCGGGCTTCACCATATTTGGCGACAAGGGCATTGGACATCGTGGCTTCCTTCACAAGCAGTCCCGCCCTTATGGCGCCCCGGCGAACGCATCTCCTTGTTCTAGATCAATGAACCGGCAGCGATACCGAGCGCCCGCGACTTTGACGCAGATCAAAGCGTGTGGCCGCCCGCGCGATAGGATTGCCGCGTTGCGGACCGGTGCGCCAAGGAGAGACCATTCAATGCGATACGTCATCATCGCCGCCCGGTTCGACGTGCGGGAAAAATCCGGACGCATCGAGCTTCATGACGGCGCGCAGGCGAGAACGGTTATCGTCACCCGCCGCGCGCTTCTCAGCATCGCCTCGCCGCCGCGGGCGAACGAGGCCCGATTGCTCCAGAACCTCGATGCCTTCTGCGAGATCGCCCTGAGCCCGGAAATAGCGTCAGACAACAAGGGCGCGATCACCATCACCGCCAAGCACGTCAGGACATGGCGGGGCACCCCGGTTGACGAACCGGTCTGGAGCTGGCGCGAAAGCCAGCCACCCTTAGCGGATCGAAGCGCTTTCCCGCAATCTCTATAAAGACGCTGGCGCAGGCGGCAGGCCTGACGGATATTGCCGAAGATGACCTTGCTGACCTTCTCTCTCGGCGTTCTCGCGCTGCTGATCATGCCCGGCCCGACCAACGCGGTCCTCGCCATGGCGTCGGCAGGCATCACGGCTAGCCGGCTGCTGTCGCTGGTTGGCGCCGTGCTCGCGGCCTATCTGATCGTCATCATTCCAGTCTCGGGGATTGCCGGACCTTACCTGCAGGCGCATCCCGTCGTCGCCCAGAGCGTTCGCATCGTCTCGGCGGTCTGGGTTCTGTCGCTGGCGCTGAAACTTTGGAAAGCCGATCCCGACGCCGGCGCCACCACGGTCGGGCCGCGGCATCTCTTCGTCACGACGCTCCTGAACCCCAAGGCGATCATCATCGGCCTGACGATGGTGCCCGCCGTTCAGGCGCCGCTTGCGCTCGTCATCCTGAGCTTTGCCGCCTGTGTCACACTCACATCGGCAATCTGGGTCGGGCTCGGGCGGCTAATTACCGGAAACGGCAGCGGCATGCCCCTCTTGGCTCAGCGTTGCGGCTCCGCCGTCCTGATGGCCTTTTCGATCACGCTTGCGGTCAGCGCCGTCGCCTGACCTACGATTTCTTCTTCGCGGTCGAAGTCCGAACGACGAGCGGGCCGTCGACCTTGATCGTCATCGGCCGCAGCGACTTTTCGTGCACGGCCATGTCGATCAGCGTCTCGGCCGCCTTCTGGCCCATTTCATAGTTGGGCAGAACCAGCGTCGAGAGCGGCGGATGGGTGTAGCGCGCCAGCTCCTGGTCGTCATAGCCCATGACCGAAAGGTCCTCCGGCACGCGAAAACCCTTCTCGGCCGCTGCCTCCATCACGCCGATCGCCATCAGATCGTTGCCGCAGAAGATCGCCGTCGGCGGGTTCGGCATGGACAGGAGATCGAGGCCGGCCTCGTAGCCGCGCAGCGGCAACCAGTCGCCATCGCGCACCAGCGTCTCGTCGAAAGCGACATCAACGGTGGCGAGCGCCTGCTTGTATCCCTTGAGGCGATCGACCGCGGCGTCCATCCACGGTTCGCCATTGATGAAGCCGATGCGCCGGTGGCCGAGCGAGGTCAGATGCGCCGTGGCGGCAAAGCCGCCCGCCACTTCGCCGGGCACGATCGCCATATGCTGTCGCGGCTCGGCATAACAGTTGAGCAGCACAGTCGGAATGTTCTTGAGCAGGTCCGGCACCTTCACCTTGCGGGTGAAGATCGTCGCGTAGATGACGCCGACGATCGTCGGATCGCGCAGGATCGAGCGCAGCACCGCGTCTTCGAGATCCGGATTGGAGCGCGTCGCATGCGCCGAGGTCAGGAAGCCCTGCTCGAAAGCATAGTCGCGCACGCCGTCGAGGCTCACGACCGGATGCGGGCTGGTCGAGATTTCATCGACGACGAAGGCAATCGTATCCTTCTCGATTCGGGTATCCGGTTGAGCTTCATGACGGACACCAGGTAATTTATAACCAATTTTATGAGCAGCCTCCAAAACCTTGGCCTGGGTCTCTGGAGAGATGCGCGATCCCGACATTTCATTGAGTACGAGCGACACGCTGGACTGCGAAACACCTGCAATACGGGCAACATCGGTCATTGTAGGCCGTCCAGCCTCACCGCGGCGCCCTGTTTCCCCGCCGCGGCCACTCTTCTTCGCCATCCAAATATCCTCCCGATGATTTGCTGCAGCGCAAACCAAAATTTGTGCAATAGCTCATAAAATGACGCTTGACTTGCTAATATTATTAGCTGCAAGATTAGCTCATGTGAAGCAGTTATTGCTCACTGCCGGTTGGGAAGATACCGGAAAATTCGGGAGGAGAAACTGAGATGTCCGCATTCTCACGTCGCACATTCATGCTCGCTGCAACCGCACTCGGCGCCGTCGCCGTTGCCGGCAGCGTTGCCATGGCAGAAGTCCCTGCGCTGAAGCACAAGGACAAGTACAAGGTCGGCTTCGCGCAGACCGAATCCAACAATCCGTGGCGTATCGCGCAGACCGAAAGCATGAAAGCAGAAGCTGCAAAGCTCGGCTATCAGCTGGTCTATACCGATGCTGCCGGTTCTGCCGCCAAGCAGGTCGCAGACGTCAACTCGATGATCGCCCAGGGCGTCGACCTGATCTTCCTGTCGCCGCGCGAAGAAAAGCCGCTTATCCCGGCCGTCAAGGCCGCTGAAAAGGCCGGCATTCCCGTTATCCTGCTCGACCGCAGCGTCGATCCGAAGCTCGCAAAGCCCGGCAAGGACTACCTGACCTTCATCGGCTCCGACTTCATCAAGGAAGGCCAGCGCGTTGCCGAATGGCTAGCGAAGAACGCCAACGGCAAGAAGAAGATCATCGAACTCGAAGGCACGACCGGTTCCTCGCCGGCCAACGACCGCAAGAAGGGCTTCGATGATGCGATCAAGGCCGCCGGCGGCTTCGAGATCGTCGCTTCGCAGTCCGGCGACTTCGCCCGCGACAAGGGCCGTCAGGTTGCCGAAGCGCTGCTTCAGGCCCATCCGGATGCCGATATCATCTACGCTCACAATGACGAAATGGCGATCGGCGCCATCTCAGCCATCGAAGCAGCCGGCAAGGTGCCCGGCAAGGACATCCTCGTCCTGTCGATCGACGGCGGCAAGGAAGCCGTTGGTCTCGTGGCAGATGGCAAGATCGGCGCTGTCGTAGAGTGCAACCCGCGTTTCGGGCCGAAGGCTTTCGAAACGATGGCGCGCTACGCCAAGGGCGAAAAGATCGAGCCGTGGGTCATCAACGAAGACAAGTTCTATGATGCATCCAATGCCAAGGCCGAGCTCTCCAGCGCATACTAAGCTCCCAAAGTGACCGCTCCGGCCGGTTCGGCAAATGCCGTTCCGGCCGGCTTTTCTTCCATAGATAATGGAGTGGTCGACATGCTTCTGTCGATGCAGGGTATCTCCAAGTCCTTTGCGGGGATTGCTGCGCTCCGCTCGGCTTCCCTCGATATTGCCGAGGGCGAGATCATGGCGCTCGTCGGCCAGAACGGCGCGGGAAAATCGACGCTGATCAAGATCCTCACCGGCGCCTATCAGCGCGACGAGGGATCGATCCGCTTCAATGGTGAAGATGTCGCCTTCTCGACGCCGGCCGAAAGCCAGGCCGCCGGGATCGCCACGATCTACCAGGAAATCAATCTGGCGCCGCAGCGCTCGGTCGCCGAGAACATTTATCTGTCGCGCGAGCCGAAGAAATTCGGCTTCCTCGACCGCCGCGCCATGCGCGAAGGTGCCCGCAAGGTGCTCGCCACCTTCAATCTCGACATCGACGTCGATCTTCCGGTTTCCCGCTTTAGCGCCGCTACGCGTCAGATGGTCTCGATCGCCCGCGCCGTCACCCAGAATGCCCGGCTGCTGATCATGGACGAGCCGACCTCTTCGCTCGACGAGCGCGAGGTGGCCGTGCTTTTCGAGACGATCCGCACGCTTCAGAAAAGTGGCGTCGCGGTGATCTTCATCGGCCACCGCCTCGACGAGCTCTATGCCATCTGTGACCGCGTCACCATCATGCGCGACGGACAGACGGTTGCCGTCAGCGCCATGAAGGACATCCCGAAGATGGAGCTCGTGCGCCACATGCTCGGCCGCGAGCTTGCCGCCTTCGAGGCGCTGAGTCGCGATGCCGACAATGCGATCGAACGGCCCGTCCGCCTCGAGCTCGAGGGCGCCGGCTCCGGTTTGCGCGTGCGTGACGTCGATCTTCTGATCCGCGAAGGCGAGATTTCAGGGCTTGCCGGCCTTCTCGGCTCCGGCCGCACGGAAACGGCGCGCATCATCTTCGGCGTCGACAAGCTGGAACGCGGCAGCCTGCGCTTCGGCGGCACCGACCGGAACTATGCCGAACCGGCCGCGGCGATTGCCGATGGCATCGGCCTGGTGTCAGAAGACCGCAAGGTGGATGGCATCGTGCCCGACATGAGCATCCGCGAGAACATGACGCTGGCGCTGCTGCCGAAGCTCAAGAAGGCGGGCATCGTCGATCGCGTCCGCCAGGACGAGATCGTCGCGCGCTTCATCAAGTCGCTCGGCGTCAAATGCGCCTCGCCGGATCAGCCGATCAAGGAACTGTCGGGCGGCAACCAGCAGAAGGTGCTGCTGGCGCGCTGGCTCTGTACCGATCCGCGCGTGCTGATCGTCGATGAGCCGACCCGCGGCATCGATATCGGCGCCAAGTCCGAGATCCTGCGCCTGCTGCGCAACCTCGCGGACGAAGGCCTCAGCGTATTGATGATTTCGTCGGAGCTGGAGGAGCTGCTTGCCGCGGCCGACCGTGTGACCGTGTTGAGCGATGGAGCATCGGTGGCGGTTCTTCCGCGCCGGGAGCTTTCTGAACAGAGCCTTCTCGCCGCGATGGCGCATCAGGTAGATTGATATGACGATGACGGACACTTCCCTCAAAGCCGACGCCCCGCCCCGGCCCTCCGCCCTGCAGATCGCCAGCCGCTACGGCACGTTCGCGGCCTTCCTGTTGTTGATCGCCGTCAACATCGCGATCACCCCGAACTTCCTCTCGTGGCAGACGCTGAACGTCAACCTGACCCAGGTCGCCACCATCGTCATCGTCGCGACCGGCATGACGCTGGTGATTGCGACGGGCGGCATCGATCTCTCGGTTGGTTCGCTGATGGCGATATCGGGTGCCGTCGCGCCAATGATCTTTCTCGGCACGCTCGTGCCGATCGACAATGCGGCGCTCGCCGTCGGCCTCGCCTTTGTGCTGCCCGTGATCGTCGCCATGCTCTTCGGCTGGTTCAACGGCTTTCTTGTCACGCATTTCTCGATCCAACCGATCGTCGCGACGCTGGTGCTCTTCATCGCCGGGCGCGGCATCGCGCAGGTGATGACCAACGGCAATCTGCAGGTCTTCAAGAACCCGGCCTTCCAGTGGATCGCCATGGGCAATGTCGCGGGCATCCCGGCCCAGGTTCTGCTGATGGTCGTCATCGCCGCGCTCGCCTATTGCCTGATCCGCTTCACCGTCATCGGCCGCCAGATCATCGCCGTTGGCGGCAACGAGAAGGCGGCGCGCTTGACCGGCATTCCGGTCAAGCGGGTGAAGACGCTGGTCTATGTGATCAGCGGTGCGCTGGCCGGCATTGCCGGACTGGTGGTCGTGGCCCGAAATTCCGCCAGCGACGCCAATCTCGTCGGCATGGGCATGGAGCTCGATGCGATCGCTGCGGTCGCGGTCGGCGGCTCGCTGCTGACGGGCGGGCGCGCCAATATCTTCGGCACGCTTCTCGGCGCCTTCGTCATTCAGCTGGTGCGTTACACGCTGCTTGCCAATGGCGTGCCCGATGCCGCCGCCCTCGTCGTCAAGGCCGGCCTGATCGTCGTCGCCGTCTTCATCCAGCAGCGCGCCGACAAGACCTGAGGATACCTAGATGCTTTCCGCTCTCATCAAACCCTTCGCACCGAAATCCTCAGGCGATCTTGCGCGTCTCGGCGTACTCATCGCGCTCGCGGCACTGATCCTCTTCGGCGCGCTTCGCTACGAAAACTTCCTGTCGCCGTTCAACATCCTGAGCTTTCTGCGCTACAATTCGATGTTCGCGCTGATCGCGCTCGGCATGGCTTTTGTGATCATGACCGGCGGCATCGATCTTTCGGTCGGCGGCGTTGCCGCACTTGCAAGCGTCGTCTCGGCACTGGCATCGCCCTATGGCTGGGCGGCCGGGCTTGCCGCCGGCATCGGCGCGGGCCTCGTCGTCGGCATGCTCAACGGCTTCGTCATCTCCAAGATGCGGATCCAGCCCTTTATCGCGACGCTCGCCGCGATGCTGGCTGCCTATGGCACGGCACTGCTGCTCGCCGACAATCAATCCGTTTCCGTCGATTACGACACCGCCTTCGTCTCGATCGGCCAGGATGATTTCCTGGGCTTCCCGATCCCCGGCTGGATCGCGCTTGCAGCCTATGTCGCCGGCTGGATCTTCCTAGAGCGACGCCCCTCCGGCCGCCATATCCTGGCGATCGGCGACGGTGAACAGACCGCCGCGCTGATGGGCCTCAACGTCAACCGCACGCTCTTTGCGATCTACGCGCTTTCGGGCGCACTCGCGGGCCTTGCCGGCGTCATCCTCGCCGCGCAGTTCGGCGCGGGGCAGCCGACGGAAGGTGTCGGCTGGGAGCTCTTCGCGATCGCTTCCGTCGTCGTCGGCGGCACGCTACTGACGGGCGGTTCCGGATCGGTCGGCGCCACGCTGGCAGGCGCGCTGCTGCTCGGTATGGTCTTCAACGTGCTGAACTTCGAAAACGGCCTCGGCTGGATTTCACTGTCGGCCTATTGGCAATCGGTAATCCGCGGCGCCTTCCTGCTCGTCGTCGTCATCCTGCAGGCAAGGCTGACCGCGAAGTCGGCCACCTAGGACACCGAAAGACCGCCATCGACAGGCAGCGAAACGCCGTTGACCATCGCGGCACCGTCGCTCAGCAGAAAGAGGATCGCTTCGGCAACCTCGTCCGGATCAAGGAAGCGGCCGAGCGGGATGCGTGCCTTGACCGGATCGGCCTTCGCCGGGTCGCTCCAGGCAAGTTCGCCCATCGGCGTCAGCGTCACGGTCGGATTGACGCTGTTGACGCGGATGCCCGACGGGCCGAGCTCCGCCGCCATCACCCTGGTCATCGCATCGAGCGCTGCTTTCGAGGCGCAATAGGCCGTGTGGTTGACGACACCGCGCCGGGCCGCATCGCTCGACACATTGACGATCGCGCCCTTGATGCCGCGCGCCAGCCAGTCCTTCACGACGATCTGCGATAGAACCATCGGCGCGACGGTGTTGACACCCAGCACCCGGTTGAACTCCGAGAGATGGCTGTCGACGAAACTCTGCAATGTCGTCGTACCCGCGCAATTGACCAGCAGGTCGATGGGAAGAGCAGGCTTCACCGCTGCCTCGATCTGATCGATCGCCCCGAGATCGGCGCAGATCGTCTCGCAGCCGGTTTCCGACTTGAGGGAAGCGAGATCATCGGCACTGCGGCTGAGCGCCACGACCCGCGCCCCGCGTGATGCCAGCATCACGGCGGTTGCCCGCCCGATCCCCTTGCCTGCTCCCGTCACCAGAACGCGCCGTCCACTCCAGTTCATGCTCTTCCTCCGGATCATTTTCGATCGGGATCATGAAGGCTTGGGAAAGCGAAATCCACCTCATTCGCGCTTTCGCCGCAGAGAATTGCGTTGCCCGATCAACCGTTTCCGGCGGGACGCGCAGGCACGGATTTGGTTTTGCCAAACCGCCTCGCTGGGGATCATCCAAATATTGCTATTGACTAATTGATACGTAGCAATAATTTGTTGCTACGTATCAATTAGGGTTTTCTTGCGTGAGCGGGCGACGAATTACGCAGAAGGAAGTTGCAGAAAGAGCCGGCGTTGCGCAGGCCACGGTGTCGCTCGTCCTGAATGGCGGACGCGACAAGGTGACCTCCGAAACAGCCGAGCGCATCGAGGCGGCAATCTCCGAGCTCGGCTACCAGCCGAACCGCTTCGCACAGGCGCTGCGCACCAAGCGCACCTATGTCATTGCCTGCGTCGTTCCCGATCTTGCCAACCCCTTCTACCCCTCTCTGGTCGTTGCCGTGCAGAAGGTGGCGCGCGCCGGCGGCTACGAAGTCGTGACGATCGATACCGAGGGCGAGCTTGCCAACGAGCGCCAGGTCATCCTCGCTGCGCAGCAGGGCCGCTTCGACGGTGTCGTCGGCGTTTTCTTCAAGACCAGCGCGCGCGATCTGGCGCCGCTCGGCAAAAGCGGCGTTCCCGTCGTTCGCATCGAGGTCAGCCGCAAGACGGGCGGGCCGCTGCCGATCGACAATCTGTTCATCGACAATGTCGCCGCCGCCCGGGCGCTGACGCTTCACCTTCTGGAACTCGGCCACCGCTCGATCGCCATGATCGCCGCACCCGGCGGACCGCAGCAGGTGCGTCTGCAGGGCTATCTCGAGGCGATGGCGACCATGGGCGCGGAGCCGATCGTGCTCGAAGCCGCGCATTTCACCCTGGAGGCCGGGCGCGAGGTCGCCGACCGGCTGATCGAAAGCGGCCGCTCAGTCAGCGCCGTGATTGCCGCAAACGACTTGATGGCAATCGGCGTCATGCAGGGTCTCTCGGCGAAGGGACTGTCGGTGCCCGGTGATGTCTCGGTTGCCGGCTTCGACGACATCCTGGCGGCAGCGCTCGTGACCCCGCCGCTGACGACCGTTGCACAATTTCAGGACCGGATCGGCGCCCGCGCCGCCGAAAAGCTCGTCGAGCGCCTGGGAGGCGATGCCTCCGCACCGGGCGAGGCGGAGGAAATGGCATACCAAATCATCATCCGCGCTTCGGTCGCCCCGTTTTCGGCGCGGCCGGACCAAACGCATCCAGTAAGGGAGGAAATATCATGACCAGGCTGAAGCTCTTAGCCGCCACCGCATTGATCGCCAGTACCGCACAGATGGCCGCCGCACAGGAGAAGGTCTCCTGGTGGTACGAGCAGGCGACGCCCGACCAGCAGAAGCTGATCCAGCAGAACATCGTCGAGCCCTTCGCCAAGGCGAACCCGGATTACAGCCTCGTCATCGATTATCGCGGCAACGAGCTCGACAAGCAGCTGCGCGTCGCGATGCTCTCCGGCAACGGCCCCGACGTCGTCTATACCGCCGGCCCGAGCTATGTCGCGCCGATGGCCCAGTCCGGCCAGCTGATGCCGCTGAACGACTATGCCGCCAAGTACAAGTGGGAAGACCGCATCTTGCCGGTATTCCTGAAGATGGGCGAGTATAACGGCAAGATCTACGCGCTGCCCAAGACCTACGAAACCGTCGGCCTGTTTTACAACAAGACGCTGTTTGCCCAGAAGAACTGGCAGCCGCCGAAGACACTGGACGAGCTGGAAACCGTCGCAGACGCCATGCTGAAGGACGGCATCACGCCGTTTGCCGCAGGCAATGCCGATTGGCGCGGTGCAAACGAGTGGTTCGTGACGCTGGCGCTCAACTCCGTCGCCGGCCCCGAGAACCTCAACAAGGCGCTCCGCGGCGAGATGCCCTGGACGGCGGAACCCTTCGTCAAGTCGATCGACCGCCTGAACTCCTGGTGGCAGAAGGGCTATTTCGGCAAGAACTACTTCTCGATCGCCAGCGGCGAGCAGGCCGCCGATGCCATGGCGTCGGGCAAGGCCGGCATGATGCCGACGGGCACCTGGCAGTTCCAGAACGTCGACACCTACGGCAAGAAGGCAGGCAGCGAAGCAGGCTTCGTCGGCTTCCCGAGCGCGTCGGGCGACCCGGTCTTCCCGCTCGGCATCGGCTCCACCTTCTCGATCGCCACCAAGGCGAAGAACCCGGATGGCGCCGCAGCCGCGATCAACTACGTCTTCTCGCCCGAAGTCTACGGCACGATGAACTCGGCCTGGCAGGGTGAGTGGAACATCCCGCTGAAGGACATCTCCAACGTCAAGATGGCAAGCGAGGTCACGCCGCTCTTCACCGAGACGATGAAAACCCTCTCCTCCGAGGTCAACGACGGCAAATACGGCTACACGACCTGGACCTTCCTGCCGCCGGCGACCGACAGCTATGTCATCAACGGCATCGAGGAAGTGTGGTTGAAGAAGACAACCACCGCAGACTTCCTCGCCAAGATGGACGCATCCTTCCAGAAGGAAATGAAGGCCGGAAAGGCGCCGGCCGTCCCGGCCCGCTGATCGCAACGACAGTGAGGGTGCGGTTCGCGCGCCCTCACCTTCCCGCTCGCGCCATCTGGCGCAAAGCGGCCCGATTGCCTCGAAAGGTAGATAATGCACCGACTTTACGTCTTGCCGACATTGATCATCAATGTCGTCATCATCGCCATTCCGGCGCTGCTGACGGTGGCTCTCGCCTTCTTTGAGTGGGACGGGATCAGTACGCCTGTTTTCGTCGGGCTCGACAATTTCCGTGCCCTTTGGGACGACAGCGTCTTCTGGACGGCGCTGACCAACAACATCGTCTGGACGCTGATCTTCCTGACCGTCCCGATCGCCATGGGCCTGCTTGCGGCAACCATGATGCTTGTCGTGCGCCGCGGCTCGAACTTCTTCCAGGTCATCTATTTCCTGCCCGTCATCATCGCGACGGCGATCACCGGCCGCGTCTGGCAGGGCATGATCTATTCGCCTGTCACCGGCGTCACCGGCCTGCTTCAACGCCTCGGCCTCGACATCGCCAACCCGCTGACCGAAACGTCGAGCGCGCTCTACGGCATCGCCGTCGTCGACCTCTGGCACTGGTGGGGCTTCCTCTGCGTCATCTTCTTCGCCGCGCTGCGCCAGGTCCCGGCCGAGCAGATCGAGGCATCGCGCATCGAGGGCGCCACCTTCTTCCAGACGATCCGTTACGTGCTGCTGCCGGGCATCATGCCGACGATCACGCTGATGATGATCATGACCGTCATCTGGTCGTTCCTGGTCTTCGACTTCGTCTACATCCTGACGCAGGGCGGCCCGGCCTATTCCTCCGAGGTGCTCTCCACCTTCGCCTATCGCTCGGCCTTCTACGACCTCGCGGTCGGCAAGGCGGCAGCGATCTCCGTGGTCATCAGCCTTTTCGGCCTCGCCGCCACGATCTTCTATATCCGCGCCCAAGCGACGGAGTTCGAACAATGAACATTTCCGAAAGCCGCCTCACCTTCGCGATCGTCTACATCACGCTCTCGGTGCTGCTGATCGTCACGCTGTTTCCGATTGCGCTGACGGTTCTCAACGCGCTGAAGCCGTCCGCCGAAATCGTCCAGAACCCGCTGGCGATGCCTTCGGTGATCCGCTGGGACAATTTCACCCGCGCCTGGACGGATGCCAATTTCGGCACGACGCTCGTCAACTCCGCCGTCCTGACCGGGCTGACGATCATTCTCGTCTGCTCGACGGGCTCGCTGACGGCCTATGTTCTGGCGCGCCAGAAGATCAAGCGCTGGAAGGTCCTGACGTTCTATCTGCTGGCCAGCACCACCGCGCCGATCCAGCTCTTCCTCTTTCCGCTCTATTTCGGCTTTGCCCGTTTCGGGCTGATCAACAACCCGATTGCCGTCGCCTTCATCTATACGGCCGTTTATTCGCCCTTCGCGATCATGCTGCTGCGCACCTATTTCCTCGCTGTTCCCAAGGAGCTCGAGGAAGCCGCGCTGATCGATGGCGCGACCCATTGGCAGGTGTTCCGTCGCGTCTTCCTGCCGATCGTTTCGCCCGGAATCCTGACAGTGGCGCTGATCATCGGCCTGTATTCCTGGAACGAGTTCCTGATCGCAACGACCTTCCTGCAGGAACAGGACAGGCTCACCGCCGTCGTCTCCTTCTTCCTGCTTTCTGGCCAATACTCGTCCGATTGGGGTGAGATCATGGCCGCCGCCCTCATCATCATTCTTCCCATCGTAATCCTCTTCGTCCTGCTGCAGCGCCACTTCATCGAAGGAATGGCCGGCGGCTCGGTGAAGGGCTGACAAGGAGTTTCGCATGCCAATCCCCGCAGATTACACCAACCGCGTCTATGCCGGCGTTCTCGGCAAGCTGATCGGCGTCTATCTCGGCCGCCCCTTCGAGAACTGGCGCTACAAGGACATCCTCGAGAAGCTCGGCCCGATCACCTATTACGTCCACGACCGCCTGGGCGATCCGCTCGTCGTCACCGACGACGACGTCGCCGGCACCTTCACCTTCCCGCGCGCCCTGGACGATTACGGCATTTCGCCGGATCTCTCGGCCGAAGACATCGGCAAGGCCTGGCTGAACTACATCATCGAGGAACGCTCGATCCTCTGGTGGGGTGGCGCCGGCAATTCGACCGAACACACCGCCTGGCTCAACCTGCAGCGCGGCATCCCGGCTCCGGCATCCGGCTCGATCGAGGTCAATGGCGCTACCGTCGCCGAGCAGATCGGCGCGCAGATCTTCATCGACGGCTGGGCTCTCGTTTCGCCCGGCAACCCGGCGCAGGCCGCCAAGCTGGCGCGCGCTGCCGGTTCCGTCAGCCATGACGGCGAAGCCGTCAACGCCGCCGTGCTCTGGGCGGCGATGGAGGCGGAAGCCTTTGTCAGCAAGGATGTGAACCACCTGCTCGACACCGGCCTTGCCCATATCCCCAAGGACAGCCTGATCGCCAAGCTGATCGGCGATATCCGCAACTGGACCTCCGGCAACGAGGACTGGGAAGCCACGCGCCAGAAGATCGAGGACAATTACGGCTACGACAAATATCCAGGCAACTGCCATGTCGTGCCGAACCACGCACTGATGATCATGGCGCTGCTGCATGCCCCGCACGATTTCCAGCGCGGCCAGATGATCGTCAACACCTCGGGCTGGGATACCGATTGCAACGCCGGCAACCTCGGATGCCTGCACGGGATCATGCTGGGTCTCGACGGCCTCGATGCCGGGCCAGACTGGCGCGGCCCCGTTGCCGACCGCCTCTACATGTCGACCGCCGATGGCGGCCGCTCGATCTCCGATGCTGCCGATATCTCTCTGTGGCTCGCCAATCTCGGTCGCAAGCTTGCGGGCGAGACGGCAAAGCCGGCGCCGAAGAACGGTGCGAAATTCCACTTCGCGTTGCCGGGCTCCGTCCAGGGCTTCCGCCCGCAGGCCGGCCAGACGGCGCTCGACGGCCTCAAGGTCACCGGCACTGGTTCGGCTCTGGCGATCGACTATCTGGCGCTGGCGCCAGGCCGCGAGGCTGCGGCAACCACGCCGGTCTTCACGCCGCACGAAGTCACCAAGATGCGCACCTACGATCTGGTCGCCAGCCCGCGCATCCACGCCGGCCAGACGCTGCGCGCCACGCTTTCGGCAGAAGCCGGAAACAGCGGCACGGTGGAGGCCAAGCTCCGCATCCGCCACTATGACGGCGGCGACAATCTCGTCGATATCGACATGCCCGCAGGCAAGCTGCTCGGCCCCGGCGGTTCGGCGACGCTCGAATGGACGGTTCCCTCGACTGGCCATCAGCCGATCGCCGAAATCGGCGTCGTGCTGAGCGCCCCGCAGGGCCGTGCCAACGGCCGTGTGCTCGTCGATACCGTCACCTGGGACGGTTGCCCGGATGTGACCTTCCGGCGCCCGGAAGACGGTGGCGATTTCTGGCGCCGCGCCTGGGTCAGCAACGTGCACTTCTTCTCGAAGAACTTCCCGCAGGATTTCCGCATCAGCCAGAACCGCGGCGAAGGCATGATCCTGCAGGGCACGCGCGACTGGACGGATTACGCGATCGAAGCCGACATGATGCTGCATCTCGGCGATCGCGGCGGCCTGGTGATCCGCGCCGAAGGCCAGCGCCGCTACTATGCGGCCCAGGTGACGCGCCAGGGGCAGTTGCAGATCGTCTGCTGCAAGGACGAAAAGCAGACCGTGCTCGCCTCCGCGCCGCTTCGCGTCGAGTTCGAGACGCGCTTCACGATGAAGTTCTCGGCCAAGGGCGGCAAGCTTTCGGTGAAGGTCGGCGATACCGTGGTCGAGGCCAATGACCAGACCTTTGCCGGCGGTTCCGCCGGCCTGATCATCCACGAGGGCGCCCTGTCGGCCACGCGCATCCATATCGGCGCGGCATAAGGAGGACTTCATGGCAAGTGTAACGATCGACAAGGTCGCCAAGCGTTTCGGCAGCGCCGAGGTCATCCACGGCATCGACGCGGCGATCGGCGACGGCGAATTCGTCGTCCTGGTCGGGCCGTCGGGCTGCGGAAAGTCCACCCTTTTACGGATGATTGCCGGGCTGGAGGACATTTCCGGCGGCACGATCTCGATCGGCGGAAAGGTGGTCAACACCCTGCCGCCGAAGAGCCGCGACATCTCGATGGTCTTCCAGAACTATGCGCTCTACCCGCATATGACCGTCGAGGAAAACATGGCCTTCTCGCTGACGCTTGCCGGCGCCAGCAAGGCCGAGAAGCAGAAGAAGGTCCGCGAAGCCGCCGAGATTCTCGGTCTCGAAAGCCTGCTGCAGCGCAAGCCGAAGGCGCTTTCCGGCGGCCAGCGCCAGCGTGTCGCCATGGGCCGCTCGATCGTCCGCAATCCGCAGGTCTTCCTGTTCGACGAGCCGCTCTCCAATCTCGATGCGAAACTGCGCGTCCAGATGCGCGGCGAGATCAAGAGCTTGCACCGGCGCTTGGGAACGACGATGGTCTATGTGACGCATGACCAGGTCGAGGCGATGACCATGGCCGACCGTATCGTCGTCATGCAGGCCGGGCGCATCGAGCAGATCGGCACACCGCTGGAGCTTTACGACCGGCCGGCCAACGCCTTCGTCGCGCAGTTCATCGGCTCGCCCGCGATGAACCTGTTCCCGGCGACCGTATCCGCCGGACAGCTGGTGCTGCAGGGCGGGCGGGCTTCCGGCCTCGCCACGCCGGCCGGCGTGAAAGACGGCCAGAAGCTGCTCATCGGCAAGCGCCCGGAAGAAATCGCCCTCGGCCCGGAAGGGTCGCTCGAGGCCACCGTCGAGAATATTGAGCCGACCGGCTCCGAAACCTTCCTCGAGCTGAAGCTCGGCAGCCAGCTGGTCTCGGCGGTTCTGCGCGAGCGGCCTTGGTTCGAGGTCGGCAGCAGCCAGAAGCTGTCGCTATCGAAGGGTGCTATCCATGTCTTCGATGCCGATAGCGGCCAGCGGATCGGCTGACGGCGTCAGCGGCGCCCGTCGCCGGGGATCGCCGAGGTGATCAGCAGATCGGCGTCATATTGTTTGATATAGACGCCCGGAAGCTCGATCTTGGCGAGGATCAGCGGCGGATCCGGATCCTGCGGCGGCAACAGGCCGCCCTGGGCCCAGATCGCCTTCAGCTGGTCGCGCGGGACCGGGGCGAGATTGACGTCGATATCGGTCAGCGTTCCCGGCACGCGATAGGGACAGCGCCGCTTCGAGCAGTTCGCCGCCGAGGAGAACTGCCAGAGGAAATATTGCTGCCAGTTTCCCATCGGGAAGACGCCATCGACGCCGGGCTTGTAACGCGCATACCAGATCGGCAGCCGTGACAGGATGCGGTAGGTCTGCCGGTAGGCGGCGATATAGCGGGCGGTCACATGATTGGTGTAGAGGATCGGATAGCGGCCGGTCCGGGCGCGGATATGCCCCGCGAAGATCTGCGCATCGGCGAGCGACATATACTGCTCGCCATCGAGCCCTTCGAGGTCGAGCACCATCAGATCGTCAGGGCCGGGCTCGGCATAATCGAGGAAATGGTTTGCCTGGTCGATCGGATTGCCGGGCCGCGCCAGATGGTAGGCGCCCCATAGCAGCCCACTCTGCTTGGCGATGAATTTGCGCGTCTGGTAGAGCTCGCGGCTCACCGCATATTTGCGCCACATCGTCTTGCAATGGGCCGTCGTATCGCCGCGATGCTCACCGCTGCAATCGAACACTCCAGGCAGACCGTCCGATGCCTTGGAGATCACGCCGGCAATCCGCTTGTCGGTGAGCAGAGCCTGCCAGTCGATCGGGTTCATCTCATAGGCGTCGACGACAAGTGCCGCGTCGGGGCTGTTCCAGGGGGCCGGATCGCGGGCGCAGGCTCCGGAAGCGGCGAGCCAGAAGCAGGCCGCGATCAGATATGCAAACATCGATATATGCGACAGCCGCATCGATCGCCCTCTGCCTCGCATCATGTTTATATTAGCTGATTCTTGCGCGAAGCTGCGCAAGGCGTGGCGCATCAAGGCTGGCGGGTAGAACGCCTACCACTTTCGGCCAGATTGCCGATCGAGCCCCGCGCGAGCATATCCAACTGGCTATGGTGGGCAGGACAGATGACCGCCACCAAAGGCGGGGCCCGTTGAACCGGAATTCGGCGGGCCTCACTTCCTCAGCGCCCGAGCGCAACACGCGAATTGCGCACTGTCCATCCACCCGATCGCCCCCACATCCCGGCCCGCCACGAAAGTTGCGTCACGGCAGTGTCACGCGACAGCCCGAATGCTTTGTGGTTATGTCCCGGCGCCGAGGGGCTGTGGGGGGCCTCTCTCAATCCGAAAATCCGATGACGGGCTCGCCTTCGTATCGCGTGGCGGGCTCAAGACTTTTTTGTCGTGGCAGGGCAGTGCAGCGTGAGGAGGCACATATGTCCAGTACCAACGCCTTCATTACGGAACTGATCCGGGCTGCAAACCAGATCGACAGATTGAGCCATACCGATGCCCGGGGACTGATCCTCAGGGCCGTCACGATGATCCGCGACATGCGCACGCGGGTCGGCATGCCCAACAACAGCAGCTATGATACCGTGTTCGATCTCCTGAAGATCGCGTCATCGCCGGAGCGGCACCAGCTTTCGGAACTCGCCCGGGCACTGCTGATGGCGGCAGACATGCTGCGTACCCTCTATCTCGTGGTGGACAGCAGCCCCGAGATCACCGTGGCCGGGATCACGCAATCCCGGTGATGCCTCAGCGTTTATCTGCATAGTCGCTGCGGACGATGCCGTGGCGCTGCAGCTTGTCGTAGAAGGTCTTGCGGGGAATGCCGAGCGCCGCAATCGTCTGCTGCACATTGCCGCCGAAGGAGGTCAGCGTCTCCCGGATGATGCCGGCCTCGTAGCGGTCCAGCCGCTCCGGGAGCGGCATCTCCGCGCCCGCAGCCGGTTCGATCTCCGCCATCGGTTCCGGCGGCTGCATGCCGAGCACCGCGCGTTCGGCAAAATGGGAGAGTTCGCGGACATTACCCGGCCAGTCATGTTCCTTCAGATGCCGGGCAATGGCGGGTGTCAGCGATGGAATATCGCGCTCGAAGCGGCGGGCGGCGCGTTCGGCGAAATAGGTGAAGAGCAGCGGGATGTCGTCGCGCCGTTCGCGGAGCGGCGGGATCGCCAGCGTCACGACATTCAGCCGGTAATAGAGATCCTCGCGAAAGCTCTGGCGCTGCGAGGGATCGCCGAGATCCACCTTGGCGGCGGCGACGACACGCAGGTCGACCGGGCGGACCTCATTGGTGCCGAGCGGCGTCACCTGCCGCATCTCCAAGACGCGCAGCATCTGCACCTGTGTCGAAAGCGGCATGCTCTCGATCTCGTCGAGAAACAGCGTGCCGCCGCTCGAATGCTCGATGCGCCCGACGCGCTTCTTCTGCGCGCCGGTAAAGGCGCCCGGCTCATGGCCGAAGAGCTCGCTTTCGATGATCTGCTCCGGCAGCGCGCCGCAGTTCAGCGCCACGAAATTGCCCTTGGCGCGGCGGCTCCAGCCATGCAGCAGGCTCGCGACCACTTCCTTGCCGCTTCCGGTCTCGCCGGTGACGAGCACGTCGACATCGGTGTCGGCGATCTGCCGCAGCATATGGCGCAACCGTTCCATGACAGGCGTCTGGCCAATCAGCGGCATGCCCTGCTCCGCTTGCTGCGCAGCCTCGCGAAGGCTGCGATTTTCGATAACGAGCGCCCGCTTCTCAGCCGCCCGGCGCACGCATTGCACCAGCCGTTCCGTCGCGAAGGGCTTGGCGATGAAATCATAGACGCCGTCCTGGATCGCCTTGACGGCCATCGGGATATCGCCGTGGCCAGTCATTAGGATAACCGGCAGTTCGTGATCCATCTGCCGGATGCGCTGGAACAGCTGCAAGCCGTCGAGGCCGGGCATCCTGATATCGGAGACGACCACGCCAGCGAAATTCCGCTCGATCCTGCCGAGCGCCTCGGCGGCCGACGAAAAACGGCTGACCTCGAAGCCCGCAAGTTCCAGCGTCTGGCCGGTCGCGCGCAGCAGATCCTTGTCGTCGTCGATCAGGAAGACCGGAGTTGCGCTGCTCATGTCGAAGCCTTCTTGAGATGGACGATGAAGCGTGTACCGGCCGGGCCGCTCTCGACCTCGATACTGCCGCCGTAATCCGAAACGATATCCTTGGAGATGACGAGGCCGAGGCCGAGACCCTTTTCTTTGGAGGAGTTGAAGGGTTCGAACAGCACCTCGAGAATATCGGAAGCAATCCCCGGTCCGTTATCGGTAACCGCTATGGCGACATCCTCGCCGGCGGCGGTCACGGCGACATCCACGCGTCCGCCATCCTGCGCCTCCACGGCTTCCAGCGCATTCTGGAAGAGGTTGATGAAGACCTGTTCCAGCCGCAGCCGGTTGCCCATCACCTTCAGACCTTCGGCGACGGTGGCGACGGCGAGCATATCCAGCCTGCCGGTGAAGCGGCTGCGGAGCAGCATCAAGGCACCCTCGATCACCTCACCGACAGCGACCGGCTCGGCCACCGCCCTGCCCCGCCGCGCGAGCGCCTTCAGATCCTCGGTGATTGTGCCGATCCGCTCGGTGAGGCCGGCGATGAGCTCAAGATTTTCAATTACCGGCGCCACCTGCTGGCGTTCCAGATAGACCTTCGAATTGTCCGCATAGGCGCGGATCGTCGCGACCGGCTGGTTGATCTCATGGGCCACACCGGCGGCGACCTGGCCGAGAATGGCAAGCCGGTTGGCCTGGACGAGATCCTGCTGCACGGACTGCAGACGCGCATCGGTCTCGCGATGCCTTACGATTTCGGCCTGAAGATTGTCGCGGGTCTCGCTGAGATCGCGCGTCCGCTCAGCAACCCGCCGCTCCAACTCCTCGCGTGCCGCCTCCTGGCGAACGATGGTCAACAATGCCGCCTCGCGGCGGCGCAGCCAGATGGCCGCGATGGCGATAGCCGTCAGCAGCAGCAGCGCCGCGACCAGCAGAGCCTCGCGGATGGCCGCGGCCACCGGAATTTCGACCGGCAACAGGTACTCGAAAGTCCAGTTCGTCGAGGGCACCGGCGTCATGATCTTGAGATAGGTGGCGGCGCGGCCGCCGGGAAGAATGGCGCGGATCAGCCCGGCATCGGCGCCGAACGCCTTCTCGGGCTGAAACGGCAGCGGCAGGAGCGGCGCATCGCCGAACTGCAGGCTTTCGCGGATCGCCGCGAGGCCATCGGGCGACAGCGCTTCCGTCGTCATGAACCGCCAGGAAGGGATGCTGGTGATCAGCACGACATTGTGGTTGTCGACGACGAAGGCGGGGCGTTGCGTATCGCTCCAGTCGCTCTCCAGCTGGTCGAATTCCATCTTGACGACGACGACGCCGAGCGGCGCGGAGGCCAGCCCGATCCGGTGCGAAATGTAGAGGCCGGGACGCTTGCTGACCGAGCCGAGTGCAAAATGCTCGGCCATGCCCTCGCGCATGCCGCGGGTGAAATAGTTGCGGAACGTGTAGTCGTTGCCGACGAAACTGGTCGCCTCGTGCCAGTTGCTCGCCGACACCGCGATGCCGTCGGCGCCGACGACATAGATCACCGCGGCGTTGGTGCCGTTGACCAGATCCTCGAGCTTGCGGCTCAGCGCATCCTTCTTCTCCGGCCCCGGCGTTGTCAGCGCATCCTCGACATCGCGGTCGCGCGACAGGAGCAGGGGCAGCGCCCGGGGCCGCTCCAGCACAGCCTGCAGCAGCGCCACTTTCAGGTTGGCATCGGTGCGCCCCTGCTGCTCCAGCGCGGCGAGCGCGGCCGAACGGCCGTAGATCGCGGCGGCAGTCAGCGCGGCTGCCGCGATCAAGGCCGAGATCAGCGCGAAGGCAATCCACGTCCGGCGAATGCTGAGCCGCAAGCGCGCTTCTTCAGTCCGTGGAAGAGCAAGAGACATCGCAGATATTGAGCATAAATCCGCACTTTCTTCAAATCAAATCGTGCGGAATTACGCACAACGTCTAGCCGCGCGTTATATGGCCAGACAGACAACGTAACAAAAACATGACGTTACCTGTCAGAATCGAGTTTGGCACGCCGATTGCTGTTCCCATAGCGATGAAACGCAATTCGCCCGGGAGAGCCAGGATCCCTTGGTTGGGCGACATGGAGGATAACATGGACATTGCACACCAGGACACGCAGCCGCGTGCACCACTGCCGTTCTACCGGCATCTCTACGTACAGGTCATCGCCGCCATCGTGGCCGGCATCCTGCTCGGACATTTCTATCCCGATACCGGCACCGCGCTGAAGCCGCTCGGCGACGCCTTTATCAAGCTCGTGAAGATGATCATCGCACCTGTCATCTTCCTGACCGTCGCCACCGGCATTGCCGGCATGTCGGATCTGAAGAAGGTCGGCCGCGTCGCCGGCAAGGCGATGATCTACTTCCTCGTGTTCTCGACGCTGGCCCTTGCCGTCGGCATGCTGATCGCCAACGTTCTGCAGCCGGGCGCCGGCATGCATATCTCGGCCGCTTCGCTCGACGCCAACGCCGTCTCCAGCTACGCCAGCAAGGCGCATGACGCGACGATCACCGGCTTCCTGATGAACATCATTCCTGACACGATCGTCGGCGCCTTCGCGCAGGGCGATATCCTGCAGGTACTGTTCTTCTCGGTGCTCTTCGGCATCGCGCTCGGCATGGTCGGCGACCGAGGCAAGCCGGTGCTCGATTTCCTCAACGCCCTGACCGCCCCGATCTTCCGCCTCGTCGCCATCCTGATGAAGGCCGCCCCAATCGGCGCATTCGGCGCCATGGCCTTCACCATCGGTAAATACGGTATCGGCTCGATCGCCAATCTCGCATTCCTGATCGGCACCTTCTACGTGACGTCGCTGCTCTTCGTCATCGTCGTGCTCGGCGCCGTCGCCAAGTATAACGGCTTCTCGATCTTCGCGCTGATCCGCTACATCAAGGAAGAGCTGCTGCTGGTTCTCGGCACCTCCTCGTCGGAAGCTGCCCTTCCCGGCCTGATGCAGAAGATGGAACGCGCCGGCTGCAAGCGCTCGGTCGTCGGTCTCGTCATCCCGACCGGCTACTCGTTCAATCTCGACGGCACCAACATCTACATGACGCTGGCCGCCCTCTTCATCGCCCAGGCAACGGATACGCCGCTAAGCTTCGGTGACCAGATCCTGCTGCTGCTCGTGGCGATGCTGAGCTCCAAGGGTGCTGCAGGCATCACCGGCGCCGGCTTCATCACGCTCGCCGCCACGCTCTCCGTCGTTCCCTCGGTTCCGGTTGCCGGCATGGCACTGATCCTCGGCATCGACCGCTTCATGTCGGAATGCCGCGCGCTCACCAACTTCGTCGGCAATGCCGTTGCCACGATCGTCGTCGCCCGCTGGGAAAACGAACTGGACACGAAGATGCTCGCCAGCGCCCTTTCCGGCCAGATACCCGAAGAGCAAGTTCCTGCCCTGCAGGCGGCCGAATAGTTCCTCGCGGTCTCCGGAAGGCCCGCCGCTTGCGGCGGGCCTTTTTCGTTCCGGCCTATGCCGTCGTCAGGCCAGGCTGGCGCTGAAGGAGATCGAAGCCCTCATCGATGTAATGCGTAAGCGGATGCGCTCCGTTTGCCTGCCGCCAGTTCTCCTTGGCGAAGCGGAGGGTTCCCATGGCGATGATCGCCGCCAGCCGCAGGCTCGGCCGCTTGGCGCCGTCCGGCCATAGCTCGCACATCGCCTCTGCCAGCACATCTTCCATCTGAATGTGCAGCGCATCCTTGCGGAGCCGCAGTGTCTCCGTCGATCGCAGAATCCGGTCGGCGAGAATGGATTCCTTGCTTTCATATCGCGAAGCCAGAATGAGAAAGGTCTTGCGGGCAGCCTCAAGCGGCGGCTGATCCGGCGACTGCGCCAGAAATGTAGGCCGCAGCATGTCAGGGATATCGCCGCTTTCGTGGGCGAGAAGAACGTCCTCTTTCGACTTCAAATACGAGAAGAAGGTCCGGCGCGATATTCCCGACGCCGCGGCGATGGCATCCAGCGTCGTGGCCTCGTAGCCGTTTTCCATAAACAGTTTCAGGCCGGTCTTGGCGATGCGGTCGAGTGTCGATCTGCGTTTGCGCTCGCGCAAGCCGGTGGGGGCGGTGTCAGCGGTTTCCATGGCGACGACTCTTACCGCAAAAAAGGCGCTTGCCAAACTTGCACTCAGTGCGATATTTATTTTGCACTCAGTGCAATTATTTCAATGGAGAACAGCAATATGACATCGCCCAAAGTTTGGTTCATCACCGGCGCGGCCCGGGGATTCGGACGTGTCTGGACCGAGGCCGCACTGCGGCGCGGTGACAAGGTCGCCGCCACCGCACGCGACACCACGTCGCTCAGCGATGTGGTGGCCACCTATGGTGACGCGGTCCTCATCCTGCCGCTCGATGTCACAGATCGCAGTGCTGTCTTCGACGCGGTCGGCAAGGCGCATAGCCACTTCGGACGCCTCGACGTGGTGGTCAGCAATGCAGGCTATGGCTATTTTGGCGCCATCGAAGAGATCGAACCCGAACAGGCCAGAGCCAATTTCGACACGAACTTCTTCGGCACGCTCTGGCTGATGCAGGCCGTCTTGCCGATCCTGCGCGCGCGAGCCAGCGGTCACATAATAACGGTATCGAGCATCGGCGGCGTGATCGGCTTCCCGACGGGCGGGACCTATACGGCGACCAAATTTGCGATCGAGGCCATGACGGAAGGTCTGGCTGCGGAAGTCGCGACATTCGGCATCAAGGTCACGATCCTTGAACCCGGCCACTTCACGACGGGCTTCGGCTCATCGGCCCGCTCTGCGCCGTCCATCGAGGTCTATAATCCGATCCGTCAAGCCATTCGCGCCTCGTTCAAGCCTGAGGATTTTGGCGACCCGGAAGCCACCAGCGCGGCGCTCTTCCAGGCGGTCGATGCCGATCAACCACCGCTGCGCCTGGCGCTCGGCACAGGAACGATCACGAAGTTCAGATCGGTCTACGAGGCGCGGCTGACAAACTGGGCTCAGTGGGAAACCGTCACCAATGCTGCTCAGGGCCGCCCTGGCGCCTAGATTGCATGCGCCCCGGCGATCACTTGACGGCTTCCGGAGCGTGGCGTTCTCTGCGGATCGTTATCTCAAGTTGTGAGAATTGAAAATGAAGCTGCTATTGCTTGGCGCGACGGGACTTGTCGGCAACAAGGCATTGGAATTGGCGCTTGCCCACACCGCGATCTCGGAAGTCATAGCGCCGACAAGGACGCCGCTCCCGGCCTGCGACCGGTTGTTGAACCCCGTCGCACCGCGTCTTGAGGAACTTGTCCCCATCTCCATCTCCCACCAGCCGGACGCGATCCTGTGCGCTCTCGGCACGACGCAAGCCAAGGCCGGTTCGAAGGAGGCGTTTCGCTACGTTGACCACGACCTGCCGATTGCTTTCGGCAAGGCCGCATTTGACGCCGGTATCAAGACCTATGCCCTCGTGTCCGCCATGGGGGCTTCCGCGACATCCATCAACTTCTACACGCGGACGAAAGGCGAGGTTGAGCGGGACATCCAGAAGATCGGATTTCAATCCCTGACGATCTGCAGGCCGAGCCTGATCGGCGGCGAGCGGAAAGAGACGCGGCGCGCGGAAAGAACGGCGCTGGCATTGGTCCGTCTTCTGGCGCCGGTTCTGCCGAAGAAATTCCATCTCAATCCTGCAGAGGCGATTGCCGCTGCCGCGCTCGATGCGGTCATCGCCGCAAAGCCCGGCAGCCACTTCATTTACGCCGAGCAAATGCGATGACGGAGCCTATGACGCCGTCAGCGTCTCGACGCGCTTAAGGTTGACAACCGCCTTGATCGGCAGGTGGTCGGAGGCGACGCGGGAGAGCGGCGTGTCATGGGCCTCGACCGTCGTCAGCACGCCCTTGCGGTTTGCCATGATACGGTCGAGCGCCAGGACCGGCAGCCGTGCCGGAAAGCTCGGCACGGCAGGCGGCTGCGGCCCGAAGGCGGACTGAAAGGTGTTGAGCGACGAGCGGTCGCCGAGCCGCCATTCGTTGAGATCGCCGAGCAGGATGGTCGGCATCTCGTGGCGGTCGTTCATCAGTTCGACCAGCATCTGCGCCTGGCGCGCGCGCGAATGGCGCAGCAGGCCGAAATGGGCGGCGATGATGCGCAAGGCGCCGCCGCGTTCGAGTTCGATTTCGGCAACAAGGGCTCCGCGCGGCTCCAGTCCCGGCAGAACGATCTGGTGAACGTCGCGGACAAGCCCCTTCTTGAACAGCACAACATTGCCGTGCCAGCCATGCGCCTTCGCCATGCCGGAGACCGGCACCGGGATCAGCCCGGTCTCGCGCTCCAGGCGGGAGAGATCGAGAATGCCTGTCCGCTCCCCGAAACGGGTGTCGGCCTCCTGCAGGGCAATGACATCGGCATCGATCTCGTGGATGACGCGGCTCGTACGCTCAGGATCGAAGCGGCGGTCGACGCCGACGCATTTATGGACATTGTAGGAGGCAATCAGCGTGCCCTCGGCGCGGGGACGCGCCTCCGCAAGCGCAGCGTCCAGCCGCTTCTTCCTGTTGCGGATCGAAGCGAGGATATTGGCGGGGAGGCTGTCTTTTCTGGCATGCATCGGAGTGGGCATGGCTCCGTTGATCGAAAGTGGCTCTGGAAGGGATTATAGGCAGCACGTCGCGGGCGGCCATAGCTTGGATCAAGAAAATCAGAGATAGGGCGAACCGAGCCACAGCACCTTTTCGACCAGCCGCACATAGAAAGGTCTCGACCGCAGCCCCTCGAGCGTGACGGGCGTTGCCGTGCGCAGGAGTTCCTCGACATGCTCGTCGATTTCGGCGGCAAAGCCTTCGTTGAAGACTTCGAGGTCGATCTCGAAATTCAGCCGCAGCGATCGTGGATCGATATTCGACGAACCGACATAGGCCCAGGCGCCATCCACCGTCAGCAGCTTCGAATGGCTGAAGCTGCCAGTCGCCCGCCAAATGCGGCAGTAATTCTTGAGGATCTGGTCGAACTGCGCCGTCATGGCGCGATCGACCAGCATCAGATTGTTGACGGCGGGAACGACGATATCGACCTCGACGCCGCGACGTGCTGCCGTGACCAGTGCGCTGATCAGCTCCCGATCCGGCAGGAAATAGGGCGACATGATGCGGATCGACTTGCGCGCCACGGAGAAGGCGCCCATCAGCATCTTGTGATTGGTTTCGACGCTGCGGTCAGGACCGGAGGCGACGACGCGCATGAAAACGGGATCGCCGGGTTCGCGCTCTGGTGTCTCGATCCGCCAGGGTTCTCCGTTCAGGAGTTCGCCCGTCGCAAAGCGCCAGTCTTCGGCGGCCACGTCGAAGAGATCGGCGACGGCGGGGCCGGTCACCGCGAAATGCGTGTCGCGGGCATAGCCCTCGCCCGATATCTCCTCGCTGAACCCCTCTCGGATGTTCATGCCGCCAGTCAGCGCCATCCGGCCGTCGACGATGACGATCTTGCGGTGGGTGCGCAGATTGGCATAGGGCAGCCGGAGGCCCATGATGACATTGCCGTTGAAGACCGAGACGGTGACGCCGCCCTCCGAGAGATAGCCGAGAATGCTCGGCACCGAATAGCGCGCGCCAACAGCATCGATGAGGACCCGAACCTCGACGCCGCGCTTGACGGCCGCAATCAGCGCATCGGCGATCCTGAGGCCGATCTTGTCGCGATCGAAGATGTAGGTTTCCAGAAGCACGCTGCGCGCCGCGCCATCGATCGCGGTCTTCATGGCGCGATAGGCATCGTCGCCACTCTCCAGCATGTCGATCGTATTGCCCGTGGTCAGCGGATTGCGCGCGACGCGATCGCCGAGCGTCTGCAGCGCCGCAAAGCGGTAGCCGAATCCGCCGATAACGGTCTCGGCGTCGGCATCGAAAGTCTCGAGTTCATCGAGTTCATCCTCAGGCAGCAGCGCGTCGCGCCGCAGGCTGAGCGACTTACGGCGAATGCGGTTCACACCCGCGATCGCATAAAGCACGGCGCCGACGATTGGCGACAGGATGATGACGCCGACCCAGCCGATCGCGGCGCGCACCTCTTCCTTGGTCATGGCAGCATGAATCGCCGCCGCTGCTCCCATGGCGATCGATATGACGAAGAGAATATGCGGCCAGTAAGTCGATATGAGATAGAACATCGGCTCGAAATATAGACGTAAAGTGGCGGCGTTCAATTCGCCGCCCTTCGCGTTCTGCGCGAATTTTTCATTAGAGATCAGGCGATGGCAAAAACAACCGTGTTCGGCGCATAGAGCCTGCTCTCCGGCGGCGCGCCATAAATCGGCCGGCCGCTTGCGGCGGGGAGCGTCAACGGCTCTGCCGAAAGGTTGGCGCGCAGCTGCAGCACCGCACCCTCCATATGCCAATCGATCGCCAGCCCACCGTCAGCGGCCTCCAGTGCCTTGGCATGCATCCGGCCAGTCTCCTTGATCAGCGGAACGATATGCAGCTGGCGAAGACGGGCAAGCTCGCGCACGAGATCTCTCCGGCGCCGGCCTTCCGGGCTTTCGGCGCGCTGCCATTGCAGCTTCGAGCCGTCGAAGGTCGATTGGGCATTCGGATCCGGCAGCTCATCCTTCGAGCGGCCGTCCTTCAACCCGCCAAAACCTTCCGCCTCGGCCATGCGACCCTTGCGGACGATCTCGCCGAGTTCGCCCGTATAGTCGCAGAAGAAATAGAAGGGCTGGCTCTCGCCATAGTCCTCGCCCATGAACAGGAAGGGGATCTGCGGCGACAGCATCATAATGGCGGTCAACGCTTCGACCGTCTCTTGCGGGGCGAGGCTGGCGAGACGCTCGCCGAAGGCGCGGTTGCCGATCTGGTCGTGGTTCTGCAGGAAGTTGATGAAGGCTTCCGGCGGCAGGTAGACGCGCTCGCCGTCAGGCAGCACAGGCGGATCGGCACGGTCCGGATAGACAAAGCCGTGCTGCAGGGCGAGCCGGGTCTTCTGCCAGAGCTCTCCGGCAAAGGCGGTGTAGTGACCATCAGCCTCGCCGGTCGCGATGATGTGGGCGACGTGATGGAAGTCGTCGTTCCACTCGGCGGTGAAGGCCTTGACGCCGCCGCGGGTGTCGCGTTCGAGAAGGCTCACCAGGTTCCGCTGGTCCTCGACGACCAGGTGCACCTTGCGATCGGCAAAGGCAGCCCGCACTTCCTGCGCCAGTTCGTCGAGAACATGGCGTGCGGACGTGTCGTGGATCTGCTCGACGGCGTCGAGTCTCAGGCCATCCAGCCGGAAATCGCCGATCCAGTAGAGCGCATTGTCGATGAAATAGCGGCGCACCGCCGGTTGGCTGAAATCGATGGCATCGCCCCAGGGCGTCGCCCGGTCGGTGCGGAAGAACTCCGGCGCGTAGCCGTGGAGATAATTTCCCTCCGGCCCGAAGTGATTATAGACGACATCGAGCAGCACCATGATGCCCTCGGCATGCGCGGCATCGATGAAGGCGCGGAACTCATCCGGCGTGCCATAGGCGGGATGCGGCGCATAATGCAGCACGCCGTCATAGCCCCAGCCGCGTCGGCCCGCAAATTGTGCCACCGGCATGATCTCGATTGCGGCAATCCCTGCCGCCGCGAGATCGGCGAGTTGTTCGGCAGCACCGGCGAAAGTGCCTGCTTGCGTGAAGGTGCCGATATGGATTTCGCTGATGACGGCCTCTTCCCAGTCGCGGCCCGTCCAGCTGTCGGTGCGCCAGCGGTAGTCGGAGGAAGCGATAAGCGATGGGCCGTGGACGTCGCCCTTTTGGCGGCGGGCGGCTGGGTCGGGTACTGCGCGGCCATCCCCGGTGACGAAGGCATAGGCGTCGCCCGCTCTCGCGTCGGCGATCGAGGCCTCGAACCAGCCATCCTCGAAACGCACCATCGGCGTATCACGGCCATTGAGGCGCAGCGAGACCTCGGCCTCTCCCGGCGCCCACAGACGAAAGCGCATGCCGCCATCGATTGCTTGCGGCCCCCAGGCCATCCTGCGCTTTTCCGTCGTCTGCATGCCTACCCCGCTTGATCCGATGCGACGGGTCTTGAACTGCCGGGAGCGGCCGCTTGTTCCCTGCGGCGTTTGCGTTTCTGCGCGGGACGCGCGAACGCCGTTTTATTGGGCAGAAAAGTACAAACCACTGAATATCAAAGAGGCTTCACTGCCCATTTATGCTGCAGCGCAAACAATGTTTTGCAGTGTGTCAAAATTCTTCTTGAAACTGCATGATTCCTCTGGAACCATCCCACCTAGTCTAGCGTTTGACTGCGGCATGTTGTGACGGGAGATCAGCGATGGCAGAAACTCGCGAAGAGTGGATCAAGAAGCGTGCATATGCTCTCTGGGAAGAAGAGGGCCATCCGACGGGGCGTGATTCAATTCATTGGGAGCAGGCAAGGAAAGAGCGTGAGACGCTCGAAACCTCTGCGGCCTCCAAGGACGGCACCGAAGTAAAGACCAAGGCAAAGCGGACCGCTACGACCGGCACCAAGACCAATGGCGCCGTCAAAGCTGCAGCCGCTCCGAAGAAGACGGCAAGCCGCAAGTCTGCCTGAAGGCAGACGAAGCAGCGTGCCAGTCGGCAACGCGCAGACGCGATGAAAACCGCGTCCGCTGTTTCATGTCATATATCTGAATTACTTGCGTTTTATGGTGTGATTCACGGGCGGTTCGCGCCCCGGGGGATAATTCCAGGAAGATGGCGTCAACAGCTGGGCAACTTCAAAAAATTGCCGTGAAATGGCCACGAATGGCGGAACCAAAGACCGCCTCGAATGTTTATGGCGAGAATGGGAGAACCGCTATGAACAAAGGCTATTTCGACGTAATCCTCGTGTCCCTGATTGTAGCCAGCTGCTACATGTTCGTCGTTCCGGTGTGAGGGGAAATGCTGGTCCTGACGATCGCCGCTCTCGCCTATCTGATCCTGGCTCTCGGGCTGGTGCTTGCGATCGACAACATGGTCGGTTTCGTCTTTCCTGAACGCCGCACTACATCGGGCCGCTTCTTCGATATCGCCAAGGCGATCGCTGCGGCGCAGCGCTTCAATCGCAAGTAAAATTCTTCCACCCGGCAGTTATTCGCCTCAGCGAATACGCGCGTGTTAAGCTTATTTTCCGCAAGCCCTTTCCCTATACGTGCGACCCTCTATTTTAGCTGCAATTGGGCAGCATCGCGCCGCGTCTTCGCGGCTTGGCACGGAAGTGAAATGAATGACGGGGCAGACTGAAGGCGATTGGCCGAAAGGTGGCGGCGAAATCGGCAAGATGCTCCGGGATCCAGCATTCCACGCCTCGGGCATAGGGCCTGTCGATCAATGGCCTGCCTCGCTGCGCTATTACGCCGATGCGATGCTGAACTCCCGCCATGCGAAGTTTGTCGCCTGGGGTCCAGACCTCGCCTTCATCTATAACGATGCCTATGTGCCCGTTTTCGCGGAGCGCCACCCGCAGGCGCTCGGCCGTCCGTTCCGTGAGGTCTGGAGCGATATCTGGCAGCAGTTCGAACCGATCGTGAAGGCGACGCTGAGCGGCCAGGCACAGCTTTTCGAGGAACTGCTGGTCCCGATGCGGCGCGCCGGCAAGGTTGCCGATACCTGGTTCACCTTCTCCTACACGCCACTGCGCGATGAAACCGGCTCGATAGCCGGTATTCTCTGCGCCACCATGGAAGTCTCGGCGCAGGTGATGGCCAAGCGGCGCGAGCGGCGCGCGCTCGACGAGTTGCGGATCAAGTCCGACGCGCTGTCGATCGTCAACGCCGCCGGTGCGGCGATCACTGCCGAGCTCAATGTCGAGCGGCTGACGCAGACTGCCGTCGATGCCGGCGTGGCGCTGACCGGCGCGGAATTCGGCGCTTTCTTCTACAATGTCGATGACGGCGAAGGCGGCAGCTACATGCTCTACGCGCTGTCGGGGGTCGACCGGAAGAATTTCGAGCGCTTTCCGATGCCGCGCAACACCAAGGTCTTCGCGCCGACGTTCAGCGGCGAGGGCGTGGTGCGCTCCGACGATATCCTGCAAGATCCGCGCTACGGCAAGAACGCGCCGCATCAGGGAATGCCGAAGGGGCATCTGCCGGTGCGCAGCTATCTCGCCGTGCCGGTCAAATCCCGTGACGGAAGCGTGATCGGCGGCCTGTTTTTCGGTCACGCCCAGCCCGGACGGTTCAACGATGCGGCCGAGGCAAGTCTCGTTAGCCTCGCCGGTCAGGCAGCTGTTGCCATCGACAATGCGCGGCTCGTTCGCGCTCAGGAGATGGAGATCAACCAGCGCCGCAATGTCGAGGAGCAGCTGCGCCGCCTCAACGAGACGCTCGAGGTGCGCGTCGCTGCCGAGATCGCCGAGCGCCAGCAGGCCGAAGCCGCCCTGCAGCAGGCGCAGAAGATGGAATCGATCGGCAAGCTCACCGGCGGCGTGGCGCACGACTTCAACAATCTGCTGCAGGTCATCTCAGGCAATCTGCAGCTGCTCGGCAAGGATGTCTCCAGCAATACCCGCGCCAAGGAGCGTATCTCCAATGCGCTGACCGCTGTCGATCGCGGATCACGGCTGGCGAGCCAGCTCCTCGCCTTCGGCCGCCGCCAGCCGCTGGAGCCGAAAGTCATCAATGTCGGCCGCTTCGTCGCCGGCATGGACGATATGCTGCGACGCGCGCTCGGCGAAGAAATCGAGGTCGAGACCGTCGTCTCCGGCGGGCTCTGGAATACGTTTGCCGATCCGATCCAGATCGAGAATGCGCTGCTGAACCTTGCGATCAACGCCCGAGATGCGATGGACGGTTCCGGCAAGCTGACGATCGAAGTCGGCAATGCCTTCCTCGACGATTCCTATAGCCGCACCCATCCCGAGGTCGTGCCTGGGCAATATGTCGTGCTCGCGGTCACCGATACCGGTTCGGGAATGACTGCCGATGTCATCGAGCAGGCTTTCGAGCCGTTCTTCTCCACCAAGCCGGAGGGCAAGGGTACCGGCCTCGGGCTCTCGATGGTCTATGGCTTCGTCAAGCAATCGGGCGGCCATGTGAAGATCTACAGCGAGGTCGGAGAGGGCACGACGATCAAGCTCTATTTGCCGCGCTCCTTCCAGAGCGAGGACCGGATCGCTAGCATCGAGACGGTTCCGGCCGTCGGCGGCACCGAAACCATCCTGGTCGCCGAGGACGATGAGGGCGTGCGCGCCACCGTCGTCGAGATGCTGACCGATCTCGGCTATTACGTTCTGAAGTCGCGCGATGCGCAGAGCGCGCTCACCGTCATCGAAAGCGGCGTCCACATCGATCTGCTGTTCACCGACGTCGTCATGCCCGGCACGCTGAAGAGCCCGGAGCTTGCCCGCATGGCGCGCGAGCGGCTGCCGCATATCGGCGTGCTCTATACGTCAGGATATACCGAGAACTCGATCGTCCACGGCGGACGGCTGGATCCGGGCCTCGAATTGCTCTCCAAACCCTATACGCGCGAAGCGCTCGCCCGGAAGATCCGCCATGTGCTTGCCAATCAGGCGCAGCGCCGGCAGGGGCATGCAGCGGCCGCCGCCGCTCCCGGTACGCCGCCGCGCGAGATCATTCAGGAAAAGCTGAAGCTGCTCCTGGTCGAGGACGACGCCTTCATCCGCATGGATACCGCCGAGATCCTGCAGGACCTCGGCTATGAGGTGATCGAGGCGGAAAGCGGCGAGCGCGGCGTGGAAATCCTCGCGGCCGCGGCGATCGATATCATCGTCGCCGACGTCGGCTTGCCCGGTATGTCCGGCCCGGCCTTCGCGGCCAAGGCGCGGGCGGCCTTCCCCTCGGTCGGGATCGTCTTTGCGACCGGCAACAGCAGCCTGCCGGAAGCGGCCCGCTTTACCGGCTCGGTGCTTTTGACCAAGCCGTTCAGCAGCACCGCTCTCGACAAGGCCATCAAGACCGCCGCGTTGCAGCGCCCGATTGCCTGAGACTTCAGAAACCATCGAGCTTATGGCTGCCGCTGTTGAACTCCGGATATTTGCGGACGATATCGTCCGTGCTGGTGCAGCTGTCGTCGCGGGCGACGAGCTCCACGGATAGCGCATCGCCGCTGCCCAACTCTCCGCCCGGATGATAGACGGGAATGCGCGCACCGCTGGCGCTGATCAGGACGGCATCGCTGCCGAAGCCACGCTGCAGCAACCAGTCGCGTGGCGCGAGCAGCCGTACGCTGATCTCAAAGGACCGGCCTGTGCCCTTCCTTACCTTGAGGCTGTAGGCAACAGGCGACAGCTGGCCATTCAGATCGATCTTGCCGTTTCCATCGGCTTCGCTGATGTGGTTATCCATCTCTCTGCTCCTTCCTGTTTGGTCATCAGGTTTGCAGGACTTGCCCCCGGAAACAGGGTTAACGCGGCTTTTGTTCCGTTTACGTAAGAATCGTTCTGCAGCGCAAAAAGAGCGGAACCTTTCAGGTTCCGAACGGTTGGAATCTCTTTGCACAAAGAGGAGGCAGCCATGCCCAGAGGCGATAAATCCGCCTATTCCGACAGGCAGAAGCGCAAGGCAGAACACATCGAAGAAGGCTACGAAGACCGCGGCGTCTCCCACAAGGAAGCCGAACGCCGAGCCTGGGCCACCGTCAACAAGGAAGAAGGTGGCGGTAACAAATCCGGCTCCGGACGCGGCAAGAAGGATACCCACGTCTCCTCCGAGAAGGGTGGCCGGATTGGCGGCAAGGCATCGGCATCCCGCCCGGCGGCAGAGCGTTCGGCGTCTGCCAATAAGGCTGCAGCGACCCGCAAGCGCAATGAGCAGCACGCTCATCATTGACGCACGAGCCGCGCCCGTTGACGGATAGGCAAGCCGCCACATTTCAAGGGGTGGAACAGGATGACGCTAGCCGGGGAATTGCATGGCATACGAGCTCTACTATTGGGATGGAATACAGGGGCGCGGCGAGTTCGTGCGCCTGGCGCTCGAGGAAGCTGGCGTCAGCTATATCGACGTGACACGCGAATCTGGCAGCGATCGCGGCACCGGTGCGATGATGAAGATCATGGAAGATAGCGCAAGCACCGACATCCCCTTCGCGCCACCCTTCCTGAAGGATGGCGATCTGATCGTCTCGCATGTCGCCAATATCCTCTTCTATCTCGGAGCGAAGCTCGACCTGGCGCCGAAGCACGATACGGCGCGTTATGTGCTCAACGGCCTGCAGCTGACGATCACCGACTTCGTCGCCGAGGTGCACGACACGCACCACCCGATCGCGACCTCGCTCTACTATGAGGACCAGAAGGAAGAGGCGAAGGCCTGCTCGGCTGAATTCATCAAGGAACGCATCCCGAAGTTCCTCGGTTATTTCGAGCGCGTCATCGCCAACAATCCGAAGGGAACAGCGCATATCTCGGGCGACAAACTGACCTATGTGGACCTGTCTCTGTTTCAGGTGCTCAAGGGGCTGCGCTACGCCTTCCCGAAGGCGATGAAGGGCTCCGAGAAGCAATATCCGTTGTTGCAGGCGCTGCATGACATGGTCGAACAGCGGCCGAATATTGCCGCCTACCTGAAATCGGATCGCCGCCTCGCCTTCAACATCAACGGCATCTTCCGTCATTATCCCGAACTCGATCAGGCTGCGTGAGGAAACGAGCCATGCCCCGGCAGACATTCTGGAAAGGCTACCTGAAGCTCTCGCTGGTGACGGCACAGGTATCGCTGACCCCTGCGACGACGGACAGCAATAAGGTGCGCTTCAATGTCCTGAACCGCAACACCAAGAACCGCGTCGAAAGCCGCTATGTCGACAGCGTCACCCATCGGCCGGTTGCGGCCAAGGAGCAGGTGAAGGGCTATCCGCGTGGCGAGGACGACTATGTGCTGCTCGAGGATGCCGAACTCGACGAGGTCGGTCTCGAGAGCACGCGGACGATCGATATCGACAGCTTCGTGCCGCGCGGCTCGATCGACTGGATCTGGTACGACAAGCCGCATTTCCTGGCGCCCGAAGACAAGGTCGGGACCGAGGCCTTCTGCGTCATCCGCGAGGCGATGGCCGCAAACGACGTGGTCGGCATCGCCCGGCTGGTGCTCTACCGGCGCGAACGCGCCGTGCTTCTGGAGCCGCAGGGCAAGGGCATCGTGCTTTGGACGCTGCATTATGGCGATGAGCTGCGCGAACCTGCCGGCACCGTCGATATCGACGCCAAGCCGGATGCCAAGGTGCTGGCGATGATGAAGAAACTGGTGAAGGAGCAGACGCAGGACTGGAGCCCGGCGATGATGCAGGATCCGGTACAGAAGCGGCTGCAAAGTATCATCCGCGCCAAGCTGAAGACCATGAAGAAGATGACGCCGGTCAAGAAGGCGCCGCCGGTCAAATCGACAGGCAATGTCGTCAACATCATGGATGCGCTGAAGAAGAGCCTGGCGAAGGAAAGCGGCCAGCCGAAGCGTCATTGAGCGGCCAATTCCGGACCCAAACCGTCGCATTCGGAACGGTGCCTGTTTCCATATCCTCTAATCTGTGAGCACAGCCCGCAGCGGGAGGAGCCGCGCGGGATGGCGACATTTTCAACGGAGGAGACGAAAATGAGCAAGAACAGAGGCGTGGTCTATCTGCGGCCCGGCAAGGTGGAAGTCCGCGACATCGACGATCCGAAGCTGGAAGCGCCGGATGGCCGCCGCATCGAGCATGGCGTCATCCTGAAGGTTATCTCGACCAATATCTGCGGCTCCGACCAGCACATGGTCCGCGGCCGCACGACCGCTATGCCGGGCCTGGTTCTCGGCCATGAAATCACCGGCGAAGTCATCGAAAAGGGCGTCGATGTCGAGATGCTCGAGATCGGCGATATCGTATCCGTTCCGTTCAACGTCGCCTGCGGCCGCTGCCGCTGCTGCAAATCGCAGGACACCGGCGTCTGCCTGACGGTCAACCCGTCGCGCGCCGGCGGCGCCTACGGCTATGTCGACATGGGCGGCTGGATCGGCGGACAGGCACGCTACGTCACCATCCCCTACGCCGACTTCAACCTCCTGAAGATCCCGGATCGCGACAAGGCGATGGCCAAGATCCGCGATCTGACGATGCTGTCCGACATTCTGCCGACAGGCTTCCATGGCGCGGTCCGCGCCGGTGTCGGCGTCGGCTCGACGGTCTATGTCGCCGGTGCCGGCCCGGTCGGTCTTGCCGCCGCAGCTTCGGCCCGTATCCTCGGCGCTGCCGTCGTCATGATCGGCGACTTCAACAAGGATCGCCTCGCCCATGCCGCCAAGGTCGGCTTCGAGCCGATCGATCTGTCGAAGAGCGACCGTCTCGGCGACATGATCGCCCAGGTCGTCGGCACCAATGAAGTCGACAGCGCGATCGACGCCGTCGGTTTCGAAGCCCGCGGTCACTCGGGCGGCGAACAGCCGGCGATCGTCCTGAACCAGATGATGGAGATCACCCGCGCAGCAGGCTCGATCGGCATTCCCGGCCTCTACGTGACTGAAGACCCGGGTGCAGTGGACGCCGCCGCCAAGCAGGGCAGCCTGTCGCTGCGCTTCGGCCTCGGCTGGGCCAAGGCGCAGTCCTTCCATACAGGCCAGACGCCGGTCCTGAAGTACAACCGCCAGCTCATGCAGGCGATCTTGCATGACCGCCTGCCGATCGCCGATATCGTCAACGCCAAGGTCATCTCGCTCGAAGACGCCGCTCAGGGCTACGAGAGCTTCGACCAGGGTGCGGCGACGAAATTCGTCCTCGACCCGCATGGCGTCGTCTCCAAGGCAGCCTGATTTCGGAAGGGCGGCGCAAGCCGCCCTTTTCATTTCCGCACGCGATTGACCGGCCCAAAGTTTGCCGGTAGCTCTAGAGCATTATGATCGCGACGGTTCTCGTAGTGGTGATAGGGCGCATGGGCAGGATGGCGTAGCCATCCGGCGAAAGCACCCATGCGCGGTAAGCAGGCTCCCGGCGGGGCCTTTTTTATTGCCCGGATTGCGGGCAGCGGCCTGCCGGACATCCCTCTTCCCATCACCCGAGAGACCGACCGATGACCGGAAATTCCGCATCCGAACTCACGCGCACACGCCAACCCAAACCGCCGCGACTGATCACGCTTATCCTGCTGACCGCCCTCTCCGTCCTGCCCGTCAATCTGATCCCGCCGTCTCTTCCCGAGATCGCCACCGATCTGCGCACCGATCCCGCGCTCGTGGCTCTCAGCGTCGCGGCCTACGCCGCACTAACCGCCTTTGCCGAAATCGTCGGCGGCGCCCTGTCCGACCGCTTTGGCCGCAGGCCGGTGGTCTTTGTCTCGCTGTCGATCTTCATTCTCGCTTCGGCGGGTTGCGCGCTAGCGGGCAATGTCCATGTCTTCCTGCTGTTCCGCACCTTGCAGGCGGCGATAGCCGCCTGCTTTTCCATCGCACTCGTCATCGTCAAGGAAAGCTGGGGCGGGCAGAAGGCTGCGAGCAAGTTCGGCTATCTCGCCATGGGCTGGGCAGTCGCGCCGATGGTCGGCCCGACGATCGGCGGAGCGATCAGCGAACTCTTCGGCTGGCGGGCAAATTTCGTGATGTTTGCGGCGCTCGGCGCAATCATGCTGGCGCTTGCCGCGCGTGAAATCCGTGATGCGGCTGTGAAGCCTCCGTCTGCGCACGGCTATTTCGCATCTTACCGGCTACTGCTCGGCTCGCCGCGGTTCCTCGTCTATGCCGCCTGCATGGCTTGCTCAATGGGGACGCTTTACGTCTTCCTTGCCGGAGCTCCTCTAGTCATGAACGAGGCGCTCGGCGGATCAAGCGCCAAGCTCGGTCTCTACATGGGCATGGTGCCCGCCGGCTTCATTCTCGGCAGCTATCTCGCCGGACGTTATGCGAGCCACATGCCAATCGCCGTCGTACTGATCGCGGGACGCACGCTGACATGTGCTGGCCTGCTCGGCGGTCTGGCTCTTGCGGTCGCCGGCATCACGACGCCTCCGGCCTTCTTCGCGGCCTGCATCTTCATCGGCATCGGCAACGGGTTGACCATGCCCGCCGCCAATTCCGGCATATTGGCCGTCCAGCCTGATCTGGCAGGAACCGCCGCAGGGCTGGCAGCTGCCGTCAGCGTTGGCGGCGGCGCGGTGATCGCTTCGATGGCCGGACTTCTCCTCGATGCGGCCTCGACCGGTCACGAATTGCTGTGCGTGATCCTGATCCCGGCGACATCGGCACTCGTTGCGGCAGGTCTCGCGGGATTGCTGGACCGCCGGAAGGCGATTGCGGCATGATCCGTGGAAGAGCGGTCCCTAGGACCGCTTCTTCTTTTCGAGCGGCTTTGCCGCTTCGAAGAAATCCGCCCAGGGATCGCGCGACAGCGCGTTGATCCTGGCAGGCGTATTATCGACGGTGAAATAGGCAGGGCCGATTTCGCTTGTCAGTTCGCTCCAGTCGATAGGCATCGAAACTGGCGCGCCTTTGCGGGCGCGGGCCGTATAGGGGGCGACGGCGGTGTTGCCGCGGCCGTTGCGCAGGTAATCGATGAAGATCTTGCCATTGCGCTCCGCTTTCGTCGCCTTGGCGATGTAGCGGGAGGGGTCGGAGCCTTCCATCGTGTCGGCGATCCATTTGGCGAAGGCTTTCACCTCGGTCCAGCCGGCTTTCGGGGCCAGCGGCGCCACGACATGCAGACCCTTGCCGCCCGAGGTCTTGACGAAGGCCGCAAGCCCCTCGCCTTCCATGATCGCCTTGATCTCATGCGCGGCGGAAATGACCGCCGTCCAGGGCACATCATCGGCCGGATCGAGATCCATGATCACCATGTCGGGCTTTTCCCACTTGGCGGTCGTCGCGCCCCAGGGATGGATTTCCAGCACGGCCGATTGCACCAGAGCAACGAGACCGTCGAAATCCCTGATCCGTAACAGCTTCTCACCGCCGCGATCCTTGGGATCGGCAATCTCCTCGATGTGGGCGTTCATGCCCTTCCAGGCATGTTTCTGGAAGAAGCACTGCTTGCCCGATATTCGATCCGGCAGACGCAGCAGCGATAGCGGCCGATTGACGACGAAAGGCTTTATCAGTTCCCAGACATTGGCGTAGTAATCCGCCAGCCCGGCCTTGGTGATACCTTCGTCGGGCCAGTAGATGCGATCGGGATGCGTCAGCGTCACATCCGATACCGGCAGCTCTTTTGCAGCAGTTGCACCCATTTCGCGCCCCACTTCCTTTGCCGCCTTGTCCTCGCGCAAGCCGCGGAAGGCGGCGTGGCGCAGATTCCCATCCGCCGACCAGGCGCTGAATTCAACCTCGGCCACGAGCTCCGGCTTGACGAAAACCAGCCCGCGGCGCTCGTCCGCCGTCAGCTTGCCGTCGAAGGCGCTTTCGGTTTGCTCAAGCTTCGAAAGCTGCCGGTAGAGATCATGCGACAGCTTGACGGTATAGCCAGTGCCGACCCGGCCGACATGTTTCAGCTTGCCCTTGTCATAGTAGCCCATGGCAAGCGAGCCGATCGCGCTTTTCATCGATGTCGAGGGGAGGTACCCGCCGATGACGAACTCACTGCGTTGAACGCATTTCGACTTCACCCAATCACCGGTGCGGCCCGACACGTAATGGCTGTCGCGCTCCTTGGAGATCACGCCCTCAAGACCAAGCCGGGAAGCATGATCGAGAACGAGGCCGCCATTCTCGTTGAAATGCTCGCTGTATCGCAGTTTTGCGCTGCCGGCGGGCAGCAGCTTTTCCAGCAGTGCCTTGCGGTCGATGAGCGCGACATTCTGCAGATCGTGGCCGTCGAGATAGATGAGGTCGAAGGCGTAGTAGGAGAAGCGGTCGCTGCGGCCTTCGCTCAGATCGTGCTGCAGCGCTGAGAAATCGGAGGCGCCGTTCTCCCGCTCGACGACGAGCTCGCCATCGATCAATGCGCTATCGACAGGCAGCGCGCCGAAGGCGGCGTCGATCTCCTCACCGAACTTCTCGGTCCAGTCGAGCCCGGTCCGCGTCAGCATCGTCACCTTGCCGTCGCGGATGCGGATCTGTAGGCGGTAGCCGTCGAACTTGATCTCGTGGATCCAGCCGTCTCCGGCAGGCGGGCGCGGTTTCAGCTTGGCAAGCACCGGCTCGACGAAATCCGGCATCGCGGCCTTGCGCGCCCCCTTCGGCCACTGATGCACCTGCGGCTGTGCCTTGGCCTTGGCGGCGGGTTTCGCAGCGGTCTTGCGGCCGTTCGGCTTGGAGTTCCAGGTGTCATCAGGGTTCTTGGCGACCTGCTCGATCGTCCGTCCGCTCTTGGCGGATTCCGGACGTTTCTTCAGGATGTCCTCGCGCCGGCCGTGGCGCGCCTCCTCGTCTTCACCCTTGATTAGCAACCAGTTCTCGCGCTTCTCGCCGGGCTTGCCGTGCATGCGTACCAGATGCCAGCGGCCCTTCAGCTTGTCGCCATCAAGCTCGAATTCGATATGGCCCTTTCGGTAGGCCTTCTTGGCGTCGCCAAGCGGCGCCCAGGTGCCCCGGTCCCAGACGATGACGGTGCCACCGCCATACTGACCCTTCGGGATGACACCCTCGAAATCACCGTAGGAGAGCGGATGATCCTCTACATGGACGGCGAGCCGCTTGTCGTCAGGATTGAGGCTCGGGCCGCGCGTCACCGCCCAGCTCTTCAACACCCCATCCATCTCCAGGCGGAAATCGTAGTGCAGGCGCGTCGCATCATGTTTCTGGATGACGAAGCTGTTGCCCTTGCTCTTGCCTTTCGCGCCGCGCGGTTCCGGGGTGACCTTGAAGTCGCGCTTTTGCTGATAGGTTTCGAGCGCCATTGTCAGCTCGCCTTCTTGCGGCGGCTGGATGCGCTGGCGGCAGGCTTACCGGATCCCGATTTGCCGCCGATCTTGGCGCTCTGGCGAAGCGCCTCCATGAGATCGACGACCTTGCCCTCCGGCTTCGGCTTGCGCTTCGGCGGCTCGCGACCCTCGATCTTGGCTTTCACGAGTTCAGTCAGCGCCGCCTCGTAGCGGTCCTCGTATTCGGCCGGATTGAAGCTGCCCTTCTTGGTGCCGATGATATGGCCGGCGAGCTCCAGCATTTCCTTGTCGAACTTGATGTCCGGGATGTCCTTGAAGACGGTCTCGGCGGAGCGGACCTCGTAGTCGAAATTCAGCATGGTGGCGATGACGTGATCGTCCTGCGCGCGGATCAGCAATGTCCGGTTACGGCGAAACAGCACCGCCTGGGCAAGTGCCGCGACCTTGTTGTCGCGCATGCTGCGCATGATCAGGCCAAGGGCTTCGGCATCGTGATCTTCAATGGGGGCGAGATAGTAGGGACGGTCGAAATAGAGCTTGTCGATCTCCGCCAGGGGAATGAAGCTCTGGACACCCATCACCTTGTCGCTGTCAGGCATGACGCTGGCGATCTCGTCGCCTTCGATGACGATATAGTCGCCATTGTCCATCCGGTAGCCCTTCACCTGATCCTCGCGATCGACGGGCTTTCCGGTTTCGCTATCGACGAACTGCCGCTCGACGCGGTGGCCGGTCTTTCGGTTGATGATGTTGAAGGACAGGCGCTCGGAGGATGAGATGGCGGTGTAGAGACCGACGCCGCAGACAAGGTCGCCAATCTTCAGATGGCCTTTCCAGCTTGCCCGCGCCGCCATGTCACTCTCCTACGCTAAAGTTATCCTATCAGAGTCTGCTACCGCTTCTGTCAGTTTCAAGGGGCTGGAACTGCCAACCGCCATCAGGAGCCGGATAAGCGAGCAAAGCATCGCCATCGCCGATCTTCTGCCGCGATGCGGCGCTCCTGGCGCGATCGGCGGCTTCCTCCGCCGTCGCATAGGTTTCGGATATCGTATCGCCGAGCTTGTAGGCCCAGCCTTCATCATGCGGCACGATCTGATAGGTAATGTCGACCATCTTTTTCTCCTCTCTTCAGTCGTAGTCGCGTGGAGCGCCCTTGCGGCGCTCGTCCAAAGCTATGATCTTCTCGACGGAAGCGATCTCGTCGCTGGTCACCGGCCTGACAGGGTCGGAGGCGATCGCCTCAAGCACCGCGTCGGACAGCCCGCCGTTGCGGATGACCCATTCGAGCGTTTCCCGCGTCTCGCGTTCAGCCTTCAATTGTGCATAGAGCGCAATGATCAGCCGGTCACGCGGATCGAACTTCTGGTTCTTTTCCGAGACCTTACGGACATTCGGCATAGAAAAGCCCTTTCAGAATTGCTCCCGATCAAGCTTTGAAACGTGATGTAAGAGAAATTGTTCCGTCCAGAAATTGCGGAACGATCGGCGGCTTCAACTGTTCTTCCCCTGCAACCTGCGCTTTGCAGAGCGCCAGCTGCGCGCGGCTCGCAAAGCGGAGCAATCGAGGAAGGCCGGCGACAGAACCGGGCCGCCCTTGGTGGACCTCCTGTCACCTGAGAAGCCCGCGTCCACCCGGCGCGGGCTTTTTTCGCCGGCAATGCCTCAGGCGGTCATTCCTGCTTCGCGCATGAGGAAATCCAGCAGCCGATTTTCCTCGGCGCGCAGACCGCGCAGCGGTGCCGCCGCTTCGGGCATATCCTCCGGAATTTCGCGATCGCGATCGGCCAGAGCGATGACGCGCGGATGAATATAGCTGGAGCGCGAGATCGCCGGCGTGTTGTGCAGCACCTCGGCCGAAGCCTCCGCCATCTCCTTCACGGTCGGGCGTCGCCCCTCCAGGATCGCGCTTCGCGCCACGCCGAAACCGGCAAGCGATCCCGCCCATGTCCGGAACGTCTTGGCAGAGATGGAAATGCCGGAGATCTCGGCGAGATAGCTGTTCAGCCGCCCGGACTCGACGGGTTTCAGCGATCCCGTCTCATCTTTCCAGACGAAAAGCTGGCGGCCGGGAAGATCGGCGATCTCTTCCAGTATCTTCTGCAGGCGAGGATGCTTGAGGCTCCGCTGCACCCGCTTGCCCCCCTTGGCGCGGAATTTCAGCTCGATCTTGCCGTCGTTGAGCTTGATATGGCGCTTGAGCAGCGTGGTGGCGCCATAGGTCCCGTTTTCCTTGACATAGGCCTGATTGCCGACGCGCAGATGCGCCTCGTCGAGCAGTGTCGTCAGCGCCGCCAGGATGCCCCTGATATCGTCGACGCCGGTGTCGAGATCCCTCAGCGCCTGCCGGCGGATTTTTGGCAATGCCTGGCCGAACTCGATCAGCTGATGGAACTTCTCGACGCTGCGGAAGGCGTTCCAATCCCTGTGGTAGCGATACTGCTTGCGCCCGCGGGCATCGTAGCCGGTCGCCTGCAGGTGACCGTTTTCCTGCAGGCAGATCCACACATCGTCATAGGCGGGCGGCAGGCCGAGCGCGGCGATCCGGTCCTTGAGCTCTGGGTCGGCAACCAGTTTGCCGCCAGGCAGCCGATAGCAGAAGCCCTTGCCCTTCCGGCTGCGGCGAATGCCGGGTTCGGTATCGCTCACATAGATCAGGCCGAGATCGGCAATCGCGTCCGCATTCATCGCGCTATCAGTGGCCCGTCATTTCGGCTTGCGGCCGAAGTTGAACCAGCGGCGGCGCTCGGCCGTGTCTGCCTCCTTCGGCGGCTCCGTCGCGCCCTTCGGCGCGAAGACGGCGACGCTTTCGCGGTAGAGCGTGATCGGGCTATCGACATCGATGATCTCGAAGGCATCGTCGGCGCCGGTTTCGACCAGTCGTTGCCAGTGATCGATGCCGTTCACCTCAGGCAGGCTGATCTCGCAATCGCCACCGGCGTTGAAGAGCATGAAGAGCCCGTCCATCTTCTCGCTGTCGGGCGTATGGACGCTGCGGGAGATATAGACGCCGAGGACGCGAAGCTCGCCATCGTTCCAGGCGCCGTCATCCATGAAGGTGCCGTCGTGCTTGTACCAAGCGATCTCGATACGACCGTCGTCGCTGGTCTCGCCGGTGAGGAATCGCTCCTGATGCAGCTCGGGATGCGCCTTCCGGAGTGTGATCATCTTCTGGCAGAAGGTCAGGAACGGATCGTCGAGCCCGCTCCAGTCGATCCAGCCGATCTCGTTGTCCTGGCAATAGGCATTGTTGTTGCCATGCTGGCTGTTGCCGATCTCGTCACCGGCGACCATCATCGGCACGCCCTGCGACAGCATAAGCGTCGCCATCATATTGCGGCGGCGGCGCGCACGGTTGTCGTTGATCCCCGGATCATCGGTGGCGCCCTCAGCGCCCATATTGTCCGAATGATTGTCCGAATGGCCGTCGTTATTGTCCTCGCCATTCGCCTCGTTGTGCTTGTCGTTGAAGGACACCGTATCCATCAGCGTGAAGCCGTCATGGGCAGCGAGCAGGTTGACCGAAGAGGTCGCGCCGCGGTCGGAATGGTTGAACTGGACGGCAGAGCCGGTGATGCGCTGCGACAGGCTGGAGACCAGGCCGCCATCGCCCTTCCAGAAGCGGCGGACATCGTCACGGAACTTGTCGTTCCATTCGCGGAAGGGATGCGGGAAGCCGCCGACCTGATAGCCGCCCTCGCCGACATCCCAAGGCTCGGCGATCAGCTTGACGCCGGCAAGGATCGGATCCTGGCGGATGGCGCTGAAGAAGATGCCCTGGCGGTCGAACTCCAGATCCTGGCGGCCGAGCGTGCTCGCCAGATCGAAGCGGAAGCCGTCGATATGCATGACGCCCACCCAATAGCGCAGGCTGTCGAGTACCATGCGCATCACCATCGGATTGGCGATGTTCAGCGTGTTGCCGGTGCCCGTCGTGTCGAAGGTGTGGCGCGCGTCGTCGGGTGAGAGAATGTAGTAGCTCGCATTATCCAGGCCGCGGAAGGAGAGCGTCGGGCCGCGCTCGCTGCCTTCGGCCGTATGGTTATAGACCACGTCCATGATCACTTCGATCCCGGCCGCATGGAACTTGCGCACCATCGTCTTGATCTCGGTGATCTTGTCGCTGGAGAGATAGCGAGACTGCGGGGCGAAGAAGCCGAGCGTCTGATAGCCCCAGTAATTCGTCAGGTTCTTCTCTTCGAGATAGCGGTCGTTCGGGAAGAACTGGATCGGCAGCAGCTCGATGGCGGAGACCCCCAGCTTCGTCAGGTGCTCGATGATCGGATCGCTCGCCATGCCGAGGAACGTGCCGCGCAGCCGGTCGGGCACCTTGGGATGGGTCATCGTCATGCCGCGAACATGCGCCTCGTAGACGATCGTTTCTGTCCACGGGCGGCGGATCGCCTGATCACCGTCCCAGTCGAAATCCGGATCCTGCACCACGCCCTTGACCATGAAGGGGGCGCTGTCGCGCTCGTCGAAGGAAAGATCGTCTTTGCCGATCGTGTAGCCGTAGAGCGCATCGTTCCACTTGAGATCGCCGACCACCTGCTTGGCATAGGGATCGAGCAGCAGCTTGTTGGGGTTGAAGCGATGGCCGTTCTGGGGATCATAGGGGCCGTGGGCGCGGTAGCCATAGACGGTGCCCGGCCCGACGCCGGCGATATAGCCCGACCAGATATCACCCTCACGCTTCGGCAGCGGCAGGCGCGCCTCCTCCTTCTTGCCATCGGCGGAGAAGAGGCAGAGCTCCATCTGCTCGGCATGGGCGGAATAGACGGCAAAATGCGTCCCGGAGCCTGTATATTCCGCGCCAAGTTCAGGCTTGAGGAAATCGAGTTCCGAGAACGAGTAGCTCATTGTTGTGTCGCCCATCCTTTATATCGCTTCATTAAATGGTTTCGCTGCCATGACAGCAGACGAGCCGGACAGGCAGTTCAATCTGCAGGCACAGCAAAGCGCTGCGTCCGGCAATAATGCCCGGCACAGCGATGAGAGTGGCTTGGCTTGAACATGATCGTCCGTCTCGAAGGTACAGGAACGGCGATCGCCTTCCCCCAATCCTCGAAACGTCAAGGGAACCCGAAGGTTCCCTTGTGCAGTGCAAAATATCGGTGAGACGAAGTGCCGATTACGGCATCAGCTGGCCGCCATTGACCTCGATGATCTGGCCGGTGATGTAGCCCGACAGCGTCGGCGAGGCCAGGAAGAGATAGGCGCCGACGCAATCCTCCGAGGTGCCGACGAAGCCCATCGGGATCGACTTGCGCTGCAGCTCCATCTGCTCGTCATTGGTATAGCGCTCGTGGAAGGGCGTGGCGATGACGCCGGGTGCAACCGCGTTGACGCGGATGCGATCGGGTACGAATTCCTTGGCGTGGCCGCGGGTGATCGTCGAGACGAAGCCCTTGGATGCCGCGTAAAGGATCGCGCCGTTGCCGCCGCCGTTGCGGGCAGCGATCGAGGTGGTGTTGATGATGAAGCCGCCCTGCTTCTTCAGCCAGGGATGGGCGGCGCGCACTGCTGCCAGCACCGAGCGGGCGTTGAGGTTCATCACCTTGTCGTAGTGCTCGTCGGTATATTCCGAGGTCGGCTTGCGTCCGAGCATGCCGCCGGCATTGTTGATCAGGCCGTCGAGATGGCCGAAGGTCTTGGCCGTCTCTTCGACGACGCGCTCCGTCTCGCCTTCCCTGGAAACGTCGCCATGCACGAGATGAACCGTGGCGCCGGTCGCGCGGATTTCCTCGGCGAGCTTTTCGGCCGGCTCGCGGCTGGCATTGTAGTGGATGCCGACTTTCATGCCCTGTGCGGCGAAAGCGCGGGCAAGGGCGGCGCCGATGCCGGTCGATGCGCCGGTGATGAGCACGGCCTTGCCGGCCAGATCCGGCAACTTGATGGACGCGAGTGATTGAGCAAGATCAGCCATGGCTGCAAAGCCTCCCTAAAACAATTGCATGGTAATGATATGCGGGAGTCTTAGCAGGCCGTGTCCGCCAACTGCAATGCCGGACACGGGAATTTGTATCGGGTCAGAGGCGCTCGAGCGCCACGGCGATCCCCTGGCCTACGCCTATGCACATGGTCGAGAGGGAATAGCGGCCGCCGGTTTCGGCAAGTTCGAGTGCCGCCGTGCCGGTGATACGGGCGCCCGACATGCCGAGCGGATGGCCGAGCGCGATGGCGCCGCCATTGCGGTTCACACGGCCGTCGTCATCGGCAATCCCGAGCTCGCGCAATACCGCCAGCCCCTGCGAGGCGAAGGCCTCGTTGAGCTCGATGACGTCGAACTGCTCCTGCTTCATGCCGAGGCGCGCCATCAGCCTGCGCGATGCCGGGACCGGCCCGATGCCCATGACGCGCGGCGGAACGCCGGCCGCAGCACCCCCGAGGATGCGAGCGATCGGCCGCAAGCCGTATTTCTTCGCCGCCGCTTCCGAGGCGATGATCAGCCCCGCAGCCCCGTCATTCACGCCCGATGCATTACCCGCGGTGACCGTCCCGCCGTCCTTCTTGAAGGGCGTGCCAAGCTTGGCGAGCGCTTCCATCGAGGTCGCGCGCGGATGCTCGTCCTTGTCGACGACGATGGGATCGCCCTTGCGCTGCGGGATGGTAACGGCAGTGATCTCCTTGCCGAGCCGGCCGCTTGCCTGGGAGGCTGCGGCCTTCGCCTGCGAGCGGACCGCGAAGGCGTCCTGATCCTCACGGCTCACCTTGTAGTCCTCGGCGACATTCTCGCCGGTCTCCGGCATGGAATCGACGCCATATTGCTTCTTCATCACCGGATTGACGAAGCGCCAGCCGATCGTCGTGTCGTAGATTTCGGCATTGCGCGAAAAGGCCATATCGGCCTTCGGCATGACGAAAGGCGCGCGCGACATGCTCTCGACGCCGCCCGCGATCATCAGTTCGGCCTCGCCCGCGCGGATCGCCCGCGCCGCAGTGATGACGGCATCCATGCCGGAACCGCAGAGGCGGTTGATCGTGGTACCGGATACGCCGAGCGGCAGACCGGCAAGCAGCAGGGACATGCGGGCGACGTTGCGATTGTCCTCGCCTGCCTGGTTGGCGCAGCCGAAGACGACGTCATCGACCGCCTCCCAATCGACGGAAGCGTTGCGCCCCATCAACGCCTTCAGCGGCACGGCGCCGAGATCATCGGCGCGAACGGAGGAGAGCGAGCCGCCGAAACGGCCGATTGGCGTGCGGATGTAATCGCAGATGAAAGCTTCAGCCATCGGTGAACTCCTTACAGCTCGGGCACGACGAGATCGGCAACCGGACCTTCGATATGCAGTTTTGCGCCGGTCATCGCCTGCAGTTCCTCGACCGACATGGCGGCGAGCTTCTCGCGCAGCACGAAGCGGCCCTTGACGATGTCGATGACTGCGTGGCTCGTATAGACGCGGGTAATGCAGCCGACGCCGGTCAACGGGAAGGTGCATTTTTCCACCAGCTTCGGCTCGCCGTTCTTGGTCACATGCTCGGTGATGACGCAGACCTGCTTGGCGCCGTGGACAAGGTCCATCGCCCCGCCGACGGCCGGCACTCCCTTCGAGCCGACCCGCCAGTTGGCAAGATCGCCGTTCTCGGACACTTGATAGGCGCCGAGGATGGCGATATCCAGATGACCGCCGCGCACCATGGCGAAGCTGTCGGCATGGTGGAAGAAGGCGGCGCCCGGCTTCAGCGTCACTGCCCGCTTGCCGGCGTTGATCAGATCCCAATCCTCTTCACCGGCGGGCGGCGCCTCGCCGAAATTCAGGATGCCGTTTTCGGTATGAAAGATCGCCTCGCGCCCCTCGGGCTGGTAGCGAGCGACCATTTCGGGGAAGCCGATGCCGAGGTTCACATAGGCACCGTCGGTAATGTCCTGGGCAGCGCGCCAGGCGATCTGGGCGTTGGAAAGCTTGATGTCTTCGCGCGTATCGAGTGTCATGCGTAGGCCACCCCGGCTCGAATGAGCTCTTCTTCCTGTTGCGGATTGGCGATCTCGACGACGCCATCGACGAAGATGCCGGGCGTCACCACCTGTTCCGGATCGATGCCGCCGGCGGGCACCAGCTTCGAGACCTGGGCCACCGTCCTTGCCGCCGCCATGCACATCAGCGGGTTAAAGTTGCGGCCAGCCTTGTTGTAGGTGAGGTTGCCATGAGTATCGCCGAGCTGCGCCTTGACGATCGCGAAATCGGCCTTCAGCCAGCGCTCCTGCACATATTGCCTGCCATCGAACTCGGCGACCGGCTTGCCCTCGGCAAGCTCGGTTCCGTAGGTCGTCGGCGTATAGAAGGCCGGGATCCCGGCGCCGCCAGCGCGGATGCGCTCGGCAAGCGTGCCCTGCGGCACCAGCTCGAGCTCGATCTCGCCCGCCAGATACTTGTCGGTGAAAGCCCGCGGATCGGACGAGCGCGGGAAGGAGCAGATCATCTTCCTGACCATCCCGGCATCGATCATCGCCGCAATACCGATCTGGCCGTTGCCGGCATTGTTGTTGATGACGGTAAGGTTCTTCGGCCCCTTGTCGATCAGCGCATGAATGAGCTCGATCGGAGCACCCGATCCGCCGAACCCGCCAATCATCACGACGGCGCCATCACCAATATCGGATACGGCGTCGGCCGCGCTCCGGATCGTCTTGTCCATGCCGGATATCTCCTCGCCTGGCATCGCGGGGATCTCCCGCCTCAGGCCAAAGGGATAAGTCCGCGGTGGCGGGGCAGGCAAGCAAATTGTGCGTTATTTGACATTTGTTCGCATATCGCACAATGTCTTTATGACAATTGAACGAGACACAAGATGCGAGAAACAGATTTCGTCAGCGGATTTGCGAGGGGGCTGAAAGTCATCGAGGCCTTCGGAGAAATGCATCAACGGCTGTCGATCACCGATGCTGCCAAGCTGACCGGGCTTGACCGCGCAACGGTGCGGCGCTCACTGCTGACGCTTTCGGAGCTTGGCTATGCCGATTACGACGGCAAGTTCTTCACGCTGACGCCGAAGGTGCTGCGGCTGGGCCATGCTTATCTCTCGGCCACACCGCTGCCCACCATCCTGCAGCCGCATCTCGATCTGCTCTCGGAAAAGGCAGGCCAGAGCGCCTCGGCCTCGGTGCTCGACGGCACTGAGATCCTCTATATCGCCCGGGCCTCGCAGAGGCGGGTGATGTCGATCAACCTGACGCCGGGAAGCCGCCTTCCCGCCTATTGCGCTTCGATGGGCCGGGTTCTGCTGGCTGCACTCCCCGAAGCCGAGGCGCGCGCCATTCTTGCCCGCAGCGATCTCAAGGCCAACACGCCGCGCACGCTCACCGACCCGGGGAAACTGATCGCCGAATTCCAGCGCGTCCGCGCCCAGGGCTATGCGGTCATCGATCAGGAGCTGGAGCTCGGCCTCTGCTCCATCGCGGTCCCCGTCGAGAACGACCGCGGCCAGCTGATCTGCGCGCTGAATATCGGCGCCCCCGCGGCGCATGCTTCGGCGGAGGAGATGGTGACGCGCTATCTGCCGCTGATGAAGGAAACGCAGGCCGCGCTTCGCCTCGTTCTGCGCTGATTACATCCCGAGCTTCGCACGCTCCGCCAGCCGCCACGCGCGCGGCGTTTGTCCCGTCTGCTTCACGAAGAAGCGGGAGAAATAGGCGGGATCGGCGAAGCCGAGGCGATAGCTGATTTCCTGAGCGCTGCCGAAGGTGAACACCAGTTCGCGTTTGGCTTCGTCGGCGAGCCGCTGGGCGATCATCTCGTGCGTGCCGAGGCCGGTCGCCGCCTTGACGATGCGGTTGAGATGGGTCGCGGAGATGCCGAGTTCGGCGGCGTAGAAGGCGGCCGGTTTGTGGGTGCGCAGATGCTGCTGGATCAGTCCGTTCAGCCGCTCCATGCGCCGGCCGTTCTCGTCGGAGCTCTCACCCGCAGCGCTTCCGGAAAGCCGCATCGTCAGCTGCAGTGCGATCGTCACATAGGCTTCGAGCAGATCCGTGCGGCCGCTGTTGCGGGTGGCGAATTCGGCGCCGAGGCGCGACAGCGTCTGCCCGGCATAGGCGGCATCGGGGTTTTCTCTGTTAAGCACGGTCAGATGCGGATGGGCGAGCCATTCGCCGAGCGGGCTGCGGCCGCCCGGCAGCGCCTTCAGGTGCGAGGCGAGCACCGTGATGACGAAGCCGTCAATATCCCTCGAGAAGCGGAAGCCGTGGGTGAGGCCGGGCGGCACGGTGATGACGGTGTCAGGCGCGATCTGATGATGCTCGGCGCCGAAGATGGCATCGCCCGATCCGGCGCTGATGTACAAGATCTGGAAAAAGCTCTCATGCCGATGCAGCTTGATCTCCCAATGATGCAGGCTGCTGCGTGAGGGAATTGTTTCGCAATGCAGCCAGAAATCCGGCTTGCGCCCGGCATTTTCACCATAGAGCTCATAGGTCGGGACGAATTTGGTCATCGCTGCCGCCTCCTTCGATGTTCGATTAGTGCAATTTCTGGCCTGAAATGTCCATTGCCCCGAACATCCGCTCTTCGCAGAATTGCAGGAAGAGGACGCCAGGAGGAAACATGCGCACCAAAGTCGCCATCATCGGCTCAGGCCCGTCGGGCCTGCTGCTCGGCCAGTTGCTGACGGAAGCCGGGATCGACAACGTCATCCTCGATCGCGTCGGCAAGGATTACATTCTCGGCCGCGTGCGCGCCGGTGTGCTGGAAGAAGGCACGGTCGGCCTGATGGATCAGGCGAAGTCAGGCGCGCGCATGCATGCCGAGGGGCTGCCGCATGACGGCTTTTCGCTCGCGTTCGACGGCCGCGATCACCGCATCGATCTACACGGCCTCACCGGCGGCAAGCGGGTCATGGTCTATGGCCAGACCGAGCTGACACGCGACCTGATGGAGCATCGCGAAGCAAGTGGTGCAGCGACGATCTATGACGCGGCCAATGTCACTCCGCATGATTTCGATGGTGAAACGCCCTACCTGACATACGAGAAGGATGGCATCACCCATCGCATCGATTGCGATTTCATCGCTGGCTGCGACGGCTTTCATGGCGCCAGCCGCAAGGCGGTGCCTGCATCGGCGATCCGCACCTTCGAGAAGGTCTATCCCTTCGGTTGGCTCGGCATTCTCGCCGATGTCGCCCCCGTCAGCCACGAGCTGATCTATGCCAATCATCCGCGCGGCTTCGCGCTCTGTTCGATGCGCTCGGAAAGCCGCAGCCGCTATTACATCCAGTGTCCGCTCGACGAAAAGATCGAGGACTGGAGCGACGAGCGCTTCTGGGACGAGCTGCGCCGCCGCCTGCCCGCCCATCACGCCGAGGCGCTGCAGACCGCGCCGTCCTTCGAAAAATCGATCGCGCCGCTGCGCTCTTTCGTCGCCGAGCCGATGCGGTTCGGACGCCTGTTCCTGGTCGGCGATGCCGCCCATATCGTGCCGCCGACGGGCGCGAAGGGGCTGAACCTTGCGGCGAGCGATGTGCATTACCTGTTCGGCGGCCTCGCGGAATATTATGACGAACGCTCCGGCGCCGGGATCGATGCCTATTCCGGCCGGGCTCTATCGCGGGTCTGGAAGGCCGTCCGCTTTTCCTGGTGGATGACGACTATGCTGCACCGCTTCCCGGACACCGGCGATTTCGGCCAGAAGATCCAGGAGGCCGAGCTCGATTATCTCACCCATTCGACAGCTGCCGCTACGGCGCTCGCCGAAAACTACGTGGGCCTCCCCTACTAGCCTGATGCCTTCCGCAATCCACGGAAGGCAGCCTGGAAGCGGCGGCGTCTCATGCGTTCCCGCCGCCGCTTCACCACAACAGGCAACTCGCCGATGAATATGCTCGACAACAGAAATACGATGTCCGATCCTGTGACCATAGGGCTTTGAACACCGGTCAGCGAGCGGGGCAGATCGTGGAGACGCGGGAACAGGAAATTTCGACGGCGCGCAAGAACGCCTATCTGGTCGGTCTGGTGACGCTGATCATGCTGGCAGGCCTGCCGCTTGCGGCCTGGCTCGATGTCAGCACCCTGTCGCGCGATGCCGTTCATCGCCAGGCGCAGGACATGAGCTCGCTGATCACCAGCATACGGTCCTACTATGCCACCAATGTCGTCGGCCGGATTCTGGCGGCCCACACGGCCGGGCAGGAAGAGCGAACCGCCGTATCGCACAACTATGCGAATATTCCGGGCGCCGTGCCGATCCCGGCGACGCTGTCGCTGGAACTCGGCGATGTCATCAAGGAACAGCAGGCGAATATCACCTATCGCTTCGTCTCCGACCTTCCCTTCAAGAACCGGGCGTCGCACGATCTCGACAAGTTCGAGAGCGATGCCCTGACCGCTCTCAGGAGCAATCCGAAACAGACGCTGACGGAGAACAAGCGCTCCGGCTTCACCAATGTCTTCCGGCTGGTGACCCCGGTTCTGATGGGGCCGCCTTGTGTAGCCTGCCACAACACGCACCCTGAAAGCCCGAAGACCGACTGGAAGGTCGGCGATGTCCGCGGCATTCAGGAGGTGATCATCCGCCAGCCCTTTGCGGCCAACATCTTCGCCTTCAAGTATCTGCTGGCCTATTTCATCTGCGTCGCGGTGCTCGGCGCCTCCTTCATCGTCATGCAGCGCCGTCAGGCTTCGCTTCTCCATGCCTTCAACCACGACCTCGAATCCACCAACGAATTCCTGGCCAGCATCTCGTTGAAGATCTCGCGCTATCTCTCGCCGCAGATCTATAAGAGCATTTTCAGCGGCCAGCGCGACGTCGTCATCCAGACCGAGCGCAAGCGGCTGACGATCTTCTTCTCCGATATCAAGGACTTTACCGCCACGACCGAGCGGCTGCAGCCGGAAGCGCTGACGGAGATGCTGAACGAGTATCTGACGGAAATGTCGAAGATCGCGCTGAAGCATGGCGGCACCGTCGACAAGTTCATCGGCGACGCGATCCTCGTCTTCTTCGGCGATCCCGAGACCAAGGGCGCGGTAGAGGATGCCAAGGCCTGCCTGCGCATGGCCGTCGACATGCAGCAGCGCCTCGGCGAACTGAAGGCGAAATGGCGCCGCGATGGCACGGCCCAGCCGTTCATCGTGCGCATGGGCATCAATAGCGGCTACTGCAATGTCGGCAATTTCGGCAGCACTGACCGTATGGACTATACGATCATCGGCGCCGAGGCCAATCTGGCGGCGCGGCTGCAGTCGATCGCCGAAGGCGGCAAGATCGTCATGAGCTATGAGACCTATGCGCTGGTCGAGGACATCGTCGAGGCGGTGCCGCTGACACCGATCACCATGAAGGGCATTCAGCGCGATATCGTGCCCTACGAGGTGCAGGGCCTGCTTGTCGGCGGCGACGGACATACGCGGGTGATGAGCGAGCATTTTGCCGGTCTCGACCTGCATCTCAACATGTCGCAGCTGGAACCGGCCGAAAGGAACAAGGTGAAGGCGGCGCTGATGGAGGCATTGGCCGCGGTGGAAACGCCTGCCGAGAAACCAGCCTAGGATTTCGGTGCACGGGCAGCGATCGCCTGGATAACGGCGGCCATATCGAGGGCGCCGAGGCCCATCTCCACGGCTTCCGCATAGAGATCGCCGCAGATATCGAGCAACGGCACCGGCGTGCCGCTCGCCCGGGCGGCATCGACGACCAGCCGGTTGTTCTTCAAGACGTCGGCGATCGCCGCCTGCGGCGCGAAATCCCGATCGGCGAGCTTGCCGGTCTTGATCCTCGATATGCCGCTCGCCATCTGGCCGCCATCGGCGATCCGCTTGAAGAGCTGCATGTCGAGCCCCTGGCTGGCGGCGAAATTGGCGGCTTCCGCCAGTCCCGTCACCGTCGAGATCAGGAAGATGTTGACGGCGAGCTTCATCAGCAGCGCATTCGGCACCGGACCGCAGGCGATCGCATCGCGGCACATCGGCGAGAGCAGCGGCCGGATGCGCTCGACGGCATCATTCTCCCCGGCAAGCATCGCAACGAGTTCGCCGGCCTCGGCCGGCAGGCGCGATCCGGAGACTGGCGCCTCGACGTAGAATCCACCCGCGGCGCGGATATCGCTTTCCAGAGCCCTGGAGAATTCAGGCGTGGTCGTGGCCATATGGATCAGCGTGCGGCCACGCACACGTTCGGCAAAGAGAGCGGAGCCGCGGCCGAGCACGTCGTCGATCGCCGCCTGCGTCGCCAGCATCAGGATGATCGCATCGGCCTGGGTGAAGACCTCGCCGGCGCTCGCGGCAACCTCGGCCCCGGCCTGCCGCAGCGCTTCGGCCTTGTCCGCCGACCGGTTCCAGACGATCAGCGGCTGGCCCGAGCGCACCAGATTGAGCGCCATCGGTGTTCCCATGATCCCGAGCCCGATGAACCCTATCCGCATGGCTTGTCCTCCCATTCGGGAAGACTATGCGCGGGTGCGGGCCGGGCTGTCTTGAACGTTAGTGCCGGGTCGATGAAGGCCGGCGAAAATAAAGACGTGTAGCGTCATTGAAATCACAACTTTAGACCACAATTCAGCGGTAAAAAATACAGCAACCAGTTGTTTAGGACCGGTGCGCATAATACTCATCATCATTACATAGCCCTTGCGGTGCTTCGTTAGACAGTGGCCATGACAGTCGTTTTCAAGCGGATCAATAAAGATCAGGCGCTTCTCGGCGCCGCCATCATCGTCGAAGCCTATAGCGCCGAACCCTGGCACGAACATTGGTCGATCGAGCGGGCGACTGCCCGGATGGTCGAGCTGTCGACGACGCCGGGCTGGATGGGCGTCGGCGCGCTGGATGGCGACGATCTGCACGGCTTCGCCATCGGCTATCCGCACACGGCGGCCACCGGCTGCATGCTCTACATTCCCGAAATCGCCGTCATGCCCGCTCACCAGGGGAAGGGCATCGGCACCACACTGTTGAAGCTTCTCGAACAGGAAGCCTTGGCCAGCGGCTTCTCCAGCACCTGGCTCTTGTCACAGAACGAGGGCGTCGCCGCGGACTATTACCGGTCCGCGAGCTACAAACAGTCCCCCAATCACCGCATCTACTCGAAGCCGCTGAAGTAGGCGCGTTTCCGCGCAGCAGACCGGATCTGGCCTCGATGGCTACTGGACACACGAAAGCGGCGGGCAACCCGATCGTCGCCCGCGCTTCAAGATCCCAGAACTCAATCAGTCGATATCAGCCGTCGTAATGGCCGGCGGCAACGGAATCGGCGGATTTCACGGCGACGGCCAGATTGACGCCCTTGGTGATGACGCTGCCCCGCGCCGCGAGTGCCGCCGCCTCCGCCAGCGCGCCCGCCTTCGGCACGCTGAGCGGCGTCACCGTCCCGCGGCCGAGATCCGCCACCCAAAGCCCTTTTTCACCTTCAACACTGATCACAACAACCTTAGTCATGCTGCAATTCCCTCTTCCAGAGTTGATGTTAAAAGCCTGCCTTCTTCAGTCCTTCGCGATAAAGGTCTTTATGCCACTGTTCCTTGCTCGGAACGGCGGACAACCATTTATCGACATCGAAGTTCGGATTGGCCTCGCGGACACGGCGAACGAGGACACGCGCCTTGTCCTTGTTGCCGAGCATCGCCCAGCTGGCGGCCGCAAGCCTGTCTGCCAGGCTCGGATCGCTCATCTGGCTGATATAGTCCAGTGAAGCCGAGAATTCGCCCAGCGCATAGTTGGCGCCGGCCGCAGTCCAGAGATAGGGATCCGGGCTCAGCGGATTGAGCTCGATCGCCCGCTCGATCTTCTGCAGCGCCATGCCCGGACGAGAGCAATGAACCAGCGTATCGGCATGGTCGGCGATGACGTCGGCATAGTGCGGCGAGAGCGTCTCGGCAACTTCCATCGCCTCGGCGCTTTCGTCGAAAGCGCCCTGCAGCAGCTTGGCGACGCCGAATTCGCGGTAGCCGTCGGCCAGATCGTTGCGGGCCTCGATCGATTTCGTGGCGAATTCCTCGGCCGATTTCAGCAGTTCCATGTCGCCGCGAGCGGTCAGCAGCCATTCCTTCGAATAGGTGCGCGCCGTCGAGCTCAGCGCCGGAGCAAAATCCGGCGTCGCCTTCAGCGCAGCGCGCATCTCCTTGCGGGCACGGCGCAGGTTCGGCAGCGTCAGCCGACCGAGATATTGCTTGCCGACCAGATATTGGTGATAGGCGGCCGGATTGAGCTCCAGGTAGGAGCGCGTCGCCTCGTGTCGCTCGATCTCGCTCGAGACCGACAGCGCGACGCGGCGCGAGATCACCCGGCGGTCGCGCAGCAGATCAGCCTGGCTGAGGCTGAACCGCTCGGCCCAGACGATCTGGTTATCGTCGAAGAAGATCAGCTGGGCGAACAGCTTGACCTCGTCGAAACCGGTGATCTGCGTATCCAGCACGTAATTGACCGAGTGACGCTCGAAGAAGGCCGACTGGTCCTCGTTCTGATGGCCGATCTGCACGGCCGAATGCGGGGCGATCACCTGCAGGCTGTTAAAGGCGCAGAAGCCGATGGTGATGTCCTCGATCAGCGAGGCGGCGATCAGGATCGATTGCGGATTGCTGGAAAGATTGCGAGGCGGCAGCAGCACGAGACGCGGAATGGCCGGCCGGCCGATCTTGTTGAGCGGCAGCGCATCGATGCCGTCATTGGCCGCCACCGGGCGCGCTTCGACCTTGTGCTGGCCGTTCGTACCGTTCGGCGCCACGGCTTCGAGGCCGCGCGAGATCGAGCTTTTGCGCCGCTCGATATAATCCCGGATATAATCAACCTCCTCCTGCGCATCGAAGATTTCGAGCAGCAGGCGAAGAATGTCGGAATCCTTCGGTTCATCGCGAAAGACGAGGAGACCGGCCTTGCGCAGGATTTCCCAATCCTCGGTCGACTCGACCGGCAGCGAAACCGCTTTCAGCGCATCCTGGAGCAGGCCGGAATGGCGGTAGATCTGATCCTTCTGCCAGGTCTCGAACACGCCGCTCTGGCAATTCACCTGACCGAGAAAGGGATGGCTCATCGCCTTGGTCAGTTTCGCAAGCCGTGGCATCGCATCGCCGGGAAGCGGCAGATCGGTGAAGTCGGCGGTCAGCGAAGCCGGGTCGAGCGAGACGGCGGTATCGGTGAAGATCAGGAACTGGGCGCCGAGCTGGTCCTGGCGCGCCTTGATGCGCGAGATCGTCTTGCGCAGGTTGGAAAGCGAGACGGCCTTGTCCTCGTTGCCCCACAGGAAATCGGCGGCCATGGTGCGGTGTGCGGCGTTCTTATCGAGCGTCAGCAGGTAGGCGATCAGGAGCAGGCCTTTTTCCGGGAAAGCGATATCGTTGCCTTCCGCGTCGGCAAGCCGCAAGCGTCCGAACGTTTCGACGATAAAAGCCATTTTAACCTATGAGTTGCGCGCCGCCCCGAGTCGCATCTCTCATGCGAGACAATTATGCAACCAAAATACGAATAACGCTCAGCAAAGCAAGCGCTTGCCAAGCGGTCAGGAGATATGAGTTTGGCTTAATATGCGCGCGAATTCAACTGTTGTGCAGCGCACACATGACGATTACTCAGCCGCGAGTTGGTGAAATGGCCGGGCGCGACCCGCATGAGGCGCATGCCCGGCCTAAACGGGCTACTTCTTAACCGGGTAACCGGCGGCTGCGAGGATCAGGTTGGCAACCTCGCGCGGGTGCGAAACCAGCGACACATGGCTCGAATTCAGCTCCACCGTGGTGGCGTTCATGCGCTTGGCAAGGAAGCGCTCGAGGTCCGGATTGGTGGTGCGGTCATTCTTGGAAACGGCATACCAGCTCGGCTTGGTCTTCCAGGCAGCCTGCGTCGTCTTCGCGGTAAAGAGCGTATCGGAGATCGGGCCCTGTACGGCATAGAGCGCCAGCGCGTCCTTGTGGCTCAGGTCACCGGCGAAGTCATGCACGAAGGCATCTTCGCTGAGCTGGGCGAACCCGCCGTTATGAACCAGCCCCTTGCTTGCCGGGGGAGCCGGGAACTTGGCAGCAAGTGCCGGATAGTCCTCGCCGGCATCCGGCGCGCGGGCGGCCAGATAGACCAGTGCCGAAACCTTCGGGTCGACGCCGGTCTCGCTGACCACCATGCCGGCATAGGAATGGCCGACGAGCACGGTCGGGCCGTCTTGCAGGGCGAGAGCCCGCTTGGTCGCGGCGACGTCGTCGGCAAAAGAGGTGAGCGGGTTCTGGACCGAGGTGACATGCAGCCCGGCCTTCTGCAGCAGCGGGATGACCTTCGACCAGCTGGAGCCGTCGGCATAGGCTCCGTGGACGAGGACGACGTTGCGCGCTTTGACCGGCGCCTGATTGGCAGCAGAGGAGGCACCGGCAAAAGAGACTGCGGCGATGAATGTTGCCGCGGCAAAGGCGGCCTTCTGGAAGATGTTCATGATCTGACGTCCGTATCGTTTTCGTGATGAAGCACGTCGCTTCAAAACCCTATTCGACCGGCAGCCGCGCGGCGCAACATGATCACGCTTTTGTGACGGCCTCAATTTTTTCATCAGCCCGTGTAACGAAACGCTGGCAACAGCGAAAAGACGATCATGACCCCTCGCGAAGACACCTGGGCGGACGCCATGCGCGCCGCCCGCGGCGGCAATACCGGAGCCTACGAAGCGCTGCTCGAAGATATCGGGCGGACGCTGCGCGTGCTCGTCGGGCGCAAGCTGTCGCGGCTCGGCATGGGCACCGACCAGACCGAGGATATCGTCCAGGAAGCGTTGCTCGGCCTGCACATGATGCGCGACCGCTGGGACGACAGCCGGCCGTTCCTGCCCTGGCTGCACGCGATCGTCCGCTACAAGATCGGCGATGCGGTGCGCAAGCGCAGCCGCGAGGCCCGCCACCGCTGCGATGTGACGCTGGACGAGCTCTCCGATGTCATCGCCGCACCCGATCAGAGCGACCGCCATATGCCAGACATGGACAGGGCGCTTGCCAGCCTCTCCTCCGGGCAGCGCGACGTCGTCTCGTCCCTGGCGATCGAGGGGCAGTCCGTTCGCGAGACGGCGGAACGGTTGAAGACCAGCGAGGGTGCGGTCCGCGTCACCCTGCATCGCGCCCTGCAGCGCCTGACGGCCTTTGCCGATCCGGCGTCCGGCTATGCAAGAAAAGGCAAATCATGAAATCCGCCCAAGACACATCCGCGCTCATCCGCAGCCTGGCGCGCGAGGCGACCGAGAAGGAGCCGCCGCAGGGCCTGCGTTTCCCTCGACTGCTGCTGCTCGCGGCCGGCTTCTCGCTGATGCTGTCGATCGCGCTGGCGCTCGGCGTCTTCGGCATCCGCCCCAATCTGCCTGCCGTGCTCGCCGGCACGCCGTTCCTGTTCAAATTCGCAACGATGCTGCTGCTTGCCGCAGGCGGCCTGGCACTGGTTCGCCGCGCCGGTGAGCCGGGTACCAGCAGTTCTGCCTGGATGATGCTCATTCCCGGCTTCCTGGTGCTCGCGATGGGCCTTGCGCTCGACAGTTCCGGTTTCCCGCTTCTCGGCCGTCATGGCGGCGCGGTGCCGAACTGCGTCGGCGCGATCGTTCTCCTGTCATTGCCGGCGCTCGCGGCCGGCCTGGGCGTTCTGAAGCGCGGCGTGCCGGTGCAGCCGCTGCGGGCCGGGCTTGCGGCAGGCTTCCTTGCCGGGACGATCGGCGGGGCCGCCTATGCTTTCGTCTGCAAGAATGACGGCGCGCTGTTCGTCGCCATCTGGTACGGGCTGGCGATCCTCATCGTCGCGACGCTCGGTGCCCTGATCGGCCGCAAGGCGCTTGCCTGGTAGGATCAGGCCTTGGCCGATACCTCGTCGGCCGCCTCGCGGATCGTCTGCATCAGGATCGACAGCGGCAGCGACGGTATCGCGTCGGTCCGCATCGTCAGCCCGACTGGTCCCTTGGTCTCGCTGGTATCGATCGGCAGCACCGCCAAAACGCCATCCTCGACATCCTTGGCAACGACGCCGGTCGAGATGATCCAGACGGCATCGCTTGAGCGCACGAAGGCGCGGCCGAAACTGTCGGACACCGTCTCGATCTGGTTCGGCAGGCTGGGCACGCCATTGGCGATCAGGAAGCTCTCGACGAAGGGGCGGATGATCGAGGCGCGCGTCGGCATCAGGATCGTGTAATCGCCGAGCGCATTGAAATGCGACTGCCTCGTCTTCAGCAAGGGATGACCGGCGCGCACGGCAAACACCACCTGCTCCGAGTAGAGATGCTCGAAGGAGAACCCGGCCATCTTTTCAGCGCCGGCGAGACGCCCGACCACGAGGTCGAGATCCCCGACCCTCAACTGCTCCAGCAGCACGGCGTTTTCGCCGGTAACGATCTTCAGCCGGCTCCAGGTATTCTCCTTGAGAAACAGCTCCATCGCCCGTGGCATGATCCGCGTCGACACCGTCGGCAGCGCGCCGACACGGATCGGCGGCGCGTCGCCGACGCGCTCCTGCGTCACCGAATCCAGCCCTTGGCGCAGCGCTGTCAGCGCCGCTCCGGCGTGCTTCAGAAAGACCTCGCCATAGCGGGTGATCTTGATGCCACGGCCGTCGCGCTCGAACACCTCGACGCCCAGAACCTCCTCCAGTTCGCGGATCGTCTTGGTCACGGCGGGCTGGCTGACATGCAGCAGTTCGGCCGCCTTCATCACGCTTTTCTGGCGCGCGACCTCGACAAAGGTCTGCAGATGGCGGAACTTTATGCGGCTGTCGATCATCGATCACATAACTCCGGAGTTATCGGAAAGCCACGAAATATCATTTTACCTAACCAGATTAAACATTCAATTTCCTGTCCGGAGGAGTTTCCAGTGCAGTTTGCCCGCGTCAACGACATCGCCATTCACTATCAGGTTATCGGCGGCCCGGCCGACAAGCCGGTGCTTGTCTTCGCCAATTCGCTCGGCACCGATTTCCGCATCTGGCGCGATGTCATCGTCCGGCTGGCGGGCGATTTCGCCATCCTGCTCTACGACAAGCGCGGCCACGGCCTCTCCGATGTCGGCCAGACGCCCTATTCGATAGAGGATCATGCCTCCGACCTGATCGGTCTCCTGGAAACGCTGGAGATCAAGAAGGCGATCATTTGCGGCCTCTCGGTCGGCGGCTTGATCGCCCAGTCGCTCTATCAGCAGCGCCCCGATCTCGTCAGCGCGCTGATCCTCTGCGACACCGCCCACAAGATCGGCACGGCCGAGAGCTGGAACAGCCGCATTTCGGCCATCGAGAAGGATGGCATCGGCAGCATGTGTGACGCCATCATGGAGCGCTGGTTCACACCGGCTTTCCGCCGTCCTGAAAACACCGCCTATAACGGCTATTGCAACATGCTGGTGCGCCAGCCGGTCGCCGGTTACGTCGCGACCTGCGAGGCGGTCCGTGACGCCGATTTCACCGAAGTGGCAAAGACCATCGCCGTACCGGCGATCTGCATCGTCGGCGATCAGGACGGCTCGACACCACCCGATCTCGTCAAGTCGCTGGCGCAGCTGATCCCCGACGCCCGCTACGAGATCATCCGCGATGCCGGGCATATCCCCTGCGTCGAGCAGCCAGAGGCGCTGACGGCGGTGATCCGCGCATTCATCGATTTCGCATTGCATGGAGAAAAGAGCCCATGAGTGACAGTTCGCGCCCGTCCGAGCGCCACAAGCAGGGCATGGCGACGCGCCGCGCCGTTCTCGGCGACAGCCATGTCGATCGCGCCGAGGCCGGATCGACGGATTTCGACAAGCCGTTCCAGGACCTGATCACCGAAGCCGCCTGGGGGCATGTCTGGTCACGGCCGGGGTTGACGAAGCGCGAGCGCTCGATCGTCACGATCGCGCTGCTGGCCGCTCTCGGGCAGGACGATGAAGTCGCCATGCATGTGCGCGCCACCGTCAATACCGGCGCCAGCCGCGACGATGTCTGCGAGGCGCTGCTGCATGTGGCGATCTATGCCGGCGTGCCTGCCGCCAATCATGCGATCAAGATCGCCAAGCAGGTCTTCGAACAGATGGACGCCGGGAAGGCGGCATAAGAGGAAGCCATGTCCGACATACCGAACCGCAAGCCCGAAACCGGCGCCTTTTTCGCCCGCGACCACGCCTGGCATCCGCCGGCATTCGCGCCGGGATACAAGACCTCGATCCTGCGCTCGCCGCAGCGCGCGCTGCTGTCGCTCGACGGCACGATTTCCGAGATCACCGGCCCGGTCTTCGGCCACGGCATGATCGGCGAACTCGATAACGACCTGATCCATAACTACGCGAAATCGGGCGAGAGCGCGATCGGCGAACGCATCATCGTCCACGGGCAGGTGCTCGACGAGCGCGGACGCCCACAGGCCGGCGTTCTCGTCGAATTCTGGCAGGCCAATGCCGGTGGGCGCTACCGCCACAAGAAGGAAAGCTATCTGGCGGCGATCGATCCGAATTTCGGCGGCTGCGGCCGCGCCATCACCGACGAGGAAGGCCGCTATTACTTCCGCACCGTCCGGCCCGGCGCCTATCCCTGGCCGAACGGCGTCAACGACTGGCGCCCGGCCCATATCCACTTCTCGGTCTTCGGCCAGGGCTTTTCCCAGCGGCTGATCACCCAGATGTATTTCGAAGGCGATCCGATGATCTGGAAGTGTCCGATCGTCGGCACCATCCCCGACAAGGCAGCGATCGAGCAGCTGATCGCGCCGATGGACTGGGGCAATACCATCCCCATGGATAGCCGCGCCTACAAGTTCGACATCGTGCTGCGCGGACGCCGCTCGACGATGTTCGAAAACAAGCTGGAGGGGAACTGATGGCCCAGGATCTGCGCTATCTCAAGGAAACCCCGTCGCAGACGGCAGGACCTTACGTCCATATCGGCCTGACGCCGAATTTCTGCGACATCTCGGGTGTTTACGAAGGCGATCTCGGCACCGCGATGGTCAATGACAAGACGACAGGCGAGCGGATCATCGTGACTGGCCGCATCTTCGACGGTGCCGGGGCTCTGGTGCGCGACGCCGTCATCGAAATCTGGCAGGCCGATGGCGCCGGGCTCTATAACAGCCCTTCGGAAATGCGCGGCACCGCCGATCCGAATTTCACCGGCTGGGGCCGCTGCCCGACGCGCGCCGAAGACGGCGTCTACAGCTTCGAGACCATCAAGCCCGGCAAGGTGCCGTTCAAGGACGGGCGCAGACAAGCGCCGCACATCACCTTCTGGATCGTAGCGCGCGGCATCAATCTCGGCCTGCACACGCGCATGTATTTCCCCGAAGAATCAGAGGCCAACAATGCCGATCCGCTGCTGCTGCGCATCGAGCATCGCGACCGCGTGGCGACACTTATTGCCGCACGCGACGGCTCAACCTATACGTTCGATATCCGACTGCAGGGAGAAAACGAAACAGTCTTCCTGGATATTTGACAGGCATTACTGCTGGCGGATTTTGGACCGATACCGGAAATCCGCCGGCAAACGTTTTTCGTTAAGCACGCGCAGCTCTAAACACAACCTCTAATATATTTCGTATGCTGCACCTGCGTAAAGCGGGTTGGCATTCATGTTGCGCCGCGATATGAAAAGGACGGGCTGAACGTTGATGGTGGAAACATGCAGAAGACTTTCGGACACGTCCTGGCGGCGCATAAGGGCCTCGGTCCAGGCTTCGACTTTTTGAGAATCGCTCTCGCCTTTACGATCGTTTTTTCACACAGCTTCCTTCTGACCGGAAACGACGAATTCTTCCGCTCCAGCCCGCTCTGGTTTGCGGAATATGCGCTCGTTCCGATGTTCTTTGCGCTGAGCGGCTTCCTGATCGCGGGCAGTGCCCAGCGGCTCAGTCTCAAGAACTTCCTGCTCAATCGTGGTCTGCGCATCGTGCCGGCCCTTGCTGTCGATATCGTCGTCTGCGCGCTGATCATCGGTCCGCTGGTGACGCCGGTGGCCCTGAGCTACTATTTCGGCAGCGCCGATTTCTTCAAATATTTCCTGAACATCGTCGGCTGGATCCACTACAGCCTGCCGGGTGTCTTCGAGAACAACCCGACGCACCGGGTCAACGGCGCGCTGTGGACGGTTCCCTGGGAAATCTTCTGCTACATCATCATGTCCGGCCTGATGATCACCTCGATCGTCAAATCCTGGCAGAAGACCGCGGCGCTGACGGTCGCCTTCATCGCCATGGGCGTTGTCGTTCAGTTCTACGGGCATCACCTGCCCTACCGCGTCAATCTCGTACTCAGCACCTTCTTCGTCAGCCGCGGCGCCCAGCTGGTCTTCGCCTTTCTGCTCGGCATCCTGGCCTATCAGCTGCGTGAGGTGATCCCGCACAGCCGCGTCCTTCTCGCCATCAGTGCGGTGATCGCCATCGCCGCGATATTCGTCCTGAGCAGCCCGTCGATCGAGACCGTTCCCAACCGGATCATCTTCATCCCGGCGCTCGTCTACATCACCGTCTTCATCGGCCTGACGCCGGTGCCGCTGCCTTCGATGTTTCACAAGGGCGACTATTCCTACGGCGTCTATCTCTACCACGACCCCTTCCTGCAGATCCTGATCGGCCTGGCGCCCGGCATCTTCCTGGCGCCGAAGGTTGGCGCGCTGGCGCTCTATGCGATCGGCATCTGCGCGGCGATGACGGTTGCGGTGATCTCCTGGCACATGATCGAGAAACCCATTCTCGGCATGCGCAAGAAATTCTCCTTCGTCGCCAAGGCGCGCGGCGTGGACGAGAACGCCGATACGACAATCTTGCCGGTCGAGAAGCCAGCCAAGGCATAGGCATCGCGCCTTCCTGCTATTGACGTCTCGACAGGCACAAGGCTTTCTGCCGCTTCAAGGCGGCAGGAAGCCGGCAAGCCAAGAAGAGACGAACAGTGAGCGCAATTGCCTTCGACCACCCCTTCCTCTCCGGCCTCCTCGGCGATGAGGAGACCGCAGCCTATTTCAGCGCCGAAGCGGATATCCGCGCCATGCTGCAATTCGAGGCTGCGCTCGCGCGGGCGCAGGCGGCGCATGACATCATTCCGCTCAGCGCGGCCGAAACCATCTCGGCCGCCTGTGCAAGTTTCGCGCCCGATATCGGCAGCCTGCGCACGGCCACGGCGCGCGACGGTGTCGTCATCCCGGAACTCGTGCGCCAGCTGCGCGCAGCCGCGGGAGAGGCTGGCACGCAGGTTCATATCGGCGCTACCAGCCAAGACGTGATCGACACCAGCCTGATGCTTCGCCTGAAGCCGGTCGCCTTCGTTTTCGCGGCCCATCTGACCGCAATCGAGGTCCGTCTCGCCGAACTGCACCAGACCTTCGGCAGCCGGCCGCTGATGGGCCGCACGCGGATGCAGGCGGCAATCCCGATCACCGTCGCCGACCGGCTGCGCGCCTGGCGCAACCCCTTCGATGGCTATCGCGAGAAGCTGACCGAGCTGCGCTTTCCGCTGCAGTTCGGGGGTGCGGCCGGGACACTCGAGAAATTCGGCGACAAGGCGGCTGCGGTGCGCAGTTCGCTGGCGCAGGAGCTCGGCCTTGCTGACCTGCCGCAGTGGCAGAGCCAGCGGGGCATCATTGCCGAATTTGCCAATCTTCTCGCATTGATCTCCGGCAGTCTCGGCAAATTCGGCCAGGACATCGCGCTGATGGCGCAGGCGGGCGACGAGATCGCGCTCAGCGGCGGCGGCGGCTCGTCCGCCATGGCGCACAAGCAGAACCCGGTCGCGGCCGAAACGCTGGTGGCGCTAGCACGCTTCAACGCCACGCAGATTTCGGCGATCCACCAGTCGATGATCCACGAGCAGGAACGCTCTGGTGCCGCCTGGACGCTCGAATGGCTGGTACTGCCACAGATGGCGATCGCCACGGGGGCCGCACTACGCCTTGCGCGCGAGCTGGCGAACAACATAAATCGGCTTGGCGCCGTCAACTCATAACCATTTCAACATGCATTCTGGCATTTATTTCATTTTACATTACCGTTTCGCATGACACACTAGCGTGAAAAGTTCTAGCTGCGAGCTAATACGGCGCTGGAGTACGCCGACAAAGGGAGAGAGAAGAATGAAGAAGCTGCTTTTGGCCGCCGCTGCGGCCATCGTCATGGGCACGAGCGCCTATGCCGACACGATCAAGGTCGGTGTCGTCGGACCGTTTTCCGGTCCGTTCGCCCTGCAGGGGAAGAATTTCAAGGCGGGTATCGACGCCTATATGGCGACCAACGGCGCCAAGGTCGGCGACCACACGGTCGAGGTCATCTACCGCGACCTCCCGGCTGCCGATCCGGCTCAGTCCAAGGCGCTCGCCCAGGAGCTCGTCGTCAAGGAAAAGGTCCAGTATCTGGCCGGCTTCTACTTCACACCTGATGCGATGGCCGTCACCCCGATCCTGAAGCAGGCCAACACGCCACTGGTGATCATGAACGCCGCCACCTCGGCGATCGTCACCAAGAGCCCGCTCGTGGTGCGCACCTCCTTCACCACATGGCAAACCTCGACGCCGATGGCGCAGGTCGCTTTCGACAAGGGCGTCAAGAAGGTCATCTCCGTCGTCAGCGATTACGGCCCGGGTGTCGATGCCGAGAACGCCTTCAAGGCAGGCTTCGAGAAGGCAGGCGGCGAAGTTGTGGAAGCGATCCGCATGCCGCTCGCCACCAACGATTTCAGCCCGATCATGCAGCGCATCAAGGATTCCGGTGCAACCGGCGTCTTCGCCTTTCTGCCGTCGGGCCCGACGACGCTCGGCTTCGTCAAGGCCTATAACGAAAACGGCCTGAAGGGCGCCAACATCCAGCTCTTCGCCCCCGGCGACCTGACGCAGGAATCCGACCTTCCGGCGCTCGGCGATGCCGCGCTCGGCATGCTGACCACCTTCCACTACGCCGTCTCGCACGACTCGCCGGAGAACAAGGCCTTCGTGGCAGCCGCCGACAAGGCGATCGGCAACCCGGCGGAACTGACCTTCCCGGCTGTCGGCGCCTATGACGGCATGCATGTCATCTACAAGATGATCGAGGCGACCGGCGGCAAGCAGGACGCGGCCAAGGCTGTCGAAGCCGTCAAGGGCCTCGCCTGGACGAGCCCGCGCGGCCCTGTCTCCATCGACCCGGAAAGCCGCCACATCACGCAGAACATCTACCTGCGCGAAGTCGCCAAGGATGCCGACGGCAAGTTCATCAACAAGGAAATCCAGACCTTCGAAAAGCAGGGCGATCCGGGCCTTGCTGCTGTGAAGTAAGGATTTCCCACGTAGACGTTGTGCCGTGAGCCCCCTCACCCTACCCTCTCCCCGCTGGGGAGAGGGGAAGTGACCGTGGTGCGGCACTCCCTTCTCCCCAGCGGGGAGAAGGTGGCCCGTAGGGCCGGATGAGGGGCCACGCGGCACAACGCCTGCAAATCGCCGCCCTCGTGTAGAACAAGGACCACACCAAGCCCATGCAAACTGTCTTCAGCATAGCCGTCGATGCGCTCGCCTATGGCATGGTGCTGTTCGTCATCTCGATCGGCCTTTCGGTGACCATGGGCCTGATGCGGGTCGTCAACCTCGCTCACGGCGCCTTCGCCATGATCGGCGGCTATATCGCCTCCTACGCAGTGCGCGATCTCGGCCTGGGCTACGGCATCGGCGTCATCGCCGCCGTCGTCGGCACGATCATCATCGCCATACCCATGGAGCGCTTCCTCTACCGCCGCATCTACGGCGCGCCCGAGCTGACGCAGGTGCTGATGACCATCGGCATCACCTTCTGCATCATCGGCATCGCCAACTATGTGATGGGTCCGACGTTGAAGACCATTCCGCTGGCCGAGGGATTGCAGGGCTCCGCCAATCTCGGCTTCCGCACCATCCCCGTTCATCGCCTCTTCGCCATCGCCTGCGGCCTCGCGGTCGCCGTCGCGCTCTGGTTCACGATCGAGCGGACGAGCTTCGGCGTGAAGCTGCGCGCCTCTGTCGACAATGCCGCGATGGCCGCGGCGCTCGGCGTGCGCACCGAGATCATCTACGCGCTCAGCTTCGCGGTTGCCGTCGGCCTTGCCGCCTTCGGTGGCGTTGTCGGCGCCGAGCTGCTGCCGGTCGAGCCCTATTATGCGCTGCGATATATGGTGACGTTCCTGGTCGTCGTCTCAGTCGGCGGTGCTGGCTCCATTCCCGGTGCGCTGATTGCCTGTCTGGTGCTCGGCGGCATCGATACAACCGGCCGCTACCTGATGCCCGAGTTCGGCGAGTTCTTCTTCTACCTCGCGGTTATCGCCATCATCTGCATCTTCCCGCGCGGCTTTGCCGGAAGGGCGAAATAGGATGACGCTCGCCATGAACACCGACACGACAACGACAGCTGCCGCCTCCGCGCGCCGCCACCGCTCCGCCGGACGCGACCTCGCAGGCATCGGCGCGATCATCATCCTCGCGGCGATCGGCTACGTGCTCTTCCCCGATAATCTGGCGCTGCTGACCCGCATCATCGCCATCGCACTCCTGGTGCTCTCGCTCGATCTGGTCACCGGCTATGGCGGCATCGCCACACTCGGCCATGCGGCGCTGTTCGGCTCCGGCGCTTATGCGGCCGGCATCGTCTCGGCGCATTACGGCATCACCGATCCACTGCTGATGACGCTTGCCGGCATCATCGGCGGCGCGGTGGCCGGGCTCATCTGCGGCGCGATCATCCTGCGCGCCCACGGACTGCCGCAGCTGGTGCTGTCGATCGCGCTGATCAACCTGTTCCACGAATTCGCCAACAAGGCGTCGTCCTGGACCGGCGGCAGCGACGGCCTTTCCGGCATCTCGGCCGATCCGATCTTCGGCTATTTCGAATTCGACCTCTACGGCCACACCGCTTATTTCTTCGGCGTCATCCTGCTGCTCGCCGTCTTCGTGCTGCTGCGCCTGCTGGTGCGCTCGCCCTTCGGCATGCTCTGCCGCGGCATCAAGGAAGATCCACTGCGCATCAAGGCCCTGGGCGCATCCCCCAAGGCGGCGTTGATGAAGCTCTACGTGATCTCGGGTGCGGTCGCTGGTATCGGCGGTGCACTGACGGCGATCTCGACCCAGGTCGTCGGCCTCGACAGCCTCTCCTTCACGCTCTCGGCCGAGAGCCTCGTGATGCTGGTTCTCGGCGGCACCGGCTCGCTGTTCGGCGCGCTCTCGGGCACCGTCATCTTCATGCTCTTCGAAGACTATGTCTCGGCCGCCAATCCGTTCCACTGGCTGACGATGGTCGGCGCGCTCTTGATCGCCGTTGTGCTCTTCGCACCGAAGGGTCTCTATGGCACGGCCGCGGCCTTCTTCGCGCGCCGCAAGGAGGCAGGCGAATGAGCGCCGTATTCGAAGTCGTCAATCTCAAGAAGTCCTTCGGCGGCCTCGCCGTCACCAACAATGTGTCGATCTCGATGGCACCGGGAGACCGCGTCGCGCTGATCGGGCCAAACGGTGCGGGCAAGACCACCTTCGTCAATCTCGTCACTGGCAATCTGGCCCCCGATTCCGGCGAAGTCCGCCTCGGCGGCGAGACGGTGACGAAGGTCGATGCCGCGGGCCGCGTGAAGCGCGGGCTGGTGCGCTCCTTCCAGGTCACACGCCTCTTCCAGGACATGACGCCGGCGGAGCACGTCGCGCTCGCCGTCCTGCAGCGCAACGGCCGCTCGGGGCGCATGTTCGGCAATTTCCTGTCGATGCCCGATGTCATGGCCGAGGCCACCAGTCTGCTCGATACGCTCGGCCTCAGTGCTCTCATGCATCGCAAGGTGAGCGAGATCGCCTACGGCCAGCAGCGCCTCCTCGAGATCGCCGTCGCCATGGCGCTGAAGCCGAAGGTGCTGCTGCTCGACGAACCTGCCGCCGGCGTGCCGCAGAGCGATACCGGCCGCATCGAGCAGGCGCTTGCCGATCTGCCTGCCGATCTCGCTGTGCTAATGATCGAGCACGACATGGACCTCGTCTTCCGCTTCGCCAAACGGGTCATCGTGCTCGCCGCCGGCGCCATCATCTTCGACGGCTCGCCCGCCGACGTCACCAAGGATGCCCGCGTGCGCGAGGCCTATCTCGGGAGCTATGCCAATGCCAGCCACGCCGCTTGAGGTGGAAAACCTGTCGGCCGGTTACGGGCCGACGCGCGTTCTCGAAGGCGTCTCCTTCTCCGTTCCGGCCGGAGCCCGCCTCGCCGTGCTCGGCCGCAACGGCATGGGCAAGACGACGCTGCTCGCGACGCTCGCCGGACAGACGAAGCGCTATGATGGCCAGATCCGGCTCGGCTCCGCGGACGTCACGGCGATGCCGAGTGCCGCCCGCGCCCATCAGGGCCTCGGCTACGTACCGCAGGCCCGCTGCATCTTCCCGACGCTGACGGTCGAGGAAAACCTCTTCGTCGGCCTGAAGGGCCGCCCGAAGACGGCGATCGAGGAAGCCTACCGAATGTTCCCGCGCCTGAAGGAGCGCCGCCGCAACCTCGGCAACCAGCTTTCCGGCGGCGAACAGCAGATGCTTTCGACCGTCCGCAGCATCCTCGGCCGCCCCTCCGTGCTCCTGCTCGACGAACCGCTGGAGGGCCTGGCCCCTGTCATCTGCGAAGAACTGATGGCGGCCTTCGCCGAACTCGCCAAGACCGGCGACATGACGATCCTGCTCGTCGAACAGCGCATCCAGAGCGCCCTCGATTTCGCCGACCAGGTGATCATCCTCGAACGCGGCCGCCTCGCCTGGAGCGGCACACCGGAAGCGCTCTCGGCCGATCACGACGCCGTCGAACGGCTGCTCGGTGTCGGCGGCTTGCATTGAGCTCCCTTCTCCTCTTTGATCGCGCCATCAAAGAGGAGTGCTTCGCTTGTCCTTCCCGCTATTCGACCTTACCGGAAAACGCGCGCTGATCACCGGTTCCAGCCAGGGGATCGGCTATGCGCTGGCGCTTGGCCTTGCCGAGCATGGCGCCTCCGTCGTCATCAATGGGCGCAATGCCGCCAAGGCTTCGGAAGCGGCGGAGACGATCCGGGGCAAGGGACATCATGCGCTGAGCGCGGCTTTTGACGTAACCGACGCCCAGGCGGCGCGTAGCGGCGTTGGCTATATCGAAGAGGAGATCGGCCCGATCGATATCCTCGTCAACAATGCCGGCATGCAGTTCCGCACGCCGCTCGAGGACTTCCCGGTCGAGAAGTGGGACGAGCTGTTCAAGACCAATGTCTCCAGCATCTTCTATGTCAGCCAGCCGGTCGCCAGGGCGATGATCGGCCGCGGGCGCGGCAAGATCATCAATATCGCCTCGGTCCAGGCCGAGCTCGCCCGCCCGAGCATCGCGCCCTATACGGCGACCAAGGGCGCGGTGAAGAACCTGACGCGCGGCATGGCGACGGATTGGGCCAAGCACGGGCTGCAGGTGAACGCGATCGCGCCCGGCTATTTCAAGACACCGCTGAACCAGGCGCTGGTCGATGACCCCAAGTTTTCGGCCTGGCTGGAAGGCCGCACGCCGGCAGGCCGCTGGGGCAATGTCGAGGAGCTGGTCGGCGCGGCCGTGTTCCTGGCCTCCGAGGCATCGTCCTTCGTGAACGGCCATATGCTGATGGTCGATGGCGGGATTACCACCAGCCTTTAATCGGCGACGATATTTCCCCGCCGCATCAGCCGCATAAGGATCAGTGGCAAAAGCGTCGTGATGCAGATGGCGATGAAGGCCATGGCCATGCCGAGACCGATTGAGCCCTGCTCGAACTGGCGCCAGATAAAGGTGGCGATCGTCTGCATGCCGACAGGGGCGACGACGACGGAGGCCACGAGCTCGCGCGAGGCCAGCGCAAAGACCAGCAGCATCGAGGAAGCGAGGCTCGGGAATACGAGCGGCAGGAGGATACGGCGGAAGGCCGTGACGCCGCTGGCGCCGCAGACGCGCGCGGCCGCTTCCAGATTGTCGCCGATCTGCTGAAAGGCGGCCGCCGTATAGCGCACCGGCTGCGGCAGCAGGATGCAGCAATAGGCGAGCAGCAGGATGAAAGCGGTATTGTAAGGCGTGAACGGCAGGCCCGGCATGTTCCAAGCGAGGATGAGGCCGACGGCGACGACGATGCCGGGAAGCGCATTCGGCAGGATGGTCATGATATCGATTGCCATCCGCCCGTGCATCTTCGTCTTCACGACCGTATAGGCGGCGGTAACGCCGACGAGGCCGGTGATGACCGCGGTGCCGATGCCGAGCGAGAAGCTGTTGATCAGCGCCGTTACAGCGCCTGCGCTATTGCTGAAGACTGCGATGAAATTGTCGAGGCTGACATTATCGAGCGCCAGACCGCCGGAGATCGTCCGCGCCAGCGCCGTCGCCAGGATCGCCAGGAGCGGCACGCCCGTCGCCAGGAAAGCGACGACGGCAAACCCGATCATGACGGGGACTTTCATCGCGCCGAGCGGGCGCTTGTCCTTCGCCATCGGCTTGCCGCTGACGGTCTGGCAGGAGCGGCGCGCCAGAATCCAACGCTGCAGCAGGAAGGTGGCGAGCGACATGCCGACCAGCACCAGCGACAGGATCGCCGCACCCGGAAGATCGATCGGCCAGTCGGTGACGCGCAGGTCGATGCCGGTCACCAGCACCTGGAAGCCGGCGCGGCGGCCGAGCGCTGCCGGCGTGCCATATTCCTCGATCGCGGCGGCGAAAACCAGCATGAGGCTTGCGGTCAGGCCCGGCGCCGAAAGCGGCAGCGTGATGCGCCAGAAGGCACGTGCCGGGCTGGCGCCAAAGACACGGCCGACATCGGCATAGCGGGCGCCGACGGCCTCGACGGTGCGCGACACCGCGAAATAGACGACCGGAAATGTGTTGAAGGCCATGACGACGGTCATGCCGAACAGCGAGAAGAGGTAGGGCGCCAGGTTGAAGCCGGCGAGCTGCTCGAGATAGCCCCGCGGCTGCAGCGTCATGATCCAGCCGAGCGTGGCGATATAGGGCGGGATCATGAAGGGCACGAGCAGCACCACATCCCAGAAGGTTGCGAAGGGAATGCGGTAGAGCGCGCGGAAGACGCCGAGCGGCACGGCGACGAGCGCGGAGGCGAGAACGACGCAGGCGCCGAGCAGGATGGTATTGCCGCCCATGCGGATCAGCGAGCTATCGGCAAGCGTCGCATAAAACGAGGAGAAAGGGCTCGCAAACGAGCCCTGTCCGAGTTCGGGGAAGATGCCCTGCAGCACCACGGCGACGAAGGGAACGGCAACGACGAGGATGAGACCCGCTGTTGCCAGCCAGGCAGCCGGAGCCGTGCCGCCGATGCCGTTCGCTTTCATCTGCCTGCCCTGCTTACTTGGCGCCGTAGAGATCGGCGAAGGTCTTCAGCGTTTCCTTACGCTTGCCGTAAACGGCAGCCGAATCGTACTTCAGCAGCTTCAGGTCGCTGATCAGCGGACGGCTGGCGGCAACGTCGGTGCGCGATGGCATCAGCATTTCACCGGCAACGAGAGCCTGGCCTTCATCGGACAGCATGTAGTCGATGAACTTCTTGGCGTCATCCTGGTTCTTGGACCAGTTCATGATCATGGCCGGGCGCGGCGCGATGACGGTGCCGGATGCCGGGAACACGACTTCGATGTTCTCGCCCTTCTTCTGGGCGGCGAGAGCGATGTAGTCGACAGCGCCGAAGACGACGGCCTTCGCACCCTGCAGAACCGGGTTCAGGGCGTCGGCATTGGCACCGGCGATGATCGCGCCGTTGGCCTTCAGATCCTTGAAGAGCTTCCAGCTGTCCTGGCCGGCGAGAGCCGCCGTCAGCTCGAAGGAGGAGCCGGACTGGGCCGGATCCGGAATGTTGACGAGGTCCTTGTATTCCGGCTTCGTCAGGTCAGCCCATTCGGAAGGCTTCGGCGTGCCGCTCTTGGAGTTCCAGACGATGCCGAGAGCCGAGATGCCCTGCGCAACCGCGCCTTCGGACTTCAGGAAGTCGGGAACCTTGGCAGCGTTCGGGCTGGAATAGTTGACGAGCCAGCCGCGCTTGGCGAAATCGTTTGCCGTATCCCAGGAAGCCGAGATGACGACGTCGACAACCGGATTGGCGGCTTCGGCTTCGATACGGGCCATGACCTTGCCGGTCGTTGCCTGGAAAACATTGACCTTGACGCCGGTCTGCTTGGTGAAGCCAGCCGACAGCTTGTCGATCAGGCTCTGCGGGCCAGCGGTGTAAACGGTAACGTCAGCGTGGGCGACGCCGGCCATCAGGGCGGCGGCAACAACGCCAAAAGTGATGCTCTTCAAAGACTTAAACATTTTCCAGTCTCTCCTGTTTTGAATTATCGGCAGTCTCTTGAAACCAGCGGATCTGTGCTGCATCGACGGCAAGGCCGATGCGCTCGCCGGGGCGCAGCTTCAGGCGGCTCAGCACCTGCAGCTCGACGGAAGGCAGACCGGCAAGCGCAACCGTCGCCAGATGACCGTCGCCGCGGAACTGCGAGCGCAGCACTTCGGCGCTCAGCCGCTCCGGCGTATCCTCGCCCGCCGAAATACTGGCGGTCGGGATCAGGATGCGGGCAGACCGCGCCGCGCCGTCTTCCGCCGGCATCAGCGCCACGTCGCTGCCTTTGAAGAACCAGATCGCGCCGCGGCGCTCGATCCCAGCGAGACAGCCAAGCCGCAAAAAGTCGGCAACCTCGGGCGTCGCCGGGCGCTCGATCAGCATGTCGGGCGATGCAAGCTGCTCGATCAGGCCGCCGCGCATCACCGCAACGTGATCGGCAAGCGTCAGCGCTTCGCTGTGATCGTGGGTCACGTAGATCGCCGTCAGGCCCAATGTCGCAATCAGATCAGCGAGCTCGCCGACCATGTTTTCGCGCAGCTCGCGATCGAGGTTCGAAAGCGGCTCGTCGAAGAGGATTAGCTGCGGTTCGGCAACGATGGCGCGGGCGATTGCGACGCGTTGCTGCTGGCCGCCGGAGAGATCACTCGGGCGCCGGTCGGCGTAGGCCGCAAGCCCGACCTTGTCGAGCGCCCGCATCGTCCGTTCCTGGCGCTCGGCCTTGCCGACGCCGCGCATTTCAAGCGGGAAGGAAACGTTGCCGCCGACCGTCAGATGCGGCCAGAGCGCATAGTCCTGGAAGACCATGCCGAGGCCGCGGCGCTCCGGCGGAACGAATACATTCTGAGCGGCAACCGTCTGCCCAGCAATGGCGACAGAGCCCTTGGTCGGCACCAGCAGACCCGCAACAAGCCGCAGCAGCGTGGTCTTGCCGCAGCCGGAAGGGCCGAGAAGCGCCAGAGTCTGCCCGCGCTCGAGAATGAAGTCGATGCCCTTGAGGATACGGGTATCCCCATAGCTCAATTCGAGCCCGGCCGCGGAAACGGCGGAAATCGGTGAATTTTCGGGGGCACTCATGGGATGGACCGATGTCGCTGCAAAAAGTAAGGCGACATTTAGGCAGGCCACATGACAGCTTTGCGACAGTTGGATTTCAGTTTTGTGACATTGCCTTTACATCCCGGCTGACAACCGAGTTTGCAATTTGCGACATTAGAACCCATCTAATGTCGAGAGAAACGGATGCATTCTCGGCCGTTTGATGGCCCAGCCGCTTCCGTTTACGGAAAACAAACCATATGCAGTTGCAATCCAAGGCGAAAACCGCTTGCTTAGGAAAATCTACTTGTTCTGCCTGTAGCGGTAGGCGGATTGGTAAGGAAACGGCTTGTCCGTAGAACTGCGCACTTCGCAACCCGATCAGATTGTGGTTACGATTGCAGCCTCGGCACGGTCCGCTTGACGAAAGAATGAGCAAAGAACTGTTTCAGGTAAAGTTTTGGGGCGTACGGGGCAGCATCCCGGTTTCGGGACCCGAATTCGATCACTACGGGGGCAACACCTCCTGTATCGAAGTCCGCTGCGGCGCCCACCGTATGATTTTCGACGCGGGCTCCGGCCTGCGCGAAGCCGGTCTCGCGATGCTCAATGAGAGCGTCAGCGATGTCGATCTGTTTTTCAGCCACTGCCATTACGACCACATCATCGGCCTGCCCTTCTTCAAGGCCATCTATTATCCGTCGATCCATCTGAATATCTGGTCGGGTCATCTGGACGGAAAGATGAGCACCAAGGAGATGGTCAACCAGTTCATCAGCCCGCCGTGGTTCCCCGTGAAGACGGATATCTGCCAGGCGACGATGAATTTCCGCGACTTTCATGCCGGCGAAATCCTGAAGCCGCGCGAAGGCGTCAGGATCAAGACCTACATGCTGAACCATCCGGGCGGCGCGATCGGCTACCGCATCGAATATGGCGGCCGGTCACTGGCACTGGTCTTCGACGTCGAACACATCCCCGGCTCCTACGATCCCGTATCGCTGGAGATGATGAAGGGCGCCGATCTGGCGGTCTATGACTGCACCTATAACGAAGACGAGATGCAGCGCTTCAAGGGCTTCGGCCATTCCACCTGGCAGCACGGCACCGAGCTGGCGAAGATGGCGGGCACCAAGCGTTTCGCGCTCTTCCACCATGCGCCCTCGCGCACCGACACGCAGCTCGCCCAGATGGAGCTCGACGCGCAGGCCGTATTCCCCGGCTCCTTTGCCGCCCGCGACAATCAGGTCGTCGAAATCTAAGCTTTCATAAGCGCTGCCGCCGGCTTCCAGGCGACGGCCTTATTGCCTGCAGTTGCCTTGAACAGGCGCTCGCAGAAGCCCCAGGCCTGAACATCATGGTCAAGGTGATGGGTCAGCAGGCCAATCGGCTCGTCGCTTCCGTCGAAGCGGCTCTGCAGCTCCGCCACCAATTCCGCGATCAGCTCCTCATCCGGCCGGCCTCCACGGGTGCCGTGCCAGTCGATGATGTCGACATGGGTATTGAGAATACCGATCGGCTCTTCGTCGGCGGCAGGGCCATAGGTCGAGAGATTTTCGAAGCCGAGCGCCGAGAGTTTGGGGATCAGCAGCGGGTCGATGCGGTTCCATGGCGGCACCAGCATCGGCACGAAGGACGCCTCGTGCAGCTGCTTCAGGTGCAGGAAGCCGTGGTAGAGCTCGCCGAGCACGGCCTCGGCCAGCCGGTGATGCCCAAGTTCCTGCTTCTTTTCGCTCTCGCTGGCATGATTGTGATGCGCCCAGCCATGGACGGCGACGGCGGCGTTACGCTCGCCCGCGAGACGGCGCGCGAGCGGCTGACCGGCCTTCGCCGGAACGACGGCGAGCGTCACCGGTACCTCGTAGCGATTGGCGAGATCGAGCAGCGTATCGAGGGCGACCGTCGGCTCGAAGGCGTCGTCATCGCGCCACCAGAAAACCGCGGTGCGTCCGGCCTCCTGCCAGCGCGCCAACTCGTTGTGAAGAGGTTCCCAGGCTTCGTTGCCGCTCATCACTTCACTCCTGCATGTTGTTTCAATATGCCGTCGAGCGCCTTGGCCGCTGTCGCGATCGAGCGCTCTTCCAGCACGAAGCGGCGCGCCGCCTCTCCCATCGTCCGCCGTCTCTCCGGCTGCTCCAGGAGATCGCGGATGGCCTGACCATAAGCGGCGATATCGCCCTCTGCTGTCAATACGCCGCTGCGGCCGTTTTCGATCACTGCCGGAACACCGGCCGTATTTTCCGCGACGACGGGGAGGCCTGCAGCCTGCGCCTCGAGATAGGCAAGACCATAGGCCTCGCCGCATCCCGGCCAGACATAGATGCCGGATTGGCCGAGCAACGCCGCCACCTCTTCGGCACTGCGCTCACCTTGCCATTCGATCCGCCCGGGCTCGAACCTGGCAAACAGGGCTTCGACAGCCGCCCTCTCGGGTCCGTGGCCGACGATCGACAGCGTCCAGTCCGCGGACTCGATCTCGCCCAGTGCGGCGGCAAGCCGCTCATAGCTCTGCATCTTGTCGCCGGGACGCATCATCGCGACCGCGATCAGGCGCTTCGGATTCTCTCCAGCAGGCGGAGCCACAAAGAGCTTGGGATCGATAAAGGGCGCAAGCGAAGCCGTGCGTGCTTTGGGGATTGCGCTCACAACACCCAGCCGGTCGCGCTCCGTCATTGCGATATTGACCGCGGCCGTCCGGATGCTCTCGGCGACGAGCGCCTGATATGGCTGCCAGGGGCCATGATCGCGCTTTGGCGAATAGGAGGTTTCGGCCGTGACATAGGCGAAGCCGAACTCCGCGGCGAGTGCCGGGCCGAACGGATCGGGCGACTTGTAATAGGGGTGATAGCAGAACCAGAGATCGGGCCTGCTGCCCGCCGCGAATTTCTGCCTCAGCCGCAAGAGTTCGGCCTGACGTCCCTCTTCGAGCGCTGCAGCCGCCTCCGGCGTAGCGGCGAAATTTCTGAACGACGAGACGAGCTCGACCTCGTGACCGGCAAGCTCGAGCGCCTGCATCAGGAGCCGCGCCATCAGCCGATCCCCCGATGGTACAGGATGATCCGGGGATTTCAGCGGAGCGTAGAATGCAATGCGCATCAGTGGACGCCTCCGGAGACGCACCGTTTCCAATTCCCGGTCCGGCCGGCGGCGAAATTCTGCGCTATGGTCTGCTTCCTTAAGAGTTACCGGTGAACATATAGAATGTGATCGCAGTTGAAGAAGGCGGCATTCCGCTTCTCTTCGAACATCTCTATTTCATAAGAGATTCGATCTTCAAGAACGGGAATGAATGGCGGTCGCAGACACAGGCTTTTTTACGGAACGGAACATCCGGCGCGCGCGCCTCGGCGCCGGTCTCGTGATGTTTGTTTTCGTGACGCTGCACCTCTCCAATCACGCGGTCGGGCTGATTTCGGTCAACGCTGCTGACGATGCCCGCCGCCTGTTCATGATTCCCTGGCGCAATCCCGTCGGCACCGTGGTCCTCTATACCGCGATCTTCATCCACATGGCTCTGGCGCTGCGCTCGCTCTATATCCGGCGCAGCCTTGTAATGCCGAAGGGTGAGCTGGCGCAGATCGCGCTTGGTCTCGCCATCCCGCTGATCATCATGGATCACGTGATCGGCACGCGCGTCGTCCACGAGCTTTATAATTACGTCGACAATTACGAGACGATCGTCCGGCTGCTGTGGATCACCTCTCCGGGCAATGGCGTCCGTCAGGCTCTCGCGGTGGTGATCGTCTGGACGCATGGCTGTATCGGCCTGCATTACTGGCTGCGCTACCGCCCCTGGTATCAGGCCTTCTCGCCGCTGCTGCTGGCGCTGGCGATCCTGTTGCCGGTGCTGGCATTGCTCGGCTTCGTCGAGATGGGCCGGACGATCGCCGAGCCCGACTATGAAGGCCTCGTCGATACCGGCCGCTACCAGGAAAATCTGAACAGCCGTTACTATTCGGATCCGGACGCGCAGCGCCAGATCGCCATGATCCGCGCCGGTCTCTACGGCGGATTTTCGCTGGCTCTCCTGACTGTCGTGCTTGCCCGCAGCCGCCGCCGGTGGAAGGAAGCCACCGACCAGATCGCGGTCCACTATCCCGCCGGCGAAACGATCAAGGTGCCGCGCGGCTTCACCGTGCTGGAAGCAAGCCGCCTTGGCGGCGTGCCGCATTATTCGGTCTGCGGCGGCAAGGGGCAATGTTCCACCTGCCGCGTGCAGATCCTCAGCGATTACGAAAGCCTGCCGCCGCCCGACAAGATGGAACAGACGACGCTGAAGCGGATCAATGCCGCACCCGACGTGCGCCTTGCCTGCCAACTGCGCCCCAACCACGATCTCACCGTCGTACCGCTCCTGATCCCGGCGACGGAAGCCGCCCTGCCCGCCAATACGCAGGAGACGAGCCCTGGGCGAGAGCGCGACATCGCCGTACTCTTCTGCGATATGCGCAACTTCACGACGCTGACCGAACCGCGCCTGCCCTTTGACATCGTCTTCCTGCTCAACCGCTATTTCGCGCTGGTCGGCAAGGCCGTCGAACAGGCGGGTGGACGCGTCGACAAGTTCATCGGTGACGGCGCAATGGCGCTGTTCGGCATCAACACCTCGCCGGAAGAAGGGTGCCGCCAGGCTTTGCGCGCGGCCGCGACGATCGCCGAAGAGATCGAGAAGCTCGGCGAGGAACTGGCGCACGAGCTTTCGATACCGCTGCATATCGCCATCGGCATCCACACCGGCCCCGCCGTCGTCGGTACGATGGGCTACGGGCGCGTGCGCAGCCTGACGGCCGTCGGCGACACCGTGAATGTCGCGAGCCGCCTCGAACACGCGGCCAAGGAATTCGACGCGGCGATCGTCATTTCGGAGCCGGTTGCGGAACTTGCCGGTGCCGATATGGAAGGTATCGAGAGCCATGAGATCAGCGTTCGCGGCCGGGCGCTGCCGCTCAAGGTCTACGTGATCTCCAAGGACAAGGCGGCGCAGCCGCTTCAAGGAAAAGCTTGATGGCCGCAAATCCGCTGCTGACGAAGAAATACTGGATGAAGCGGATCCGGAAGCTGCGCAATGCGGCCGCGACGCGCTTTTTCGATACCCGCTTCGGACGGCGACTGCTGATCGAGAACATCGGGCCGCGCGTTCTGATGATGACCGTCGATGCCGGCGACCACCGGATGACCTTCTCGCCATCGGACTATATCGGCCGCAAGGTGTTCCGGAAGGGCCATTTCGAGCGTGAGAATGTCGACCGGCTGCTTGCCGTACTGCGCGAACGCGGCCTGCTGCGCAAGGACAGCGTGCTCCTGGAGCTCGGCGGCAATATCGGCACGCAGACCGTCTATTTCGCGCTGAGCGGCGCCTATTCGCGCATCGTCAGCGTCGAACCCGATCCGCGCAACTTCCCGCTGCTGAAGACCAACATCGAGCAGAACGGGCTGGAGACGACGGTCACTCCGGTCAATTGCGCCGCAGGCGAGGCATCCGGTGAGATCGATTTCTTCATGAATGCCGCCAATCACGGCAAGAGCAGCGCCATCCGGCAAAGCCCGACGGACATCAGGATTAGCGTACCCGTCAGGCCCGTTGCCGCCATTCTCGGCGATCTCGGGCTCGACCAGAGGGCCGTCGGTCTCGTCTGGATGGACATCGAGGGCTATGAGCCCGTCGCGTGCCGGTCGATGACAGAGCTGATGGGCCGCCGCGTGCCTCTCTACATGGAGTTCACGCCGCTCTTCTACGGCCCGGAGCAGACCCGCGACTTCATCATGACGCTCTCCTCCCATTACGAGGATTGCCTCGTCTTTTTCGAGGAAGGCGAGCAACAGATGAAGGTGCGCGATCTGCCCGGCTCTATCGATCAGTACGACGTGCTCTTCCTGCCCTAGTGCAGGACCGGCAGCGCCAGCGACTGGTGGCAATGCACCCCAGCAAGAACACCCGAGGCCGAGGCGAGCGTCGCGTTATGCATCGGGTTCGTGGCGTCACCCGCGGCATAGACGCCCTTCACCGTCGTCTCCTTGCGGTCATCGAGGCGGATGACCGGGCCGAGCGGGGCGTCGTCGAAAGCGCAGCCCAGTTGCTCGGCGAGCGGGCTTGCCATCGAGACCTTCGGCGCGACGAAGATTGCCGAAAGCGGCAGCACGCGCCCATCCCGAAGACGCACGGCCTCTAGCTCCGGCGCTGTCCCAAGAAATTCGGCGATCGGCGTATTTTCGATGGTGACGGTGCGGGCGGCGAGTTGCGCTCGCTGGTCGGCATCAGGCTGGAAGAGCCCTTGCGAGAAATAGGTGGCCGGTCCCCAATCGGGCAGAAGCAGCGCCGCATGCACCGAGAAGGGATGGCTGCCGAGAATGCCGAGCGCGCGGTCGCGCACCTCGTAGCCGTGGCAATAGGGGCAATGCAGCGCGGTGCGGCCCCATCGTTCGGAAAGGCCGGGGATATCGGGCAGCGTATCCTTCACGCCGGTCGCAAGGATCAGGCGGCTCGCGGTGAATTCGCGCCCATCTTTCAGCGCAACCGAGAATGTGTCGCCGGTCTTTGATGCCGAGATCGCTTCGCCATCGGCAAAGGCAACCGTCGGATAGGCGGCGAGCTGGCGCTTTCCCTCCGCCATGATCGCGGCCGGCGCTACGCCGTCCTGCCCCAGGAAACCGTGGGAAGCTTCGGAGAACCGGTTTCGCGGCTTCTGCGCGTCGATCAGCAGAATCTTGCGGCGGGCGCGGGCGAGCTGCATGGCAGCCGAGAGACCGGCAAAATTGCCGCCGATGACGATCGCTTCATAGTGCATGACCTTACTCCATATCGATGCTCATGCACCTACATAAGTTACATGAAATGGCACAGTCAAGCCTCATGTCACTTGTGTTGTTACGATAGACATGGGATAGATCGGCGACAGGAAGATGAGGACCCACGATGAGAAGCGACAGCCGCCTCTCCCGCATGCTGCATGTGCTGATCCACATGGAGCGGCATCAGAAATCCGCGACATCGGAGATGATCGCCAGGATGCTGAACACCAATCCCGTGGTTGTGCGCCGCACGATGGCGGGGCTGAGAGATCAGGGATATGTGCGTTCGGAAAAAGGCCATCACGGCGGGTGGACGCTGGTCAAGCCGCTGGCGGAGATCGCCCTGCTCGACGTCTATCAGGCGATCGGCGAGCCGGCGCTGTTTGCGATCGGCCCCGCCTCGGACCATCCGGAATGTCTCGTGGAACAGGCGGTCAACGATGCCGTCGGCGATGCGCTGCGCGAGGCAGAGGCGCTGATCCTCGCCCGGCTGAAATCCGTGACGCTCGGCGATCTCGCAGCCGACTTCGAGCGCCGCTATGCGCGGCTTTCCACGAGCGGCCCTGTACCGGCGATCTGCAACGACTGATTACTTGCGGCGGTAGAGGAAATAGCGGCCGGACTTGATGCCTTCGGGAAGCGGCAGTTGCTCGAGCTCCGGCCGGTCGAGCGGCAGGCCGGAGACGGCGATGCCGCCCTGGCGGAGCACGCCGACCATCAGCTGCGGCAGCCATGTCAAGGTGATCGCATCGATCTCATCGTGACCTGTGCCGATATCGGCATGGGCGAGCGCCGCATCGATGCCGATGAAGGCCTGGCCGGTCTCCTTGATGTCGCCGGTGACCATGTCTTCGGCGGGTGGCGTCGACGACGAATAGGAACGGACATCGCGGTCGAAGGCGATGATGCGGCGTCCTGCGAAGATTTCGCGCAGATGATCGTAGGTGCGGCCGTTGCCGAGACCGAATTCGATGACCGGTCCCTCAAGCGGGCCAACCAGGTCGACGATGGAATTGAGGATATCGCGCTGAGCCGTCAGGCGGCGGATGAAGCTGTCGAGGCGGCTCATCTATGTCCTTGTCCGTCATTCATTTTTATCTTCCGGTGCTATCACACGAAACTGTCAGAAGTCGATTGCCGTAACTGAGGAAATGGCGTTGCCGCCGCAACAACTGTCTGTGATAAGGTCGGGGTCATGAGCGCCGTTTCGAATGATCAGTTCTTTGCCTCAGTTCCCGTCTTCGCGGAATTCGAAGGCGTGGCCAATACCGGCAACTACCGCCCCCTCCCCGAGGGCTGGATTCTCGCCCTTGCCGATATCGTGGGATCGACGCAGGCGATCGAAGACGGCCGCTACAAGGACGTCAACATGGCTGGCGCCTCGGTTATCTCGGCCGTTCTGAACGCCGTCGGAAAGGGCGACTATCCCTTCGTCTTCGGTGGCGACGGCGCACTGATTGCGCTTCCCGCCTCTCAGGAGGATGCCGCGCGGCAAGCGCTTGCCGCCGTTCAGGCCTGGGTGAAGGAAGATCTCGATCTGACGCTGCGCGCCGCCATCGTTCCGGTTGCCGATATCCGCCAGGAAGGCCTCGATGTCCGCGTGGCGCGCTACTCGGCGAGCCCCTACGTGACCTATGCGATGTTTGCCGGTGGCGGCAACAGCTGGGCCGAGCGGCAGATGAAGGACGGCAAGTATGCCATCGACCCTGCACCGCCAGGCACGCGCCCGGATCTTGCAGGGCTTTCCTGCCGCTGGAATCCGATTGCCGCCGAGAATGGCGAGATCGTCTCGATCATCGCCGTTCCCGGCGCAGCGGGCTCCGGCCCGGAATTCCAGTCGCTGGTCACCAAGATCGTGGCGATCTCCTCCGAACAGGGCCGTGGCGGCCATCCGGTACCGTTCGACGGACCGAAGCTTTCCTTCTCGATGAAAGGCATCGACCGCGAGGCGAAGGCGACCGCGCCCGGCCACAAGCTGCGCCAGAAGCTCATGATCATCATGCAGCTCGCCCTGACGACGCTGTTCTACAGGCTCGGCATTCCCTTCGGCCCCTTCGACGCCCGGCGCTACAAGCGGGATGTCGCGGGTAATTCCGATTTCCGCAAGTTCGACGACGGATTGAAGATGACGATCGATGTCGACCGGGCGCGGCTCGAACGGATCGAGGCGCTGCTCACGGAAGCGCAGCGGAACGGCATCGCCCGCTACGGCCTGCACCGGCAGGAATCGGCGCTGATGACCTGCTTCGTGCCGACGCCGCTGTCGCGCGACCACATGCATTTCATCGATGGCGCCAGCGGCGGTTATGCCGTCGCCGCTGGCAAGCTGACCGGCAAGAAGCTCGGCGCGGTCAGCGTCACGCCTTGATGATGTGATCGCCGGTGAGGCCAAGGCGCGTGAAGACGTTGCGGGTATCGACGATCAGCGGTGCGTGCTTTGAAAGCGCTGCGTAATCGACCGCATCGTGATCGGTGGCGATCAGGACGGCATCGTAATTTGCCAGCGTAGCGGCGCTGATCTCGACCGACTTTCGGCCCTTGAGCGCCTGATATTCGCGCGTCGGCGGAATTTCTGAAACGAAGGGATCGCTGTAATCGGCCTTGCCGCCGCGCTCCTCGATGATCTCAATCAGCCGCAGCGACGGGCTCTCGCGGATATCGGCGACGTTCTTCTTGTAGGCGAGCCCGAGCACCAGCACCTTGCTGCGGCTCAGCGCCTTGCCGGCCCGAATGTCGAGCGCTTCGGCAAGCTTGCCGACGACATAGCGCGGCATCGCCGAATTGATCTCCCCGGCAAGCTCGATGAAGCGCGTCGGCAGTTCGTATTCGCGGGATTTCCAGGTGAGATAAAAGGGATCGATCGGAATGCAGTGTCCCCCGAGACCCGGGCCGGGATAGAAGGGCATGTAGCCGAAGGGCTTGGTCTTGGCGGCATCGATCACTTCCCATACGTCGATGCCCATCGCGGCGTAGACGGTCTTCAACTCGTTGACGAGGGCGATATTGACCGAACGGAAGATGTTCTCGGTCAGCTTCACGGCTTCAGCCGTCGCGTTCGACGACACAGGCACCACCGTCTTGACGGCCGCGCCGTAGAAATCCGTCATCAGCTCCAGCGCATCGGGACCATCACCGGCAACGACCTTTGGGATGGTCGCCGTGTTGTAATGCTGGTTGCCCGGATCCTCGCGCTCCGGCGAAAAGCCGATGAAGAAATCGGTGCCAGACTTCAGGCCGGTCTTCTCCAGGATAACCTTGACGACATCGTCGGTCGTGCCGGGATAGGTGGTCGATTCCAGGACGACGAGCTGGCCGGGGCGCAGATGCTCGGCGATCGCCCGCGAGGTCGCTTCGACATAGGAGAGGTCGGGATCGCGATGCTTGGTCAGCGGCGTCGGCACGCAGATGACGATGACGTCGCACTGCTTCAACCCGGCAAACTCGGTCGTCGCGCCAAAGCGGCCGGCGATAATCTCCGCACTCAGCGCCTCGTCGGTGACCGCGTCGATATAGGATTTGCGCGCATCGAGGGCGACGATCTTCTTCGGATCGATGTCGAAACCGGTGACCGGGAAGCCGCTGCGGGCAATCGCCATGGCAAGCGGCAGGCCGACATAGCCGAGGCCGATGATGCCGGCGCGGGCGGTGCGGTCTTTGATCTTTGCGGAAAGGGCGATTGAAGTCTGCGAGCTGGCCAAGACGGGTCTCTTCGAAAGAGGAAAGTCCTCGTGAGATAATGCAAGATCGCGAGGATTTAAACCCGCCTTGGCGCTGACGCATCGGTGAAGCGATCGTGATCGATTTTGCCCGATAGCCGCCTCAATCGCCCGGCTACTGGCGCTGACTGTGGCCGAAATGACTCGCTTGGCGCAGACATCGAAACCGAAGGCAGAAAATTATCCGGATAGCATTGTTTCGGATCGATCATATGCCTATTTGAATGGGATATTGAACCACCAGAAAGGACATCCGTCCTCGCTCTTTTCGGGCTCTGAAAGGTAGGTTTGCCGGGTCTTCGGCAGATCGTTGACACAATAATACCGCTCGTCCATCTTGACCCCCCGCCCTGCGCGCGACCGTGCTGCAGGCAGGTTTTTCGTCGCTTCGGGAATGGACGTGCTTGATGAGGATAATACCAAAGATGAGCACGATCGAATCCAGCGTGTCCTCGATTCTTCTGGACCGCGTCGCTGAATGGCTGACGAATTCTTCGCTGGCCGGGGACGATCTGGAAAATATCGTTCGCGGTTTCTGCGAGCGCATTGCCGCTGCCGGTCTGCCGATCGCCCGCGTCCACCTGACCTTTTCGATGCTGCATCCGCTCTATGATGCGCTGAGCTTTACCTGGCGGCGCGCCAGCGGCGTGACGATCGAGGGCTACCGGCATTCTGCCGGCGCCAAGCCGGACCGTTTCCTGCAGAGCCCCTATTATTACCTGCTGGACAACAACCTGCAGCACATCCGCCGCCGGATGAGCCAGGAAGGACCGGCGGAATTTCCGATCTTCGACGACCTGCGCAAGGAGAAGATCACCGACTACCTCGCCTTCGTGCAGCCTTTCGGCGACGGCTCGGTCCAGGGCATGATGGGCTCGTGGTCGACGGACTCGCATTCCGGCTTTTCCGACGACATGATCGAGGCGCTGCTGCGCATGCAGAACCATCTGGCGGTCGCTGCCAAGATGGCCGTGCTCGGCAAGCTCGCCAACAACATGCTGACGACCTATCTCGGCGGCGATGCCGGCAAGCGCGTGCTGAACGGCCAGATCCGCCGCGGCGACGGCGAGACGATCCGCGCCGCCCTCGTCATGGGCGACATGCGCCAGTCGACGATGTTTGCAGAGAAGGAAGGCCGTCAGGCCTATATCGATACGCTGAACGAGTTTTTCGACGCGATCGCTGCACCGTTCAACCGCAACGGCGGCGAGATCCTGAGCTTCCTCGGTGATGGCTTCCTCGCCGTCTATCCGTGCGGCCGCCACAAGGACCCGTCGAAGATCGCCACGCAGGCCGCTCTCTCGGCCGTCCACCAGGCGCAGACCCGCGTCGCCGAACTGAACGGCGAGCGCGCCGAAAAGGGCCTGAACGCCATCCGCTACGGCATCGGCCTGCATATTGGCAATGTCATGTTCGGAAATGTCGGCCTCAAGGACCGGCTGACCTTCTCGGCCTTCGGCTCCGCGGTCAACGAAGTGCAGCGCCTGCAGTCGCTGACCAAGAAATACAATCGCGAAGTGGTCGCGAGCCAGGCCTTCGCCGGCTATTGCGGCGGCGAGTGGACGACGCTCGGCGAGGAAAAGCTGCGCGGCATTCGCCAGAAGGTCACGGTGCTGCAGCCGCGCATCACGCCGCCGGCGCTGCCCGATGGCGCAAGCTTCCCGGAGGTCGCCCAGAACGGGCTGTCCGAGGCCGAACAGGTCATCCTGCTTCACCGCGACGCGAAGAAGCAGGAGAAGCGTCCGATGGTTGAGAGGTTCGTTCAGTAAGACGAACTTGAAACATCGGATTATGCTTGAAAATCAGCAGGAACGCGCCAGTTTTCCCCAGCCTGTCATAAACTGGACACCCCGCCTGCGGTACGATAGTGTGCCTTAACGGGAACAGACTAAAAGACTGGGGAATATCATTGGTATGGCGTCCGCGTCCGACTTGTTGCGTATCGAGAATCTCGACGTGTCATTCTCGGTTTTCGGGGACAAGCTGCGTGTCGTAAGAAACGCCGGGCTTCGTATCCTTCCGGGTAAGGTCACCGCGCTTGTCGGTGAATCCGGCTCAGGAAAATCCGTTATCAGCCAATCGATCATGGGCATTTTGCCGACGCCGGCCAAGGCGACGGGAAAGATCCTGTTCACAGATCCGCTCGACGGCAAGACCACCGACATCCTGCAATATGGCCGCGACAGCGAAGAGATGCGCGACCTGCGCGGCAAGCGCATGGCGACGATCTTTCAGGAGCCGATGACCTCGCTCTCGCCGCTCCACACGGTCGGCAACCAGATCAGCGAGTCCTTGCTGATCCATACCGATGCCGACAAGAAGCTGGCGCGCGAGAAAACCGAGGAAATGCTCGGTCTCGTCGGCTTTGCCAATCCGAAACGGACCTACGACATGTATCCGTTCGAGCTGTCGGGCGGCATGCGCCAGCGCGCGATGATCGCCATGGCACTGATCTGCCGGCCGGCGCTGCTGATCGCCGACGAGCCGACGACGGCGCTCGACGTCACCATCCAGGCGCAGATCCTCGAACTCCTGCGCGACCTGCAGCACAAGCTCGGCATGGCCATGCTGCTGATCACTCACGATCTCGGCGTCGTCGCCAACATGGCCGACGAAGTCGTCGTCATCTATCACGGCGAGATCATGGAAGCGGGTCCGGTCAAGGAGATCTTCCGCAACCCGCAGCATCCCTATCTGAAGGGGCTGATGGCGGCGGTTCCGCATTTCGACATGAAACCCGGCGAGCGGCTGAAGGCGCTGCGCGATGTTCCGGTCAATCTGGAATCGCTGATCGGCAAGAAGAAGACCGTCGAAGCAGATGCCCCGCAGGTGCTGCTTTCGGTCAACAATCTCTCCAAAACCTATACGACGCGCAAGCGCAGCCTTTTCGGCCAGGGTGAAAGGTCGGTGCTGCGCGCCGTCGATGACGTGAGCTTCGATATCAAGCGCGGCGAGTGCCTCGGCCTCGTCGGCGAATCCGGCTGCGGCAAGACGACGGTCAGCAAGATCCTGATGCGGGCGATCACGCCGGACACCGGTTCGGTTGTATTCAACGACGGCAAGGAAGTCATCGACGTCCTCTCGGTCAAGGGCGACGCGCTGCAGGAGCTGCGTACCAAGATCCAGATGGTTTTCCAGGACCCGGTCTCGTCTCTCTCTCCGCGCATGACGGTGCGCAACATCCTGAGCGAACCGCTGGAAATCCACGATCGCGGCGACAGCGAGGAGCGCAAGCGCAAGGTCGAAGCGCTGATGGGCGCCATCGGTCTCGATCGCCGCTATCTCAGCCGCTATCCGCACAGTTTCTCCGGCGGCCAGCGCCAGCGCATCGGCATTGCCCGCGCGCTCGCGCTTGGCCCCAAGCTCGTCATTCTCGACGAGCCGGTCTCGGCGCTCGACGTCTCGGTTCAGGCACAGATTCTCAACCTGCTGAAGGATCTGCAGAAAGAGCTCGGGCTGACCTACCTCTTCATTTCGCACAATCTCGCTGTCGTCGATTACATGGCCGATCGCATCGCTGTCATGTGCAAGGGGCGCATCGTCGAGATCGCGCCGCGCGAAATCATCCTGCGCGATCCCGTGCATCCCTATACGAAGTCACTGCTTGCCGCCGTCCCCTTCCCCGATCTAGACCGGCCGCTCGATTTCGAGGCGCTGCGCAAGAATGGCGCGGCCGACAAGCAGAACTGGGGGCTGACCTTCACCGCCGAGCATGACGACGCTTCCGAGCTTGCCTATGCCGATCTCGGCGACGGGCATTTCGTGCGCGCCCGCAAGGGCGCCGATGTCAAGGAGTTGCGGGCATGGTAACGCGGCGCACTTTCCTCGGCGGCATGATCGGCGCGACGGTTGCGCCGGGCCTCGTTCGCGCCGCCTCCGATGATCGCGACATCGAGCCGGAATTCCTGCGCGACCTGCTGCGCGCCGACGCCATTCCGCCGATGCCGCAACGTCTGCCGAAGCATCCGCGCATCGTCAACATGAAGGAAGCAGGGCTGACGCCCGGCACCTATGGCGGCAATGTACGCACGATCATCGGCGGCCCGCGCGACGTTCGCTACATGACCGTCTACGGCTATTCGCGGCTGATCGGCTACGACAAGCATCTGCAGTTCCAACCCGATATCCTGGGTGGCTATACGAGCGAAGAAGACCGCATCTTCACGTTCCACCTGCGCGAGGGCCACAAGTGGTCGGATGGCAAGCCGTTTACGGTCGATGACTTCCGCTACTGGTGGGAAGACATCATCCTCAACAAGGAAGCGACGCCGGGCGGCGGCGCGCTCGAGCTGCGTCCGCATGGCGACCTGCCAAAGTTCGAGGTGCTCGATGAGCTCATCGTCCGCTACACCTGGGAAAAGCCGAACCCGACCTTCCTGCCGGCACTCGCAGGCCCGCTGCCGCTCGTCATCTTCGGGCCGGCGCACTACCTGAAGCAGTTCCACAAGAAGTATCAGGACGATTTCCGCCTATCGGCGCTGATGAAGGAAAACCGGGTCAAGAAGTGGGCCGACCTGCACATCAAGATGTCGCGCGCCTCGCGCCCTGAAAATCCAGATCTGCCGACGCTCGATCCCTGGAAGGTGATGACCAAGCCGCCGGCCGACCAGTTCATCTTCGACCGCAATGCCTTCTTCCACCGCGTCGACGAAAACGGCGTGCAGCTGCCCTATATCGACCGCTTTATCCTGAACGTCAGCTCGTCCTCGATCATCGCCGCCAAGGCGGGTGCCGGCGAATCCGACCTGCAGGCGACCGGTATCGACTTCAACGACTATACCTTCCTGAAGGAAGCCGAGCAGCGTTTCCCGGTGAAGGTCAATCTCTGGAAGCAGGCGCGCGGCTCGCGCCTTGCGCTGCTGCCCAATCTCAACTGTGCCGACGATGTCTGGCGCAATCTCTTCCGCGATGTCCGTTTCCGCCGTGCGCTGTCGATGGCAATCGATCGCCACGAGATCAATATGGTCGCCTTCTACGGGCTCGGCACACCGAGCGCAGATACCGTTTTGCCGGACAGCCCGCTCTTCAAGCAGGAGTATGCGGACGCCTATATCCAGCACGACGTGGATCAGGCCAACAAGCTGCTCGACGATCTGGGTCTTGCAAATCGCGACGACGAGGATATCCGCCTGCTGCCGGACGGCCGGCGCGCCGAGATCACCGTCGAAACACCCGGCGAAAGCACGCTCGATACCGACGTGCTGGAGCTGGTGCGCGATCACTTCCGCACCATCGGCATTGCGCTCTATACCCGCACCTCGCAGCGCGACATCTTCCGCAACCGCGCCATGAGCGGCTCGATCATGATGGCGATCTGGTTCGGCATCGAAAACGGCGTGCCGACGGCCGATATGGCCCCGACCCAGTTGGCGCCAACCGCCGACGACCAGCTGCAATGGCCGATCTGGGGCATGTATTATCTCTCCGCCGGACAGGAAGGCAAAGCGCCCGACATTCCTGAAGTCGTCGATCTCGTCGATCTCCTGAACCAATGGGGTGCAACTGCCGACTTCACGGAGCGCGAGGCGATCTGGCACAAGATGCTGGCGCTCTATACCCAGCAGGTCTACTCGATCGGCCTGATCAACGGCGCGCTGCAGCCGATCCTGATCTCCAAGAAGATGCAGAACGTGCCGGAGCGCGCGCTCTACGGCTTCGACCCGACCTCCTTCCTCGGCATCTACATGCCCGATGCATTCTGGCTGAAGGAGACGTGAGATGCTGAGATATATTCTCTGGCGCATCGCCGCCATGGTGCCGACGCTCTTCGTCATCTCCGCGCTGGTCTTCACCATTATCGAACTGCCGCCGGGCGACTTCTTCGAAAGCCAGATCGCCGAACTGCGCGCCCAGGGCGAGACCGCCAACCTGCAGGAAATCGAAGAACTCCGGAAGCAGTACGGCTTCGACAAACCGGAGATCGTCCGTTACTTCTACTGGGTCGGCGGCATGCTGCACGGCGACTTCGGCTATTCGTTCGAATACCAGCTTCCGGTCTCCGAAGTGGTCGGCGACCGCCTGTGGCTGACGATCCTGGTTTCCTTCACGACGATCCTCGTCACGTGGCTGATCGCCTTCCCGATCGGCATCTACTCGGCCACGCATCAGTATAGCTGGGGCGACTACGGGCTAACCTTTTTCGGCCTGCTCGGTATCGCCATTCCAAACTTCATGCTGGCGCTGATCCTGATGTATTTCGCCAATGTCTGGTTCGGGCTGTCGATCGGCCACCTGATGGACCAGCAATATCTGAACGAGCCGATGAGCTGGGAGAAGGCGAAGTCGATCCTCGCGCATCTCTGGATCCCCGTCATCATCGTCGGCACTGCGGGAACAGCGGGCATGATCCGCCGCCTGCGCGCCAATCTGCTCGACGAGATGCAGAAGCAATATGTGACGACCGCGCGCGCCAAGGGCCTGCACCCGACCCGGGCGCTGATCAAATATCCGCTGCGCATGGCGCTGAACTTCTTCGTCGCCGATATCGGCTCGATCCTGCCATCGATCATCTCGGGTGCCGAAATCGTCGCGATCGTGCTGTCGCTGGAAACGACCGGGCCGATGCTGGTCAAGGCGCTGCAAAGCCAAGACATGTATCTCGCCGGCTCCTTCCTGATGTTCCTCGCCTTCCTGAACGTCATCGGCGTGCTGATCTCCGATATCGCGCTCGGCTTCCTCGATCCCCGCATCCGCTTGCAAGGCAGGAGCACCAAATAATGTCGCCCTTGCCGCCGCCCGGTGCGCCCCTGGAGCATTTTGTCTCGACCACGCCGTTCGATCCGCATGCGCAGGAGACGATGACCTCTGCGCAGTCGCGCATTCACCTTGCTTCGCAGAAGCAGCTGATGTGGTGGAAGTTCAAGCAGCACCGGCTGGCACTGGTCTCCGGCATCTTCCTCGCATTCGTCTATTTCGCGATCCTGATCGTTGAATTCCTGGCGCCCTACGGACTGCATAGCCGCAATGTCGATTACATTCATTCGCCGCCGCAGCGGGTGCATTTCTTCGACAAGGGCGAGTTCGTCGGCCCGTTCGTCTATGGCCGCTCGATGCAGCTCGATATCGATACGCTGCGCCGCATCTATACCGAGAAGCCCAACGATATTCAGCCGATCCGCTTCTTTTGCCGCGGCGATGCCTATCGTTTCTGGGGTCTGGTGGATTCCAACCTGCACCTCGTCTGCCCGGCCGAAGGCGGCCAGATGTATCTGCTCGGCACCGACCGTCTCGGCCGCGACGTGCTCTCGCGCATCCTCTACGGCGCCCGTATCTCGCTGACCATCGGCCTGATCGGCATCACAATCAGCTTCGTGCTCGGTATCGTCATCGGCGGTCTGGCCGGCTATCGCGGCGGTGTCTTCGACCTCATCGTCCAGCGCATGATCGAGGTGCTGCAATCGCTGCCGAGCCTGCCGCTCTGGATGGCGCTCGCCGCCATCATGCCGGTGACCTGGAGCCCGATCGTCATCTATTTCGGCATCACGGTCATTCTCGGCATCATCGACTGGACAGGACTGGCGCGCGCGGTGCGATCCAAGCTTCTGGCGCTGCGCGAGGAAGATTACGTGCAGGCGGCGCAACTGATGGGCGCCAGCACCCCGCGTATCATCGGCCGCCATCTGGTGCCCGGTTTCATGTCGCATCTCATTGCGTCGGCTACCATTTCCATTCCCGGCATGATCCTCGGCGAGACGGCCCTGTCCTTCCTCGGCCTCGGTCTGCGCCCGCCGATCACCAGCTGGGGCATCTTGCTCACGGAAGCAAAAAGCGTAAGTGTGATTGCCTTCTACCCTTGGCTGCTTTTTCCGATTATTCCGGTGGTTCTCGTCATTTTAGCCTTCAACTTTCTGGGAGACGGCTTGCGCGATGCAGCAGACCCCTACAAATAACAGGGCGCCCGGCGGCTGTCTGATCCGCTGTCGCGCGGCCTCCGGAAAGCGGGGGCGATAATGTCGTTCGCCCCAGAGGTATTGCCCATGGCCAGACGTGTCGAAGACGCGCGCATCCTGATGTACAGCCACGATACGTTCGGTCTCGGCCACCTGCGCCGCTGCCGGACCATCGCCCATGCGCTGGTCGAGGATTATCGCGGCCTGAACATCCTGATCATCTCCGGCGCCACGATCGCCGGCGCTTTCGACTATCGCGCCCGCGTCGATTTCGTGAAGATCCCGAGCGTCATCAAGCTTCGCAACGGCGAATATACATCGATGGCGAGCCATATCGATCTTCAGGATACGCTGAAGATGCGCGAATCGAGCATCCGCCACACGGCGGAAACCTTTCAGCCGGATATCTTCATCGTCGACAAGGAGCCCATGGGCCTGAAGGGCGAAGTCGAGGATACGCTCGCCTATCTCAAGGCCCGCGGCACGACGCTGGTGCTTGGCCTGCGCGAAATCATGGACGCCCCGCATCTGCTCGACGCCGAGTGGAAGCGCAACGGCATCATGCAGAAGATCGATCAGTATTACGACAGCGTCTGGGTCTATGGCCCGCCGGATTTCTACGACCCGCTCGTTGGTCTCGACGTTCCCGCCAATGTCCGCCGCAAGATGGATTTCGTCGGCTTCCTGCAGCGCAGCGTCTCCAAGAGCAAGAAGTCGCTGAACACGCCGAAGGACAACTATATCCTGGTGACCACCGGCGGTGGCGGCGATGGCTCAGATCTCGTCCATGACGTGATGAACGCCTACGAACAGGACCAGACGCTGCAGCAGAAGGCGCTCGTCGTCCTCGGCCCCTATATGCCCGCGGCGGAACGCACCAAGCTCGTCAAGAAGGGCGAGAAGATCGCGGCGATCGAGGTCATCGAGTTCGACAATCACATGGAAGAACTGATCGCCGGGGCAACCGCTGTCGTCGCCATGGGCGGCTACAATACCTATTGCGAGATTCTCTCGTTCGACAAGCCGGCGCTGATCGTGCCGCGCGTCAAGCCGCGCGAAGAGCAGCTGCTGCGCGCCCAGCGCGCCAGCGAACTCGGCCTCGTCGATATGCTGCTGCCGGACCAGTCAGCCAATCCGGCTGTGATGGCTGAGGCGCTGAAGCGCCTTCCGAGCCGCCTGCCGCCGTCGAAAAGCGGCTGCAACATGCGCCTCGAAGGCCTTGATCATATCTCGGAGACAGTCGGCCACTGGCTCGACAACCGCGGCGGCCACCTTTCCCTCGTCGGCGCAGAGTGAAGACAACAGCCTTGCCAGAACGCCGGAAGATCCTCGTCGTGCTGAAGGGCTATCCACGCCTTTCGGAAACCTTCATCGCGCAGGAACTGCTCGGCCTCGAGAAGGCCGGCTTCGACCTGACGCTGATTTCCATGCGCCGGCCGACCGACAAGAAGCGGCATCCTGTCCACGACGAGATCAAGGCCCGCGTCGTCTACCTGCCGGAATACCTGCACGAGGAGCCATTCCGCGTTCTGAAAGGCCTGTTTGCTGGTTTCGGCAAGGCGGGTTTCGGCGCATTGTTGAAGCGCTTCATGGCCGACCTGCCGCGCGATATCTCCCGCAACCGCTTTCGCCGTCTCGGCCAGGCGCTGGTGCTCGCCCGCGAATGGCCCGACAACGGCCGCTGGCTGCATGCCCATTTCATCCACACTCCGGCATCCGTCACCGAATATGCAAGCATCCTGACGGGCACGCCCTGGACCGTTTCGGCGCATGCCAAGGATATCTGGACGTCGCCGGATTGGGAGTTGAACGAGAAGCTCTCGAGCGCCCGCTGGGCGGTGACGTGCACGCGCACCGGCTACGAGCATATGCGCACGCTGACCAGCCGTCCGGATGCGGTGCATCTCAGCTATCACGGGCTCGACCTCGCCCGCTTCGGCCATTTCTCCGGCGAACGTTCGCTGCGGGACGGCTCGTCGGCCGATGATCCGGTCTTCCTGCTCAGCGTCGGCCGCGCCGTCGAGAAGAAGGGCTACGACATCCTGCTGCGGGCGCTCGCGCTTCTGCCGCCGGAGCTCAACTGGCGGCTGGATCATATTGGCGGCGGCGAGGAGCTGTCGAAGCTGAAGTCCATCGCCAATGAGCTCGGTCTCGGCAAGCGTATCGCCTGGAAAGGCGCACTCGCCCAGGAAGACGTGCTGGATCACTACCGCCGCGCCGATCTCTTCGTACTCGCCTGCCGCATCGCCGCCAATGGCGACCGCGATGGCCTGCCGAATGTCCTCGTCGAGGCATCAAGCCAGCGGCTCGCCTGCCTCTCCACCAATATTTCCGGCGTGCCCGAGCTGCTGACGGATGGCGAGAACGGCCTGGTCGTTCCCCCGGAAGATCCGAAGGCCCTGGCGGCAGCCCTTGAAAGGGCGATCCGCGATCCGGCGCTGCGCCATCGGCTGGGCGATGCCGCCGAGCAGCGGGTGCGGGCGCAATTTGACTATCACTCTAGCATCGCGCAGCTGACACAGCTTTTCGAAGACGAATGGCGGAAAGACCCATGAGCGCCAAGCGCGTTTTCTTCTACGTCCAGCATCTGCTCGGCATCGGCCATATCGCCCGCGCCAGCCGCATCGCCAATGCGATGGCGAAGGATGGTTTCGACGTCACCGTCGTGACGGGCGGTCTGCCGGTGCCCGGCTTCCCGGCCGAGGGCTTGAAGACCATCGCCTTGCCGGCGGTCGTTGCCGGCAATGCCGGTTTCTCCGGCCTCGCGGATGCCAACGGCAATCCGGCAACGGAAGATTTCCTCAATGCGCGTCGCGACCAGCTGCTCGCCGCATTCGCGAACGCCAAGCCCGACGCCGTCATCATCGAGGCCTTCCCCTTCGGCCGCCGCCAGATGCGCTTCGAACTGCTGCCACTGCTCGATGCCATCGCTGCAGCCAATCCGCGGCCGAAACTCTTCAGCTCGGTGCGCGACATCCTGCAGGAAAATCGCAAGGCTGGCCGCGATGCGGAAACCGTGAAACTGGTGCAGGAGCATTTCGATGCCGTCCTCGTTCACGGCGATCCCGATTTCGTCCGCCTGGAAGACACGTTTCCGCTGACACCGGAGATCGCCGGCAAGGTCCGCTATACCGGTATGGTCGCGCCGCCACCGGCGGCCGATCCGGCCGAACGCTTCGACATCATCGCCTCCGCAGGCGGCGGCGCCGTCGGGCTGGAGCTGATCCGCGCGGCCCGGGATGCGGCTCGCTCCCTGCCCGCAGAATACCGCTGGCTGCTGATATCGGGACCCAACCTGCCGGAGGCCGATTTTCAGTCTCTGCAGGACGATGCGCCTGCCAATGTCACCCTCGTGCGCTTCCGCAAGGATTTCCCTTCGCTGCTGAAGGGCGCCAAGGTCTCGATCTCGCAGGCGGGCTATAACACCGTCGGCGACCTCCTGCGCACCGATTGCCGGGCGATCCTCATCCCCTTCGTCGCCGGTGGAGAAACCGAACAGACGGTACGGGCCAAGCGGCTGAAGGCGATGGGGCTCGCGGGCATCTTGCCGGAAACCGGATTGACCGCAGCGCATGTCGCCGAAGCCGTGACCGAAGCGATGGATGCGCCGCCCCGCAAGGCCGCGAGCCTGGATTTGGCTGGCGCGGAGACCACAGCTGCGATCATTCGCACGATGCTCGGCTGAATTGCTCGCACTTTATGAAAGTCCTGTGATATAAACGAATTTCCGGCAGAATCGGCTTTTCGACGGCAGTCCGCTTCGCCTTGTTTTCGTTACGATATCCGGCGGTCCGGCGGCATGATCCTGTTTCCCGAATCTCCCTCCTCGAACGTCTCCGGACCCTCCCATCAGGCTGACGGTTAGCAATGGAAAAGAGCCTCGCCCGCTATATCTGGTCGAACACCCGCCTCCAGCAGCTCTGGATTCTGGCGGTCGTTGCGGCGTCGATGATCCCCTACTTCCTGTCCTTCGATCTGCCGAAGCAGATCGTCAACGGACCGATCCAGGGTGACGGCTTCGACAATGCCAATGCGACGCAGACCTTCATGCACCTGTCCTACGACCTGCCGCTGATCGGGCATGTCGAGCTCTTCCAGGGCATCCAGCTGAACCGCCTGCAGATGCTGATGGCGCTGAGCCTGGTATTCCTGGCGCTGGTGGTGCTGAACGGCCTCTTCAAGTTCTATATCAACACCTATAAGGGCCGCCTTGGCGAGCGCATGCTGCGCCGCATCCGCTTTCAGCTGATCGACCGCGTCCTGCGTTTCCCGCCGTCGCACTTCAAGAAGGTGAAGTCGGCCGAAATCGCGACGATGATCAAGGACGAGGTGGAGCCGATGGGCGGCTTTACCGGCGACGCCTTCGTTTCTCCGGCGCTACTGGGCGGCCAGGCGCTGACGGCGCTCGCCTTCATCATCGTCCAGAATTTCTGGCTCGGCATGATCGCCGCCGGTATCGTCGGCGTGCAGGCCATCGTTATTCCGCGGATGAGAAAGCGGCTTCTGGATCTCGGCCGCCAGCGCCAGCTGACCGCCCGCGAACTCTCCGGCCGCGTCGGCGAAATCGTCGATGGCATCGGCACCATCCATGGCAACGATACGTCGAATCTCGAGCGCGCCGACATCGCGTCGCGCCTCGGGCTGATCTTCAAGATCCGCTACGACCTCTATCAGTGGAAGTTCCTGGTCAAGTTCCTGAACAACTTCCTGGCCCAGGTCACGCCCTTCCTGTTCTACGCGATCGGCGGTTATCTGGCGCTGCAGGGACGGCTCGATATCGGTCAGCTCGTCGCCGTCATCTCGGCCTACAAGGACCTGCCCGGCCCGCTGAAGGAACTGATCGACTGGGACCAGATGCGTCAGGACGTGCAGGTCAAGTACCAGCAGGTCTACGAGCAGTTCAACGTCGAGCCGCTGATCGACAGCAAGATCCAGGAAATTCCGGGCGACGTCGTCGGCCCGCTGACCGCGGCTCTCGTCGTCACCAATCTTGCCGTCAGCGACGACAGCGGCGCGCGTCTCGTCGATCACGTCTCGGTCGAGATCAAGCCGAACGAAACGGTCGCCATCGTCGGGCCGAACGGCAGCGGCGCGGAAGCCTTTGCCGAAGCGCTCGGGCGCATCGTCTGGCCGGATTCCGGCCGCATCAGCATCGACGGGCGCGACCTTCTCGACATGCCGGAATCGGTGACGGGCCGGCGCATCTCCTATGCTTCGTCGGACACCTATTTCTTCCACGGCACGCTGCGCGACAACCTGCTTTACGGGCTCAAGCACGCGCCGCTGACCGATCCAGGCTACGACTCGCAGAAGGCGCTCGAACTCAAGTGGCGCAATGCCGAGGCGCTACGCGCCGGCAATCCGACATTCGACCTGAACAGCGACTGGGTGGATTACAATGCCGCCGGCGCCAACGGGCCCGAAGACCTGCTGAAGGCGATCCGCCCGGTTCTCGACGCGGTGATGATCTCACAGGATATCCTCGACCTCGCCTTGCGCTCCTCGGTCGATACATCCGTGCATGTCGTCCTGGCCGACCGCATCGTCGATCTGCGACTCGCGCTGCGTGACCGCCTCAAGGAAGAGAACCTCGATACGATCGTCGTGCCCTTCGATTTCGACGCCTACAATCCGCAGGCGACGGTCGGCGAAAACCTGCTATTCGGCACGATGAAGCGGCCGATGATGACCAACCGCCGGCTGGCGGCGCATCCCTATTTCCAGCAGCTGTTCCGGGATACCGGGCTCAGCAACGATCTCTACGCCATGGGTCTCGAGATCGCGGAAAACGCCGTCGAACTCTTCCATGACCTGCCGCCGGACCACCCGTTCTTCCAGCAGCTGACCTTCATGACGGCGGATGACATTCCGACCTATCAGGCGCTGCTCCAGAAACTGACAAGCCGGAAATTCGAGGATGCGACGGCGGAAGAACGCTCGAGCATCATCCGGCTAAGCTTCGCCTATATCGAGCCCCGCCACCGTTTTGGTCTGCTGACCGACGAGCTGATGGCGAAGATCGTTTCGGCCCGCAAGCAGTTCCACGAGCATATTCCCGACGACCTCTCGGCCCTGATCGAGCGCTACGATCCCGAGCGCTTCACCGCATCGGCAAGCTTGATGGACAACGTGCTCTTCGGCCGCATCGCCTATCAGCAGGCCGATGCCTCCGACCAGATCCGGTTGATCATGGGCGAGCTCTTCGATCAGCTCGATCTCTACGACGACGTGCTGTCGATCGGCATGGAATTCGACGTCGGTTCCGGCGGCAAGCGCCTGACGATGGTCCAGCGCCAGAAGGTCAATATGGCCCGCACGCTCTTGAAGCGCTCGGACTATTTCATCTTCAACCGGCCGCTGCTGGCACTCGACCAGCGCGTCCAGGACCAGATCATTCGCAACGTCGTGACCGGGCTGCATGAAGAGGGCAAGCGGCCCGCGATCATCTTCGTGCTCTCCAATGCCCGGCTGGCGGAAATCTTCGACCGGATCCTGCTGTTCGAGCGCGGCGGCCTTGCCGAAGCCGGTGGCTATCCGGAACTTTCGGAGAAAAACACTATGTTCAAGGAACTGTTATCGTAATAATCTATTGGGGCGGCTGAGACGGCATTCTTGCGAGGGAATGCCTGGTAGAGTTTTAAAAAGCGCGATCTCCTTTGGCGAGGAGGCGCTGCAGGGGGTAAAACGCTCATGCTGTTGAGAGATGAAGTCGAAATGCTGCGACGGGTGCCGATCTTTTCCAGGATCGCTCCGGCGAAACTCAAGCTTTTGGCGTTCACCTCCGACCGGATGACCTACAAGGCCGGTCAGAACCTCTTCCACCAGGGCGATCCGGGCGACGCAGCCTATGTGATCCTCTCTGGCACGGCCGATATTCTCGTCCACTCTCCCGCCGGCGACATCAAGGTTGCCGATGTCGAGCTCAATTCCATCGTCGGCGAAATCGCCATTCTCTGCGACGTCTCGCGTACGGCAACCGTGCGCGCCACCTCGGGCCTCGAAGTCCTGCGCATCAGCAAGGAACACTTCCTGAAGCTGCTGAGCGACTTCCCTGAAATGGCCGTCGAGATCATGCGCGTGCTGGCCGACCGCCTTAACCACACGACCGCCGAACTGACCGCCGCCCGCGCCAAGCAGCCGGAAGCCGTCGCTCGCTAACCAGCCTCACTCCTCTTCCGGCGGCCATTGCTGGGCGCCGTGAAGCAGGCGTAGAATGTGTACCTGCTGGGCCTTTTCATCGATGCGATAGATGATGACGTAGGAGCTGTTGGGAACAACGAGCTCCCGCGTGCCTTTCTGGCGACCAATTCGGCCAGCGAGAGGGTAACTGTGCAGGAGCTCGCTCTGGCTGCGTACAAGCGTTTCCAAATGGACTGCTGCCTGAGGGTTTCGCTGGAATATATAGGACACCTGGTTTCGGCGATCGTTCAGAGCACGCGGCAGCCATCTGACGATCACTGCCGATCACCTGGCAAGCGCGACCTCAGGCTAGCCAGCAACTCGTCCATTTCCTTGTTGGCCTCTTCATCGCTGATCCACACCGTATTCGGATCATCCGCTTCGCGAAGGCCGATCTGAACCTGTTCGCGGAACCACCGGTCATGCTCGGCGGCCTCATGCGCCCGCTTCAGAGCGTCGGCGCGATCGGGGCGTTTGGCGGGCTCGGCGGCATAATCGCTGGCGTCGACGTCGAACTGGGAGATGCCGATGTCCCGGAGATAAGACACCAGCGTCTCCATCTTCTTGAAGAGCCTGACCTGACGGCTGCGCTGTGCCGCAAGCGGATGCTCGCTCTTTCCGTAGCGCACGACGATGGACCAGCCGCCGGTCTGGCCGACGACAAGCGTCTTGTCGATGGCACCGGCGCCGGCCAGTTGGGCGAGCGTCGCATGGTCGATCGTGGAACGGGTCATGACGGCATCTCCTTCGCAGAGAAGGATATGCAATCAATTATAATTTGCAACGCATCGATTAATAAAAAGCCCGGTCGAAACCGGGCTTTTCGAATCGACCTGGCGCGGTCCCTAATCTATTCCCGCTGCTCCAGCGCCCTGCTGAAGGCGAGCGCTGCCAGCGTGCAGATGGCGCCCGACAGCAGATAGTAGCCGACGAAGGTCAGGCCAAAACTGCTGGACAGGCTGAGCGCCACCAGCGGGGCGAAGCCGGCGCCGACGAGCCAGGCGAGGTCGGAGGTGAAGGCGGCGCCTGTGTAGCGGTAGCCACGGCCGAAGCGCGAAGAGATCGAGCCGGTCGCCTGGCCGAAGGAAAGGCCGAGCACGCCGAAGCCGATGATGACGAAGGCGTCCTGGCCGGCATCGCCCGAAGCGATCAGCATCGGACCGACGAAGGAGAAGATCGCGATCAGCACCGCACAGACGGCCAGTTGGGCACGGCGGCCGATTCGATCGGCGATCAGGCCCGACGCGATGATCGCGACGATACCGACGAGCGCGCCGATGATCTGCACCACCATGAAAGTGTCGAGCGGCTGCGTGCCGTAGAGGCTCATCCAGCCGAGCGGGAAGATGGTGACGAGGTGGAACATCGCGAAGCTCGCGAGCGGCACGAAGGCGCCGATCAGGATATCGCGGCCGTGGATTTTCAGAACCTTGCCGATCGGCGCGGCTTCAAGTTCGTGCTGTTCCAGAAGTGTGCCGAACTCCTGCGTCATGACCAGACGCAGGCGCGCAAAGAGCGCCACGACATTGATCGCAAAGGCGACGAAGAACGGATAGCGCCAGCCCCAGGAGAGGAAATCCTCATTGGAGAGATTGGCGATGAAGAAGCCGAAGATAGTGCTCGCCAGCGCGAAGCCGATCGGCGCACCGAGCTGCGGGATCATCGCGTACCAGCCGCGCTTGTTCTGCGGCGCGTTCAGCGCCAGAAGCGAGGCGAGACCATCCCAGGCGCCGCCGAGCGCGAAGCCCTGGCCGAGCCGGAAGAGCGCCAGAAGCGCGATCGCCCAATAGCCGATCTCGTTATAGCCGGGCAGGAAGGCGATCGAAGCGGTCGAGCCGCCGAGCAGGAACAGCGCGATCGTCAGCTTCGTGCCGCGGCCATAGAATCGGTCGATCGTCATGAAGACGACGGAGCCGACCGGACGCGCCAGGAAGGCCAGCGAAAAGATCGCGAACGAATAGAGCGTCCCCGTCAGCCTGTCCGGTGCAAAGGGAAAGATCAGCTGCGGGAAGACCAGGACAGAGGCCAGGCCATAAACAAAGAAATCGAAGAATTCGGACATTCGCCCGATGATGACGCCAAGAGCAATACTTCCAGGCGAAACCTTTTCGCCAGCATGAATCTGTCTTGCGTCACGTTCGAGTGTCGTGGACGATGGTCCATAGTGTGCTGCAGTCATTAAACGCCTCCCTCGTCGAGACGCTTGCGGCAAAGCGCCTCAAGACGATCTTGATCAAACCCGCAAGGTTATCAAGTCTGACGGACGTAAATAGTTCATCATCCATTCTCAAAATTAGATGTGGATGAGAAATTGGGCGTGATCGCCCGATTCGCGGCCTTTCAAGTGGCCGTTTTCGTTTTCGCGGATATATTATGCCGCACAAAAGCATGCGCCGGGGCCAAATCCTTCCGAAACTTATCAGGATTTCAACGCCGTAGCGCCTTACATTCTTTGCCGCGCTGCGGCATGTTTGCTGCAGTGCGACCAAACACCTCATGTTGCCATCAGGTTCAGTGCTTTAGTCGCGGTTTGGACGAAACAACAAGAGCTTAGAGACGTGCAAAAACTCGTGAAGTTTTCCCGCCTTCTATCCGTGTTGCCGCTGATGATGCTGGCAGGATGCAATATGGTCGTGATGTCGCCGTCGGGCGATATCGCAAGTCAGCAGGCAGACCTCATTCTGGTCTCCACCTTCCTGATGCTGCTGATCATCGTGCCGGTCCTGTTCCTGACGTTCTTCTTCGCCTGGCGTTACCGGCGTTCGAATACGGCAGCGACCTATGATCCGGAATGGCATCACTCGACACGGCTGGAAGTGGTTATCTGGTCGGCACCGCTGGCCATCATCATCGCCCTTGGCGCCATCACCTGGATTTCGACTCACAAGCTCGATCCTTACCGTCCACTCGATCGCATCGATGCCGAGCGGAGCATCCCCGAAAACGTCAAGCCGATGACGGTCGAAGTCGTGGCGCTCGATTGGAAGTGGCTGTTCTTCTATCCGGAGCTCGGCATTGCGACGGTCAACGAGCTGGCAGCGCCGGTCGATGTGCCGATCAATTTCAGGATCACCGCATCCTCGGTCATGAACTCCTTCTACATTCCCGCACTTGCAGGCCAGATCTACGCAATGCCCGGCATGCAGACGCAGCTTCATGCCGTCATCAACAAGGAAGGCGAGTATGAGGGCTTTTCCGCCAATTACAGCGGCGAAGGCTTCTCGCATATGCGCTTCAAGTTCCATGGCCTGAACCAGCAGGGCTTCGACGATTGGGTCGCCAAGGTGAAGAGCCAGGGCACCGCGCTGAACCGTGACGCCTATCTCAAGCTTGAAAAGCCGTCCGAGCGCGAGCCGGTCCGCTACTACGCGACCGCCGACAAGGACCTCTACCAGGCGATCCTCAACCTCTGCGCCACGCCGGGCAAGATGTGCATGAGCGATATGATGCATATCGACATGATGGGCGGCGGCGGCAAGGAAAGCGCCGAGAACCGCGAAAAGCTGGAATATGACAACCGCCACGTCGGCGAAGGCCATGGCGCAGAAGCCGAAGCAGTCCCCGCGGCCGCGACCCCTGCTTCCGGCGATCAGAAGCCGGCAGATGCTGCGAACGGCAGTCAGCAGGACATGCAGAACATGCCCGGTATGGACATGAGCGGCAGCGGCCACGACGGCCATTCGATGCCAGGCATGAACCACGGCAGCGGCGATCCGGCACCGGCCCAGCCGAGCAACAATTAAACCTGGCGCTTTGCGTCGCTGAGACACCAATGAACGGGTTATTCCATGTTTTCCAATCCTGACCTCCTGAAGTTCATCTTCGGCCGGTTGACCCTCGATGCGATCCCCTATCACGAGCCGATCCTGATCTTCACCTTCATCGGCGTTGCGATCGGCGGCATCGCCGTCGTGGGGCTCATCACCTATTTCAAGTTCTGGGGACCGCTCTGGCGCGACTGGATCACCAGCGTCGATCACAAGAAGATCGGCATCATGTATGTGATCCTCGCCGTCATCATGCTGCTGCGCGGCTTTTCCGACGCGATCCTGATGCGTATCCAGCAGGCGATCGCCTTCAATGGTTCGGAAGGCTATCTGCCGCCGCATCACTACGACCAGATCTTCACGGCGCATGGCGTCATCATGATCTTCTTCGTGGCGATGCCCTTCGTCACCGGCCTGATGAACTTCGTCGTGCCGCTGCAGATCGGCGCCCGCGACGTCTCCTTCCCGTTCCTCAACAACTTCTCGTTCTGGATGACCACCGCCGGCGCGATCATCATCATGATCTCGCTCTTCATCGGTGAATTCGCACGGACCGGCTGGCTTGCCTATCCGCCGCTTTCGGGCGCGGACTACAGTCCTGGCGTCGGTGTCGACTATTATATCTGGGGCCTGCAGGTCGCCGGTGTCGGCACGACGCTGTCGGGGATCAACCTGATCGCGACGATCGTGAAGATGCGCGCGCCCGGCATGACGTTCATGAAGATGCCGGTCTTCACCTGGACTTCGCTCTGCACCAACGTGCTGATCGTCGCCTCCTTCCCGATCCTGACCGCGACCCTCGTTCTGCTGTCGCTCGACCGCTATGCCGGCACGAACTTCTTCACGAACGATCTCGGCGGCAACCCGATGATGTATGTCAACCTCATCTGGATCTGGGGCCACCCAGAAGTCTACATCCTCGTGCTGCCGGCCTTCGGCATCTTCTCCGAAGTGGTCGCCACCTTCTCCGGCAAGCGCCTCTTCGGCTACGCCTCGATGGTTTACGCCACCTGCGTCATCATGATCCTCTCCTACCTCGTGTGGTTGCACCACTTCTTCACAATGGGTTCGGGCGCCAGCGTCAACTCGTTCTTCGGCATCACCACGATGATCATCTCGATCCCGACAGGGGCGAAGATGTTCAACTGGCTGTTCACGATGTATCGCGGCCGCATCCGCTACGAAGTGCCGATGCTCTGGACCGTCGGCTTCATGGTGACCTTCGTCATCGGTGGTATGACCGGCGTCATGCTCGCCATCCCGCCAGCCGACTTCGTGCTGCACAACTCGCTGTTCCTGATCGCCCACTTCCATAATGTCATCATCGGCGGCGTGCTGTTCGGCCTCTTCGCCGGCGTCAACTACTGGTTCCCGAAGGCCTTCGGCTTCAAGCTCGACCCGTTCTGGGGCAAGATGAGCTTCTGGTTCTGGCAGATCGGCTTCTTCTTCGCCTTCATGCCGCTCTACGTGCTCGGCCTGATGGGTGTGACGCGCCGCGTCTCGCAGTTCGAAGATCCGTCGCTGCAGATCTGGTTCATCATCGCCGCCTTCGGCGCCGGCCTGATCGCCATCGGCATCGCCTCGTTCCTCATCCAGATCTTCGTCAGCTTCCGCAAGCGCGAAGCTCTCAAGGACGAGACCGGCGACCCGTGGGATGGCCGTACGCTCGAATGGGCGACCTCTTCGCCGCCGCCGGACTACAACTTCGCCTTCACGCCGGTCGTCCACGATCACGACAGCTGGTACGACATGAAGAAGCGCGGCTATGTCCGTCCGCTCGAGGGCTTCAAGCCGATCCACATGCCGAAGAATACCGGCACCGGCGCGATCCTCTCGGCACTCAGCATCGGCCTCGCCTTCGGGCTGATCTGGTACATGTGGTGGCTGGCGATCCTGTCCTTCGCCGCGATCGTCCTCGTGTCGATCCTCCACACCTTCAACTACAAGCGTGACTTCTACATTCCCGTGGAAGAAGTCACCGAGACGGAAGACAAGCGCACGCAGCAGCTTGCCGCGGCGCAGGGATGACGACCATGACCGATCACACAATCGACACGGCCGAGAAGCCCGTTTTCTACCTCACCGAGGAGCATCATCCGGAGAGCAGCACCAATCTCGGTTTCTGGCTCTACCTGATGAGTGACTGCCTGATGTTCGCAGTGCTCTTCGCCACCTATGGCGTGCTCGGCCGCAACTATGCGGCCGGCCCGTCGCCGAAGGATCTGTTCGATCTGCCGCTGGTGGCGATCAACACCTCCATGCTGCTGCTGTCCTCGATCACCTACGGCTTTGCGATGCTGCAGATGATGCGTGGCTACAAGGCCGGCGTGCTGTTCTGGCTGGCCGTCACCGGCCTGTTCGGCGCAGCCTTCATCGGCCTCGAACTCTATGAGTTCGCGCATCTGATCCACGACGGCGCAGGCCCGACGCGCAGCGCCTTCCTGTCGGCCTTCTTCACCCTGGTCGGCACCCACGGTCTGCACGTGACCTTCGGCATCATCTGGCTGATCACGCTGATGATCCAGGTCTCGATGCACGGCCTGATCGAAGCCAACAAGCGCCGCCTGATGTGCCTGTCGATGTTCTGGCACTTCCTCGATGTCGTCTGGATCGGCGTCTTTTCCTTGGTCTATCTGCTGGGAGTTCTCGGATGAGCTCGAACACTCACGCCCACGACGCACATCACGACCATGGCCATGGCGGCCACGGTCACGGCGGTCACGAGGCCGATCACGGCTCGTTCAAGAGCTACATGATCGGGTTCGTCCTGTCGGTCATCCTGACGGCGATCCCCTTCTGGCTCGTCATGGCCGGCGTCTTCGAAAACCCGCTTGTCACGGCAACCGCGGTGATGATCCTCGGCGCGATCCAGATCGTCGTCCACATGATCTACTTCCTGCATATGAACACGCGTTCTGAAGGCGGTTGGACCATCATGGCGCTGATCTTCACGATCGTCATCGTCGCCATCGCGCTCGCCGGTACCTTCTGGGTCATGCATCATCTGAACACCAACATGATGCCGATGAGCCCCGAAATGATGAAGAACATGCCCTGAGCATGACGCGGGCGGCGATCAGCCGCCCGCCTTTTTTGCCATGACCGATCTTTCCGACACCAAGCCCGACAGCCGCCGTTCGCCCGTGAAGCTCTTTGCGCTCTGCGGCCTGATCCTCTTTGCCATGGCCGCATTCGTGGGCCTCGGCATCTGGCAGATCGAGCGGCTTTACTGGAAGCTCGACCTGATCGCCCGCGTCGACCAGCGCATCCATGCCGAACCGGTCGCGGCACCAGAAGGGCGCAACATCAATCCCGCCGAAGACGAATATCTGCGCGTCAAGGCAACCGGCACGCTGGATAGCGGCAAGGAGACCTTCGTCTATACATCGACGGAGCTCGGCCCCGGCTATTGGGTGATGACGCCGCTGATGCTGGCGGATGGCAATGCCATCCTGATCAACCGCGGCTTCGTACCCTCCGAAAAGCGCGATCCCAAGACCCGCGCCGAAGGGCAGCTCTCCGGCACGGTGACGATCACCGGCCTGCTGCGGCCGACCGAGCCGAAAGGCTCGCTGCTGCAATCCAACGATCCCGCGACGGGATGGTGGTATTCGCGCGATGTCGCGGCGATCACCGCCGACAAAGGCGTCGAGAAGCCAGAGCCCTATTTCATCGATGCCGATGCAACGCCCAATCCCGGCGGTTCGCCGGTCGGCGGGCTCACCCGCGTCGTCTTCCCGAACAGCCACCTGAGCTACGCGATCACCTGGTTCGCCATGGCGATCATGATGGCCGGGCTGCTTGTGGTCGTTATCCGCAGTGAGTTGCGCCGCCGCTAATCACATCGCCCGGCATTGCGGGAAGGCGCGGGCCGCGACCTCTTCCGCCGCGGCATAGGCTTGGCTGACAATCTCCGGCACCAGATCGATATCTGGCAGACTGCCGAGCCCGAGCGGACCGATCGCAAAGATGCCATCCACAGCGGAACCATCTTCGAGATAGGGCTCGCCCCTCTGGTTCACGGCAATGCCGAGACCAAGCTCGTCCGGCATCGCCAATCCGGCAGCAAAGAGGCTCTGCAGCAGGGGCGCCTCAAGATCGGCAGCGCGGCAGCGGCAGTCGATGACCCGCTCTGCATGGATCACTTCCTCAGCGGCCGATCCCGCCGGCGTAAAGAAGATGCCGCTCAGGCCTTGCCGCCCGGCAACGCCGCGGCGAAGTACGGTATTGCCACCGGCGAGCTCGCGCTTCAGACGCAGATACATGGCTTCGGGCAGACGGTTGCGGTGGCTGTCATAGATGGCACGCAGATGCCGGTTGAACTGCTGCTTCTGGCGCGCCGGCAGCGCCCGCCAGAGCGAGCGGGCATGTTTGCGTAATCCGTTCATCACCGACTGCCAGCTGCGCCCCGCCTCCTCCGCCTCACGGCAGGCATTGCGGATAAAGCGCAGGATGTCAGGCAGATCCTTCGGCAGTTCTTCTGCAGGGAAAACCGGCTCGGCGGAGTTCGGCGTATGGCTCTGCGGTAGGAAGCCGTGCTTGGAGACAATGGTGATCTGGCCACCATAGCCTTCGTCGCGTAGCTGCAGCAATTGGTCGACAACGCGGATGCCGCTGCCGAGAAGAATCGTATGCGGGCGGCCAACGAGACGCTGGGCGCGCACCGGCGCACCTTCGCCGGAGAGCAGATCGGCCTGCGGGAGCCCGTAGCCGGTTGCCAGGAAAACGGTATCGAAGAGCGGATTGGCAGGGCCGGCATGTTCGAGAAGGAAGCGGTGGCCGTGGCTCCTGCGGATCGCCACGACGGGTTCGTGGCTGACCTGGACGGTGATGTCCTTGCGGGTGGCGAGCGCTTCGGAAAAGCGCTGGTAAACGTAATCGCTGAAAATTTCCTTGGGCACGAAGATCTGGCGGAATCCCGGGATCGCCGCAGGCACCGCGGCGCGGAACTCCGCGTTGCTACAGAGCCAGTCGTTGAAATCGCCGGCATCCCCGGTCGAGACCGAGAGATCGCGAACGCGGGTGTTGAGGATCGCCGAGCGCCGGGCCGAGGACAGCGCCTGCCCGCCGCTGACGGAGGAATTGGGATCGAAGAGCTGCAGATGGAACGGTGTGCGAACCGTCTTCATCAACGCAATCGCCGTCATCATCCCGGAAAAGCCGCGCCCGACAATGGCGACGCGCGGAATGGCGGAAGGCTTCGCCGCCGCCGCGGCCTTCGCAGAGAAAAGTCCTTGAACCGTCATCTCAACTCCTCGCGGTCATCACCGCATCCGTGTCTCGATCAGGGTATCGACGCAGAAAAATCGCGCTGCGTCGGCCGGGGTTCGCGCCGCCATACAAGCGGTTGTCCGGCACGCGCCGGAAGGGGAACTAGGGCCGCAATCGCTGCTGTCCATAGTCTATCAAACTGGTCGTGTATGAGAGCGGAAAATGACGCGGCTGGCAACCCCCTCGCCCACGAAGCCCCCACGCGACATGCTAACCCGTTGATCTCGATGCGGACTTTCCCTTTTTCCGGCACACCGCCAAGGCAACAGTGATTTCCACCAGAAGGCGAACGGGAAGCCGGCGATCTTTCACGCGCGCCCGCCGCCGGATTTTCCCCTCACGATAAAATAACCAGTTGGTGAATTCTTTACTTGAACGGCCGGATGGAATCGGCAAAAGTAAGCGTACTATCAATCCCTTCATGGAATTGCCGTCTTTTCGGGCCACCGTCCGGACACACACATCTATTTGGAATCATTACCGTGAGCAGCGATGCGTCTATGAGCGCCACGAAGCCTTCAGCTTCGCTGGCGAAAGCGACCGCGGCGGGCTGGGGTAAGGGCCTCTTTACGCTGGTCCGCATTACCGTCATGGCCTTCCGTCATCCCTGGCAATCAGGTTTCGCGATCGGTGCGACGCTTGTCGCATCGACGTTTCAGCTGCTGATTCCCCGGCTTCTCGGCCAGGCCGTGGACCACACGCAGGTTGCATTGAGCGGCGGCACGGCCGGGCAGATGGCGCAGGATGCGCTGTTGACGACCGCACTCATGCTGCTCGGTGCCAGCGTGTTGCGCGGCATCTTCACGATGATCCAGAACTACTATTCCGAGAGCGTCGGCCACCATATGGGCTACGAGCTGCGGCTCGCCTGCTACGAGAAGATCCAGCGCCTTTCCTTCAGCTTTCACGACACCGTCCATTCCGGCGATCTGATCACTGTCGGCCTTCTCGATCTCGAAGGCGTGCGCATGTATTTCTCGACGGCGCTCGTGCGTGTCTTCCTGCTGTCGATGCTGATCGGCATTGGCGCCTATATGCTGATCTCGACGGATGTGGTGCTCGGGCTTCTGGCGCTGTCCTTCGTGCCCTTCGTCGGCTGGCGATCCTCGGTGACGCAGCTGAAGCTGCGTGCCACCTGGCTGGAACTGCAGGAACGGCTCTCGGTCCTGACCCGCATCATGGAAGAAAATCTCGGCGGCATCCGCGTCGTGCGCGCCTTCGCGGCACAGGATCACGAGATGGCGAAGTTCGAGGCTGCCTCGACCAATGCCGTCGAGCTTGCCCATGAGCGCGTCGGCATCCGCGTTGCCAATACCAGCGCCATGACCTTCTCCTTCTTCGCCTCGATGGGCCTGGTGCTCTGGGTCGGCGGCGGCAAGGTCATGTCCGGCGAGATCACCGTCGGCACGCTCGCCTCGTTCCTGACCTTTATGACCATCCTGCAGATGCCGGTGCGCCAGCTCGGTCTGATGGTCAATGCCTTCGCCCGCGCCTCCACCTGCGGAACCCGACTGTTCAACCTGCTCGATCTCGAGATCGCGGTGCGCGATGCGCCTGACGCGAAAGAGCTGAAGGTCACCGAGGGCACGCTGCGGTTCGAGCATGTCGAGTTCGCCTATCCGAGCTCCGAGATGCATCAGGTGCTCTACGATATCAGCTTCGAGGCCAAGCGCGGCGAGACTGTCGGCATCGTCGGCCCGCCCGGCAGCGGCAAGTCGACGATCGCGCATCTGATCCCGCGCTTCTACGACGTGACCCGCGGCAAGATCACCATCGACGGACAGGATATCCGCCAGGCGACGTTGCAGTCGCTGCGCCGTTCGGTCGCCGTCGTCCAGCAGGATTCCTTCCTGTTCACCACCTCGATCGAGAACAACATCGCCTATGGCGACCCCTGGGCGAAGGAACAACGCATCGAGCGCGCCGCCGAAAGCGCCCAGCTGCACAATTACGTGCTGGGCCTGCCGACCGGCTATGACACCGTCGTCGGCGAACGCGGCGTGTCGCTCTCCGGCGGCCAGCGCCAGCGCCTGTCGATCGCCCGCGCCCTGATGCTGCGGCCGGCCGTGATGGTCTTCGACGATTCGACCGCGGCAATCGATGCGGCGACCGAGCAGCGCATCCGCGCCGCCATGCGCAAATATGCCGCCGATCGCGTCACCCTCATCGTCGCCCACCGCCTGAGCTCGCTGATGCATGCCGACCAGATCCTCTTCGTCGAGGAAGGCCGGATCGTCGAGCGCGGCACGCATGCGGAACTGCTGGCCCTCGGAGGGCGCTACAAGGCGCTTTACGACCTGCAGGTGCGGCCAGGGGATGAGGCTTTGAGTGCTTAACGATTGAGGGCGTGCTGTGCAGCCCCCTCATCCGGCTGCCGCCACCTTCTCCCCGTTGGGGAGAAGGGATGTGCCGCGTGGTTTCCATCTTCCCTTCTCCCCTCGGGGAGAAGGTGGCCCGAAGGGTCGGATGAGGGGCCACAGGCACCACTGCTTTGGCAGCGGCCAAATAAAACAAATACGGGGCCTAAATGGCCGTGGGAGGAATGACATGGCCGAGGAGATGGAAACCGAGCGTCCGGATCCGCGCGAAGACGGCAGGCGGCCGCCGCGAGCGGTGGTCGGGTCGCATCGTGTCGAGGAGGAGATGTTCGGCAAGGCCTTCGACGGCAATATCGTCAAGCGCATCTGGGCCTTCGTTCATCCCTATCGCGACAAGATCGTCTGGTCTGTCGTCGCCGTGCTCACCTTCACGGCGATGCAGCTGACGATCCCGCTGATTATCCGTTACGCCATCGACCACGGCATGCAGCCGGGCAGCAATTCCTCGGCGCTGACTTGGGCGATCGTCGCCTTCCTCTGCGCCATCCTCGTCAACTATGCCGCAAGCTATGCGCAGGAGACGTTGGTCGGCGGCGTCGCCGAGAACGTGCTTTTCGACATGCGTAAGGCGATGTTCTCGCATCTGCAGCGCGTCTCGCTCTCCTTCATGGACAAGACCGAAGTCGGCCGCCTGATGTCGCGCCTGCAGGGCGACGTCAACTCGATGCAGGAATTCCTGGAAACCTCGGTTCTCTCGGTCGGCGACATCGCCCTGCTCTTCGGCATCGTCTTCGTGATGCTCTATCTCGACTTCAAGCTCGGCCTGCTGACGCTTTCGGTGCTTCCTGTGCTGTTTGTCGTGCGCCTGTTCTGGCTGCCGCTCGCGCGCAAATCCTTCATGGCAGCGCATGAGACGAACTCGGTGGCGGCCGGTGCGCTCGCCGAAGCCATTCATGGTGTCCGCGCCGTCCAGAGCATGGACCGCCAGGGCGTCAACTTCACCCTCTACGACGACAAGGCGCATGCCAACCTGCTGACCCACCTGACGGCAGCGCGCTATGCGCAGGTCATGGTGCCGATCGTCGACAGCCTGACGGGTGTCGCCATGGCGCTGGTCATCGTCGTCGGCGGTGCGCGGGTGCTCAACCAGGCGCTCGATGTCGGCGTGCTCGTCGCCTTCCTTTTCTATATCCAGCGCTTCTTCGACCCGATCCGCTCGCTGACGCTGCAATATTCCGTCATGCAGCGCGCCATGGCGTCGGGCCAGCGGCTGACCGAAGTGCTCGACGTGCCTGTCGATATCAAGGATGCGCCTGACGCCAAGGTGCTGTCGAAGGACATGGACGGTTCGGTCGAGTTCCGCGACGTCGTCTTCGGCTACAATCCGAAGCATCCGGTGCTGAAGCATGTCAGCTTCCGGGTAAACCCGGGCGAGACTGTCGCGCTCGTCGGGCCGACGGGCTCCGGCAAATCCAGCTGCATGTCGCTGATCCACCGTTTTTACGATGTGCAGCAAGGCCAGGTCGTCGTCGGCGGCCATGACGTTCGCGAGCTGACGCAGGATTCGCTCGGCGACCAGATCGCCATGGTTCTGCAGGAGCCCTTCCTCTTCACCGGCACCGTCTTCGAAAACATCCGCTATCACAAGACCAAGGCGACGCGCGAACAGGTGATCGAGGCGGCCAAGGCCGTCGGCGCGCATGATTTCATCATGCGGCTGCCGCAGGGCTATGACAGCATGCTCGGCGAGCGCGGCGGCAACCTGTCGCTCGGACAGCGCCAGCTCCTCTCCTTCGCCCGCGCGCTGGTGGCGGACGCGAAGATCCTCGTTCTCGACGAAGCCACGGCGAATATCGACAGCTATACCGAGATGCTGATCCAGAAGGCACTGGTAAAGCTTCTCGAAAACCGCACGGGCCTCGTGATCGCCCACCGCCTTGCCACCATCCGCGAAGCCGACCGCATCATCGTGCTGCAGAACGGCGAATTGATCGAGAGCGGCAATCACAACCAGCTGATGAAGAACGGCAAGCTCTATTCACGGCTTTACAATCTTAACTACGCTTCCTTTGACGATATCCCGGAAGAGGTGCTCGAGGAGACCGCCTCGAATAGTTCGGCGACCTAGCGCATTGCCGATCACGCCGGGCGCGCCAGATTTGGAATAAAGAGGAATACGATGCCCGAGCCTGTCGAAAACGTGAAGATCACCTTGGCATCACGGCCGTCAGGCCCGCCGATGCCCAATAATTTCCGCATCGAGCGGGTTGCGGTGCCGGAACCGGGCGAAGGCGAACTGCTGCTGCAGATCCTCTACCTGTCGCTCGATCCCTATATGCGCGGGCGGATGGACGACGCCAAATCCTATTCGGCGCCGGTCGCGCTCGGCGGCGTCATGGAGGGCGGCACGGTCGCCCGCGTCGTCAGCAGCCGTAACAGCAATTTCGCGCCCGGCGATATCGTGCTCTCCCACTCGGGATGGCAGCTTTATGCCACGTCCAACGGCGACGGACTGCGGAAGCTCGATCCCACGCAGGCGCCGGTCACGACGGCGCTCGGCGTGCTCGGCATGCCGGGCTTCACCGCCTATGCCGGACTTCGCAATATCGGCAAGCCGAAGCCGGGCGAGACCGTCGTCGTCGCGGCTGCGAGCGGTGCCGTTGGATCGGTCGTCGGGCAGATTGCCAAACTGAGAGGCGCCAGAGCTGTGGGCATTGCCGGCGGGCCGGAGAAATGTGCCTTCATCCGCGACGAGCTCGGCTTTGATGTGGCGATCGATCACCGGGCCAAAGATTTTGGCGTTCAGCTCGCGGCGGCCTGTCCCGATGGGATCGATGTCTATTTCGAGAATGTCGGCGGCGCTGTCGCCGAGGCGGTCTTTCCGCTCCTCAACGATTTCGCACGCATACCGGTCTGCGGCCTGATCGCCCATTACAACAACGAACCAGCTGAAGGCCTCGACCGCCTCCCCGGCTTCATGCGCGCCGTGCTGCGCAAGAGCCTGACGGTCCGCGGCTTCATCCAGCGCGAATTCGTGGACCAGAGGCCCGACTTTCTCGCGGAGGCGTCGGCCTGGATCGCAGACGACCGCCTGAAATTCCGCGAGGACATCGTCGATGGGCTTGAGAATGCGCCCGAGGCTTTCATCGGCCTGCTGCCGGGCAAGAACTTTGGAAAGCTGATCATCCACGTCAGCGAATAAGGGATCCTCAGCCGAAATCGCGGAAGCCCAACGCCTCGGCCTGGCGGGCAAATTCAAGCAGCGGCTCGTAGGCGGCATCGGACAGGATAGCGATATTCGTAAGCCCCAGCGTTTCGCGAACGGCCGCAAGCGATGGATCGGCGATTGCTGCCGATAATGCGTCTCTGAGGAGAGCGACCTGCTCATCGCTTGCGTCGCCAGCGGTGATGAACGGCAATCCCGGCCCCGCCGGTGTCTCGCCGATGATCCGGATCATTTCGAGCCTCGCCGGATCGAACCGCCTGATATTGCCGAAGGTGATGCAATCGATCGAAGCGCAATCGGCCTGCCCGGCTGCAACCGCGTCGATACTGGCGCCGTGGCTGCCGGTCTGGACTACGCGGGCAAAGAACGGCCGCCCTCCGGCGAGCGGCGCGGCAGCCGCCCGGAAGAGATTGGCGCCGGAATTGCTGTCCGGGCTGTTGATGGCAGCGATCTTGCCGCGCAGGTCCTCGAGACCGCCGAACGGCGAGTCGCGCCGGACAATGATGAAGCTGCGCATCAGCGGGCCGGAGCAGCCCTGATGGTTGTATTCCGGCGTGGCGACCAGGCGGACTTTGCCGCGCAGCCGCGTCACATAGGGATATCCGCAGGTCTGAGAAAGCAGGAGATCCGGCCGCAGCCACGCCTCGTCATAGGCTATATCCCGGCTGAGTCTCTCCGGTACGCCGGAGAGCCCGGCCTCCAGAAGCTGCTCGCGGATAAACGACCATAGGGCCTCGGTCGCCTCGGCGAGAGGTGCGGGCGTGACATACATGGCGATACTGGCAAGGCTCATCATTTGTCCAATATTGGCAGCAGCGGGATCGTGCAATGGCCGTTCTCGTGCCCATGCCATCCCCCGAAAATGCCCACAAATCCTGGGTTTTGCCGATAAATTGCGAAAGAAACGCAAAAGAGAGCAATTCAGCGCTGTCTAAGCCATTGATATATCAAGGCTCGGACGATAGGGTCTGCCGTCGATTTCAGACCAGCTGACATAAAAGGAACGTCAATGGCTACGGGTACCGTAAAATTCTTCAACGATGACAAGGGCTTTGGATTCATCACGCCGGAAAACGGCGGCCAGGATGTATTCGTCCACGTCTCCGCTCTGCAGCGCGGCAGCTCGCTGCGTGAAGGCGACAAGGTGAGCTACGAAGTCGGCCAGGATCGCAAGACCGGCAAGTCCAAGGCTGAGAACGTTTCGGTTCTCTAATCCCTTGAAATATCCGGCCCGTACCGATGCGGGCGGGCCGGAGATGATCATAGGCGACGATGGTTCGCCTTAGCGCAGCTAGTTATCCAGCTCCGCAAAATACTTCGCGCCCGCGTCGGTCAGAAGCGGCCGCGCGTCCTTCAGCGGCACACTCAGCATATCGTAGGTGCAGGCGAAGATCACATGCGGCAGGCCCTGCAGCGTGAAGACCAGGCTATCCTGCGTGAAATAGACGGCGAGGTTCTGCTTGACGAGATCGTCATAGCCGCAATCCTGCTCGCTATCGGCGTCCATCTTGTCGCGATGGCTATTCACATAGGCAGCAAGCTCATCATCCGGTCCCCAGGTGATGATCGCATCCTTCGCCGCCGTGGCGGGGTCGATAATGTTGCCGCTATCGTCCTTGGCAACCCAGCCCTTCAACAGCTTTTCCGGCACCAGCGCCTGGCCGGTGCGCGCATCGGCAAGCCGGTGATCGGTGAAATTGTCGGGATGCGCCCCACCGCAATAGAAGCTGCCGCTCTCGGAGATACCTATGAGACGCTGGCTGAGATGCTCGACCGTCACCTGGCCGCCACCATCGAAGCCGCTCGTCCCCTCGCCATCGAAACCGGACCAGGCAAAGCCGAGATAGGCGCGCGACAGGCAGGTGAAGGCCGGGATTTCGAACTGCAGCCGCTGCTGGGCGAGATAGGCATTGATCGGCCCGATATCCTCGCCGCCAAGCGAGACGACGGTGGGATAGGCGAGCCCGACGCGGCTATCCTCATCCATGCGATAGCTCAGCTGACCGGCATTGGTGATCGGCCCTTCCTTCAACGGGCGTGAGACCTTGAGGAAGTCGTAGGGCAGGTCGTTCTCGGTAAAAACCGGCGGCTCCGGATGTCCTGACGGATAGTAGCCGGGATCCATCGCATCGAAGAGATCATCGGAATCGCGCAAGATACGGCTGCCCTTCCGCTCCAGCTTTATGGGCAACACCTTGCCGCTATCGGCGTCCTTCCAGGTTCCGGCGAGACCGCCGGCGGCATCGGCCTTCAGGCTCCAGATGGCGCCGATCGGGGCCTCGTCGACCTGCGTGTCATCCGTATTCTTGCAGAGCTTCGGCGTGCAGGGCTCTTCCTCCTCAAGGGTCACGCTGCCCTTACCGTTTGCGGAAGCATGCAGCGGTATGTCGGCGCCCTTCGCCATATAGGAATAACGCCCGGCCTCGTATTGGCCGCTGGCGCCATTGGCGAGCTCGACGATGATCGGCAGCTTGCCGATCGTGCCCGAGAAGGTGACGGCCTCGCCGGCAGCGGCAAGGGGCGCCGTGGCGACGAAGGAAAGGAAAGCCAAAGCCGCAACTCGCATGAAATCTCCTCGAATATCACCGGCTGGAAACGGCCCGATCTAGCAGGGTGTTGAAGAAGTCAATCGCGTTCGCACACGAAGCCGGAATCGTCTC